>DASURX010000001.1:0-14877 GCA_036375355.1 Candidatus Limnocylindria bacterium
TGGACTTCCGTGGCGACCCGTCGTCGGCGCTGCTCGAGGTCCTCGATCCGGAGCAGAACAACTCCTTCCAGGACAACTACCTCGAGGTGCCGTTCGACCTCTCGAAGGTGCTGTTCATCGCAACCGCCAACATGCTCGACACCATCCCGGCCGCCCTGCGCGATCGGATGGAGGTCATTCAGCTTCCCGGCTACACGCAGCTCGAGCGCGTCCGGATCGCTGAGCGCTTCCTGGTGCCGAAGCAGCTCGAGGCGCACGGCCTGACCGACGAGAACCTGGTCTTCGAGGAGGGCGCGCTCGTCCGCCTCATCCAGGCCTTCACCCGCGAGGCCGGCGTCCGCAACCTCGAGCGCGAGATCGCCAACGTCTCGCGCAAGGTGGCACGCAAGGTCGCCTCGGATCCCAAGGCGAAGGTCGTGGTGAAGCCGGAGGCGCTCGAGGAGTACCTCGGGCCAGCCCGCTTCGACTACGGCGAGCTGGACGCGGAGGACCAGGTCGGCATGGTGACGGGGCTGGTGGTGAGTGACGCCGGCGGCGACATCGTGCAGGTCGAGGCCACGAAGATGGACGGCAAGGATGACTTCATCCTCACCGGCCAGCTCGGCGATGTCATGAAGGAGTCGGCGCGTGCCGGCCTGAGCTTCATCCGGGCGCGGACGAAGGAGCTCGGGATCGACCCGGCCGCCTTCGAGAAGACGACCGTCCACATCCACGTCCCGGCGGGCGCGACCCCGAAGGATGGCCCATCGGCCGGCGTGACCATGGCCACCGCCATGGCCAGCCTGCTGACCGGCAAGCCGGCGCGACGCGACCTCGCCATGACTGGCGAGATCACCCTCCGTGGGCGGGTCCTGCCGATCGGCGGCCTCAAGTCGAAGCTGCTGGCGGCCCATCTCGCGGGTGTGAAGACCGTCCTCATCCCGAAGCGCAACGAGCGTGACCTCGTGGACGTGCCCGAGGAGGTGCGCAACGAGCTCCGGATCCTGCCGGTCGAGAACATGGACCAGGTGCTGGCCGAGGCGCTCATCGACGCGCCTCGGTCGGCGGCGCGGATCAAGGCCGAGCGCGACGAACGCCAGAAGCTCGTCGCGCGCCGACCCCGACGGCCGCGCAAGTCCGCCGAGGAGCCGCCGATTGCCGCGACGGGCGACGGCTCCGCCGAACAGCCGCCGGCGGGCCAACCCGCCTGACGGCCAGCGGCCCTGAGCCGATGGAGTACAAGGACTACTACCAGATCCTCGGCGTGCCGAAGACGGCGAGCCAGGCCGACATCAAGAAGGCCTATCGCCGCCTGGCACGCGAGCTCCATCCCGATCGCAAGCCCGGCGATCAGGAGGCGGAGCGCCGCTTCAAGGCGGCCAACGAGGCCCACGCCGTCCTGGCCGATCCGGAGAAGCGCAAGCGCTACGACGAGCTGGGCGCGAACTGGCAGGCGTACGAGCAGGCCGGGTTCGGCGACGGCGCGACCGACTGGGCGGGCTTCGGCGGCGCTCCCGGCGGCACGCGCTGGGAATACCGCCGCGTGAGCCCGGAGGATCTGGGCGGCTTCAGCGACTTCTTCCGGGCCTTCTTCGGTGGCGGCGGTGGCACCGGCGGCTTCGAGCAGGTCTTCGAGTACGGCGACCTCGGGTCGGCAGGTGCCGGAGGCGCGAGCACTGCGGGCAGCGCCCGGCGCATGGCCACCCGGGCGCCGACGGCGGAGGCCACGGCCGAGCTGACGCTGGCCGAGGTCGCGCGCGGCGCCGAGCGCATGGTCGAGCTCGACGGGCGTCGCCTCGAGGTCAAGATCCCGGCCGGCGTCGCCGACGGCGCGCGCATCCGGCTGCGGGGCGGCGGCGTGCGCGCCGCCGGGGGCGGACAGGCCGGCGACCTCGTCGTGAACGTGCGGGTCAAGCCCGATCCCCGATTCGAGCGGCGCGGCAACGACCTCGTGACCGAGGTGCCGCTGACGCTGGCCGAGGCGCTGCTCGGCGCCGAGGTTCCGGTCCCCACCCCGACCGGCAACGTCAAGCTGCGGATTCGGCCCAACACCCAGAACGGGCAGGAGATCCACCTGGCGGGCCGCGGATTGCCGAAGCGCAGCTCGGGCCAGAAGGGAGACCTCATCGTGCGAACGCGCGTCATCCTGCCCACGCTGGACGAGAAGGCACGCGAGGAGCTCGCCGGAGTGCTGGCGACGCATCCGCAGGCTGACCCGCGACGCGCCGGGAAGGTTCACTGATGCGCACCGAACGGTTCACCACCCGCGCCCAGGAGGCGATCGTCGCCGCGCAACAGCTGGCGGAGGGCGAGGGCCACCCCGAGCTGACCAACCTGCACCTTCTGCTCAGCCTGGTCGACCAGCCCGATGGCGTGGTGCCGGCCGTGCTCCAGCGCCTGGGTCGCGAGCCCGCCGACGTCGCGGATGCGATCCGTCAGCGCCTCGCCCGCCTGCCGCGGGTCCAGGGCGGCGGGACGCAGCTCACCCTCTCGAACGAGGCGCGGCGAGTCCTGTCCGACGCGCACCCGCTGGCAGAGCGGATGCACGACGAGTACGTCTCGACGGAGCACCTGCTGCTCGCCATCGTGGAGGACGAGGCCGGCAGCGAGGCGAAGCAGCTGCTCGCGGCGGAAGGCATCGATGCGCCATCGGTCCTGGAGGCGCTCAGCAGTATTCGAGGGAGCCAGCGCGTGACCAGCGAGAACCCGGAAGCAACCTACCAGGCCCTCGAGAAGTACGGTCGAGACCTGACCGATGCCGCCCGGCGCGGCCTGCTGGACCCGGTCATCGGCCGCGACGAGGAGATCCGGCGCGTCATCCAGGTGCTCAGCCGCCGCACCAAGAACAACCCGGTGCTGATCGGCGAGCCGGGCGTTGGCAAGACGGCGATCGCCGAGGGCCTGGCGCAGCGCATCGTGCGCGGCGACGTTCCCGACGGCCTGCGCGACAAACGCGTCGTGGCGCTGGACCTCGGCGCGCTGGTGGCCGGCGCCAAGTACCGCGGCGAGTTCGAGGAGCGCCTCAAGGCGGTGCTCAAGGAGATCACCGACTCCGCGGGCCAGATCATCCTGTTCATCGACGAGCTGCACACGGTCGTGGGAGCGGGCGCGGCGGAGGGCGCCATGGACGCCTCCAACCTGCTGAAGCCGATGCTCGCCCGCGGGGAGCTGCACGCCATCGGCGCGACCACCCTGGACGAGTACCGCAAGCACATCGAGAAGGACGCCGCCCTGGAGCGCCGCTTCCAGCCGATCGTCGTCGACCAGCCGAGCGTCGAGGACACGATCTCGATCCTGCGCGGCCTGCGCGAGCGCTACGAGGTGCACCACGGCGTGCGCATCACCGACTCGGCGCTGGTGGCGGCCGCAGTGCTGTCGAACCGCTACATCACCGAGCGCTTCCTGCCCGACAAGGCCATCGACCTGGTGGACGAGGCGGCCAGCCGCCTGCGGATGGAGATGGATTCGATGCCGGCCGAGCTGGACGAGGTCGAGCGGCGCCGCATGCAGCTCGAGATCGAGCGCGAGGCGCTGCGCAAGGAAACCGATCCCGGCTCCAAGGCGCGCCTCGAGGGGCTCGAGAAGGAGCTCGCCGACCTGCGCGAGCGCGGCGACGCGATGAAGGCCGCGTGGGAGCGCGAGAAGGAGGTCGTGGCCGAGATCCGCGAGACGCGCGAGGCCACCGAGCGGCTGCAGCCGGAGATCGAAGCAGCCGAGCGCGCCGCCGACTACGCCAGGGCCGCGGAGCTGAAGTACGGCCGCGCCAACGAGCTGGCGACGAAGCTCGCTGAGCTCGAGACGCGGCTGCGGGAGCTCAAGGCATCGGGCTCGCTGCTGCTCAAGGAGGAGGTCGACGCCGACGACATCGCCGACGTGGTCGCCCGCTGGACCGGCATCCCCGTGTCACGCCTGATGGAGGGCGAGACCGAGAAGCTGCTGCACATGGAGGAGCGGCTGCACCAGCGGCTCATCGGCCAGGACGAGGCGGTGGTCGCCATCTCGGACGCGATCCGCCGTGCGCGCGCCGGGCTGAAGGACCCCAAGCGGCCCATCGGCTCATTCATCTTCCTGGGCCCCACCGGCGTGGGCAAGACGGAGCTGGCCCGGGCCCTGGCCGAGTTCCTGTTCGACGACGAGAACGCCCTGGTCCGGATCGACATGAGCGAGTACATGGAGAAGTTCGCGGTCTCGCGCCTGATCGGCGCGCCGCCCGGCTACGTCGGCTACGACGAGGGCGGCCAGCTGACCGAGGCGGTACGGCGCCGGCCCTACCAGGTCGTGCTCTTCGACGAGATCGAGAAGGCGCATCCCGACGTCTTCAACGTCCTGCTCCAGCTGCTCGATGACGGCCGCCTGACCGATTCGCAGGGCCGCACCGTGGATTTCAAGAACACGGTCGTGATCATGACCAGCAACGTCGGTTCGGCGGCGCTGATCGAGGCGGCGGAGTCCGGGACCGATGCCTTCGACCGCGCCGCCGACGCGGTGCGGCTCCAGCTGCGCGACGTCTTCCGCCCCGAGTTCCTCAACCGCGTGGACGAGATCATCGTGTTCCGGCCGCTCAGCGAGGAGCAGCTGACCGAGATCGTGGGCCTGCTCCTGGGCGGCGTGCAGCGACGGCTGGCCGAAGCGCGCATCTCCGTGGAGGTGACCGATGCCGCCCGTGCCCTCGTCGCGCGCGAGGGCTACGACCCGACCTACGGCGCCCGTCCCCTGCGACGCGCCATCCAGCGGCTGATCGAGAACCCCCTGGCGCGTCGCATCCTGGCCGGGGAGTTCATCACCGGCCAGACGGTGCGAATCGACGTGAGCGACGGCCAGATCGTCTTCTCCGCCGTGGATGGCGGCTCCAGGGCGACTCCCGAGGAGGCCGGCGCCACCGCCTGACGCCGCCTGACGCCGGCTCCGCCGGCCCGCCGGGACGGGCCGTCGCAGGCGTTCGTGCGATGCGTTCGCACGGGCGCACGCCTCTGGGCCGATCGGCTCTAGGCCAGCGCCACCGCCGGCGGTAGCGTCGCTGCATGACCTACGCACCCGATTTCACGCCCGCGCCGGACCGCCGCCCGGCGCTGGCGCTCTTCGCCGGTGGCCTCCTGAGCGGCGCCGCCCTCGTGGTCCTGGTGCTGACTCTTACCGGCGTGATCGGCGGCACGGCGGGAGGCGCCGCCACGCCATCGGCCTCAGGCGAACCGACCGCCCCTGCGGCCATGCTGCCGCTGGTGACCCTGCCGCCGCTGGCCGCGCCCGAGTTCCTCACGCCAACCGTCCTCGCCGACGGGCGCTCACTCGGCGAGCCGACCGCGGCCGTGACGATCGAGGTCTGGGCCGATTACCAGTGCCCCTACTGCGGGCTCTTCTCGCAGCAGGTGGAGCCGCGGATCGTGGCGACCTACGTCCAGTCCGGCAAGGCACGGCTCGTCTTCCGCGATCTTGCCTTCCTGGGCGAGGAGTCGCGCTGGGCGGCGGTCGCCGCCAGGCTCGCCGAGGAGCAGGGCAGCTTCTGGCCGTACCACGACTGGCTGTTCGCCAACCAGATCGGCGAGAACAAGGGAGCCTTCGCGATCGAGCGGCTGCGGGAGATCGCCGGGCGGGTCGGGCTGGACATGGACCGATTCGACGCGGGCCTCGAACTGGACGCCGCCCGCGCAGCCTTCGCCGAGATCCGGGCCGACGCCGAGGCCGATGCCGCCGCGCTGAACATCAGCCGCACCCCCACGGTGGTGATCGACGGGACGGTGATCGAGGCCAACGACTGGGACTCGATCCGCACCGCGATCGACGCGGCGCTCGCCGGCAGCTGAGCGGCCGAGACGGATACGACGAGGCCGAGCCCCGCAGGCCCGGCCTCGGTCGCTGGTTCGCACAAGCGCGACCCGGAGAGACCCTCAGTCGCGTCTCGCGGCGCCGTCCCTTGCGGGTCCGGTACGTGGTTCCGACATCCGACCTCTCCGGGTCGATCCCAGTCTCACAACCCGCCGTCCGGCCGCGCCAGTGACAACCGGACCGATCGCGCAGGGCATTCGGACTCGCGAGCCGCCTACACCTGCGACAACACGTCCAGCGGGAACGGCGGCAGGGCCAGCGGCCGGACCGCAACGCGCAGCAGGAGCAGCGGCGAGTCGTCGCCCGCCGCCCGGTTGAGCTTCAGCGCCCCGCAGCCGGTGCAGCGATGGATGATCACCCACTCGCCCTTGCCGCGGACGCTGATGGCGATCGGCTCCATGCCGGAGCCGCACTCGTCGGCCATGCGCCGGTCGCCGGGGCGCGCGTCGACGTGGCGCGACCACAGGCATGCCGGGCAGTGGTTGCGGTGCTGGGTACCCGGCGCGTCGGTTGGGACGTCGAGCCGGCAATGAACGCATCGGAAGGAACGCGGAGCCTTCAAGCAGTGTCTCCCATCGGGCCTGTCAAAGGGTGGGATGGACCGATGGCGCCACGCGGCGGCTTCCAACAAAGAAGCCGTCCCGGCCGGGACGGCTTGCGATCAGCGGGGAGTGCTGACGCTCAGCTTCCGATCCGGAGGCGTGGCGCGGCGAGGACCGTCCCTGCGGTATCCGCCATTGCGCTTGTCCTCCGAGCGAAAGAGTTCCGCGTGGACATTAGGCCGATGGCGCCGCGACGTCAACGATGAGCAGCGTGATCCTCGAATGGGCCTTGCCGAGTGGGGATGCCCGGCACATCGGGCTTTTCCTGGCGCGAGAGCCCTTTCGTGGGCGGTATCACCCGATACAGCGGGTATTCCCGGGCGTGGTCGGCGCATTTTCCGCGCTTGGCGCTGTGGATTACCCGATGGAGGATGCATTCCACGCGGGAAAGCCGCTCCGCGTCATGGTTTACCCGATGAATCGGGCAGAAGTGCTCAGCGCGCGTCGATGGCGGCCATGCGCTCCCGGACGATCATCTCCACCAGCTTCATGGGCATGGGGTGCTCGGGCGTGAACTGGAGCGTGCCTTTGGCCGTGCGGAACGGAGCGACCTCGTCGGTGTGCGCGTCCAGGATCGCCGAGCCCATCGGGAAGAAGGAGCAGTGCTTCTTGAAGCCGGCGTACCCGACCAGCGGCCGGCCGCGGTAGCGGAAGGCCGGCATGCCGTAGCTGATCGCTTCCACCGCCTCGGGTGCGGTGGCGGCCACGGTCTCCCGCACGGCCTGCAGGGCGCGGCGCTGGTCCTCGGGAAGCGCGCCCAGGATCGCGTCGATCCGCGCCGAGGCAGCCGCGTCAGGCACGGGTCGGGGCCTAGCGGTGCCGGCGGCGACGCCCCGCGGGGGTGGGCCTGGCACGCTCGCGCTCGTTCCGACGCCGTGGTGGGACGAAGCGCTGGCGCCGGATCTCGTCGTTCATGGCGGCGATGATCGGCGGGAACTTCACGTACGTGGCCCACACCGCGACCGCCATGCCGGGGACCACCAGCAGCAGGATCAGCAGCAGCGGGACGTGGATCACCACCAGCAGCGGCGTGATCCCCCAGGTCACCACGATCGACCAGAAGACCCACTCGTGCAGGGCCAGGATGGCCGGGTAGCGGCGGTATCGGCTCTGCGCCGCGCTGTACACCGCGATCGCGCCGGCCACGATGACCAGCGACCCGGCCCACATCAGGGTGAACAGGTCCGGGAAGCTGATTGGCGTGAACGGATCGAGCAAGAGGGACATCGGCCCGGGAGTCTAGCAGAGCCTCTGCGCGGCTATACTGGCCCCGGCCCGCCGCCGAACGGGCCAAAGGCCACCAACCGTCCACTCCGAGGTCGCCGCTTGCGCGCTCTCCTCTCCGTCTCGGATCGCGAAGGGATCGTCGAGCTCGCCAAGGGCCTGCAGGATGCCGGCATCGAGTGCTTCGCCACCGATGGCACCCGCGCCCACCTGGCCGAGGCCGGGGTCGAGGTCCGTTCCATCACCGACCTGACAGACTCGCCAGAGATCCTTGGCGGCCGGGTCAAAACGCTCCATCCCAACATCTTCGCCGCGCTCCTGGCGCGGCGTGACCAGCCCGATCACCTGGCGCAGCTGGCCGAGCACGGCATCGAGCAGCTCGACATCGTGGTCGTCAACCTGTACCCCTTCGCGGACACGGTGCGCGAGCCGAACACCACGCTCGACCAGGCGCTGGAGAAGATCGACATCGGCGGGGTGGCGCTGCTGCGGGCCGCGGCCAAGAACTTCCCGGGGGTGGCGGCGGTCAGCGACAAGACCCAGTACGCATCGGTCATGCGTGACCTCAAGGCGCAAGGCACGGTGAGCCCCGAGACCCGCCAGAAGCTCGCCGCCGAGGCCTTCGCCCTGACCGCCTCGTACGACGGGCACATCGCCAGTTACCTGAACCAGCAGGCGGGCACCCTGTTCCCCAGCCGCCTGACCCTGGTGGTCGAGAAGCGCTCCGACCTGCGTTACGGCGAGAACCCGCACCAGCTCGGCGCGTTCTATGCCGATCCGGCGCACCAGCGGCCCAGCATCAGCGGCGCGCGACAGATCGCCGGCAAGGATCTGAGCTTCAACAACCTGCTCGACCTGGACGCCGCGTGGAGCATCGCCAGCGACTTCAAGACGCCCACCGTCTGCATCGTCAAGCACGGCAACCCGTGCGGCCTGGCCAGCGTGGTGGACCTGGCCGAGGCGTTCCGCCTGGCCCTGGAGGGCGACAGCGTGAGCGCCTACGGCGGGATCATCGGCGCCAACCGCGTGGTGGACGAGGCGACCGCGCGAGCCATCCGGCCCGGCTTCTTCGAGGCCATCGTGGCGCCCGGCTACACGGCCGAGGCGCTCGAGATGCTCCGCACCAAGAAGGGCTTCGAGATCATCGAGGTACCGCCCGACCACGGCGACGGGACGGAGCTGGGCATCGGCAACTTCGACTTCAAGCGCATCGGCGGCGGACTGCTGGTGCAGACCCTGGATTCGCTGGAGGAGGACCGCAACAAGCTGCAGGTGGTCACCCAGCGCCGTCCGACCCTCGAGGAGCTCACCGACCTGCTGTTTGCCTGGCGAGCGGTGCGTCACGTCAAGTCGAACGCGATCGTTCTCGCCAAGAAGCACGCCATGGTCGGGATGGGCGCCGGGCAGCCGTCGCGGGTGGTGAGCGTGGAGATCGCGCTGCGCAAGGCCGGCGAGCGCGCGCCGCTCTCGGTGATGGCCAGCGACGCCTACTTCCCCTTCCCCGATGGGATCCAGATCGCGGCCCAGGCCGGGGTGACGTCCATCATCCAGCCCGGTGGCAGCATCCGCGACGAGATGGCGATCGAGGTGGCGGACCGCCACCACATGGCCATGGTCTTCACCGGCCGCCGCCACTTCCGGCACTAGACCGATGGAGAAGCTGATCACCGTCGAGGCGGTGGCGGCCACCGAAGCGGGAGCCATCGCCGCCGCACGCCTCATGGGCCGCGGCGACCGCGCCGCGGCCGATCACGCGGCGGTCGAAGCCATGCGCCGCGCGATGGAGGAGGCCGACATCAGCGGCACCATCGTCATCGGCGAGGGTGAGCGCGACCAGGCGCCCATGCTCTACATCGGCGAGAAGGTCGGCAACCCCGAAGCCGCCGTCAGCGTGGACATCGCGGTCGACCCGCTGGAGGGGACCAACCTGGTCGCCACCGGATCGGCCAACGCGACCGCGGTGCTGGCCGCCTCCGAGCCCGGCGGACTGATGCACGCGCCCGATACCTACCTCGACAAGCTGATCGTGGGGCCCCAGGTGGTCGGCGCGGTGAGCATCAACGACCCGGTCGACAAGACGATCCGCACCATCGCCGAACGGCTGGGTCGTGCACCGTGGGACATCACCGTCGTCATTCTCGACCGGCCGCGCCATGAGCGGCTGATCGCCGACGTGCGCGCCACGGGCGCCCGGATCAAGCTCATCACCGATGGCGACCTGACCGCCGGCATCAGCGTCGCCGTCTCCGGGACCGGCGTGCATGCGGTGATGGGCATCGGCGGCGCGCCGGAAGGCGTGCTCACCGCGGCCGCGCTGAAGTGCCTTGGCGGCGAGATCCAGGCCCGCTTCCGCTGGCGGTCGGAGCAGGAGAAGGAGCGCGCCCGCGGCATGGGCGTCGACGTCGACGACGGCGAGCGGGTCTACTACACCAACGACCTGGCCTCGGGCGCGAACGTGGTCTTCTGCGCCACCGGCGTGACGGATGGCGAGCTGCTGCGCGGCGTCCGCTTCTTCGGCGGCGGTGCGCGCACCCACTCCCTGGTGATGAGCTACCAGCAGGGCGTGGTCCGCTTCGTGGACACGGTCCACACCTTCGACCGCCAGTTCCCGCCGCGGGTCCGCCTCTAACAAGTGCGGCATGCAGTGCGCCGGGCAGCCCTGGTCGCCGCACTACTGGTGGCGGTGGCGGGATGCGGTGGGCAACCGCGCCCGCACGCTGGCGAAATTCCCAGCGAGACAATCGCACGCGAGTTCGTGGCGCGTTTGGTCGAGCTCGCCCAGGCCGGCGACCTGTCCGGCTACTGCCGCCTGGCGGGAAGCATGTGCGTCGACTTCGCCGAGGAGCGGGGCGGAGCTGCTGCCATTCCTCCGCAGCCACCGCTGATCGCTGGCACCCGCGTCATCCCGTCGCGGACCAGCGGGACCGCCGGCGTGGCGGGCGGCCAGCTTCTCGTGCTATGCGGGACCGACGGCCTCGGCCGCCAGTACCGAACCGAGATGCTCGTGTCGACCGCCTCCGACGGCACGCTGTACGCCATCAACGGCGTGTATTGGTCGAACGCCGGCCTGGCTGTGTCCGCGAACACCGGAGGGCCGACCGGCGGAGCGGGCATCGACTGCCCCGATCGCTAGCCCGGACCGAGGTGCGGGCTCCACGCCGTTCCGATCCGGCGTGGTGCTGTACGTCTACGCCATCCGCTGACGACCACCGCCCGTTGACGCGGCACCCTCGCGCATGAGGGCATGGCGCTTGCACGCCATCGGCCCAGCCAAGGCAGCTTCCCAGCGACGAGGAGATCAACCCGTGACCACCGAATCGAGCACCACCGTGATGGAGTCGCCGGTCAGCGACGTCGTGTACGACCTGATGCAGGCGCTCACCTCCAAGCTGGAGGCGATCGAGGCCTACGCGATGTACCGCGACGACTCGACGGGCGAGGTCCGGCAGCTGTTCGACGATCTCATCGTGGACGAGCGCCGGCACGCCGAGCGGCTGCTGGAGGTGCTGCGCACCGAGATGCGCTGAGGAGGAGCATTACCCGCCGTCGAATGCCTGATTTTCCTGGCATATCGACCAACGAGCCGCCGGCCAGCTGACAGAGCCTGCGTCGGCCGGAATGCAGCCCGCTCTATCGGTCCGCCCACTCCGGGCCCTCGATCCGACGCACGTCCTGGTCGGCGACGCTGGGCAGCAGGTCCGTCACGGTGACATCGGTCCGCAGGTCGGCGCAGTTCCGCCAGGGACGCAGAGCAGGGTCGAGCTCGGTCAGCGGCTCGAGCACGAAGCGGCGCTCCTGGAGCCGGGGGTGCGGCACGATGAGGTCCAGCTCGGTATCGGCCACGCACAGGCCGTCGAACGCCAGGATGTCCAGGTCCACCACCCGCGGGCCGAAGCGGATGCCGTCGGGCGGGCGTCCCAGCAGGACCTCGATTCGCTTGCACTCGAACAGCAGCCGCGCTGGCTCGAGCTCGGTGAGGATCTCGGCCACCGCGTTGGTGAAGATCGGCTGGTCGGCGAAGTTCTGCGGGGCGGTGTGATACAGGCTGGAGACCCTGACCACCTGGCCGATGCCTCCCAGCTCCCGGATGGCGGCGAGGAACGACCCCTTCGGATCTCCCACGTTTCCACCCAGGCCGATGAAGGCGCGCACGTCGGCGCGACTCTAGACCATCCCGGGTGGCACCGGCGCGGCCTTGCGGCCGGTCGCATACTTGTTGCCGGATCCGAGCGCCGAGGCCTGTGGATTGCCCGGGCGAACCAGGCTCTTCGTCTTCGAACACGACCCCCAGCTGTCGGCCCTTCTCGCCGAGATCTTCGGGGGACCGAGCTATCGCGTCGTGCCCCTATCAGCCTCTGACTCCATTCCCGAGCTCGTCGCCGCCGACCAGCCGCAGGTGGCCCTGATCGACTTTCCGCCGGATCGCGCCGGTCGCGAGGTCTCGATGCAGCTCATCGAGCGCCTGCGCGCTGCCGCAGCTCCCGATCCGGTCGGCGTGGTGGCCCTCACCGCCGACCTCCAGCTCGTCCATCGGGCGAGCGAGCGCTTCGCGCGGCTGCCCGACTTCGCGATCCTGTCCAAGCCGTTCAACCTTGACGAGCTGCTCGACGTGGTGACCGCCCTGAACCGGTACGTCCGCGACCACGAGCTGTCGTCGATCCTCAACACTCCGACCCCCATGCTGGTGCTCGACGCGGAGGGCCGCATCCGCCGTACCAACCGACCTGCGCGGACGCTGCTCGGCCCGTCGCTGGCAGCCATGCGCGCCGCGCGCTTCACCGACCTGTTCGACGGCTCCCCGCAGCAGCGAGACGACCCGTTGGCGAGGCTGCTGCGCGAGCGCTCTCTGCCGCCGGCCACGGTCAGCCTGGGCGCATCGGACCCTCGCCTTCAGGTCCAGGTGCATGCCGCCGCGATCCAGGGCAACGACGGCGCGGAGCCGCTGCTGGTGGCGTGGGTCCGCCCGCTGACCTGAGGGTTACCCCGCCAGGATCACCAGCGACGTCACGTTGGCGGCGATCCCCAGCATCCCCATGGCCGTCGCCGCCGCGCCGCCCCACACCAGCAGGCGCGGGAACCGGCCGGCACTGCGCACCAGCGTGGTAAGGACGAAAATGATGGCCGCGCACTTGAGGAGCATCACGCCCTGCAGGCCCGCGGCATGGTAGGCGGCCACCGCCAAGCCATTGGATTCCAGGCCGATGCCGTGGAGCTCTTGCCCGATCATGAACGTCACCGCATCGCCCAGCTGCGCCGCCACCAGGATGGCGAGCATGATGCGGACCTGCATGCCATCGGCCCGATTGCATGATCGCGGCCAGAATCGCCATCGGCCGGGGTCTGGTCATCGGCCAGTAAGCGGCTGATAATCGGCCTCTCGTATCCTGCGTTGGACCGATAGGTTGCGGGGGGCGCGTCCATCGGTTGGCCTCCGGTCGACGTCCTTGCGTTGGTGGGCATCGTGTCGGATATCCAGTACGTCTACCCGCTGATCCACAACAAGGTCACGTCCCCGCACTACGTCACGCCCACGCTGCGCCGGGCGCGCCTGATCGACTGGCTGAACGACGCCGCCGAGTGCCGCGCGGTCGTCGTCGCGGCCGATGCCGGGTACGGCAAGACGACCCTGCTCTGGCAATGGGAGCGCGAGGTCGACTTCCCGTGCTACTGGTACAAGCTCGACCGCAACGATCGCGACTGGTCGCTGCACATCAGCTACCTGATCGAGGCCATCAGCCAGCGCCATCCCGGCTTCGGCCGCCGCGCCCACTCCATGCTGCAGCAGCTCGGCGGCCCCGGCTCCTCGCGCCCGGGCGTTGCGGCTTACCTCCTGGCCGAGATGCACGAGCGCCTCACCGAGCCGTGCACCTTCATCATCGACGACTGGCAGTTCGTGGCGTCAGTCACCGAGGTGCGTGGCCTCTGGAACCAGATCCTGCGCGACGCCCCGCCGACGTGCCGCTTCATCTTCCTGTCGCGCGCCAAGCCGCACCTTCAGTTCGCCCGATTCAAGACTCACGGCGGCTACGCCGAGATGCGGACCGATGCCCTGCGCTTCACCGATCGCGAGATCGCCGAGCTCTTCCGCGACATCTACAACGACCCGCTCGATCCAACCGAGCTGGCCGAGCTGGAGCGCCGAACCGAGGGCTGGGCCGCGAGCCTGCAGCTCGTGGAGGTTTCGCTGCGCGAGCGCCACACGGCCGAGGAGCGGCGGGCGTTCATCCAGTCCATCACCGCCACCCGCGACAGCGACCTCGTTGAATTTCTCGCTGAGGAAGTGCTCGATCAACAGAATGCCAAGGTGCGCGAATTCCTCCTCAGCACGTCGATTGTCCAGCAGATCCAGCCCGAACTCGCCGAACGACTCGCTGGTGTTGATGACGGAAGCGCGCTGCTGGCAGATCTTGAGGCGCGCGGTCTCTTCACCTACCGGCTCCAATCACAGGACACGCGGTATCGCTTCCACGGCCTCTTTCGCGAGTTTCTCGAGCGACGGTTAGTTGCGGAGCGCAGCGCGGGGGAAGTTGCCGCGCTGCACATACACGCCGCTTCTTACTTTGAGACGAATGCCGCTTGGCCGGAGGCGATTCACCACTACTTGCGTGCAGAACTGCAGCCGCAAGCGGCTCGTCTTATTGCGAAATACGGAGAAGACATGCTGTCGACAGGACGGCTTCCGCTCGTCGATGAGTGGCTCGCCCAGTTGCCTGCGCGCGCACTCCGGGAGAACGCCCGTCTGTCGCTCCTGAGCGGCGAAATCCAGGGCGTCCGGGGGAACTGGGATGAGGCTCTCAGCGCCTTACGACGCGCTCGCGCGTTCTTTTCCCGGAAGGGCGACAGGCGAATGGAAGCGCTCGCATGCTCGAAGCTCAGCACTTGCTTCAACAACATTGGCGACGTCGCGCGTTGCGCTGAGACGGCCGAAGAAGGACTCTCCCTTGTCCCGGACGATGCCTTCTCCACGCACATTAGGCTTCGTGGCAACGTGGCAACGACAACCACATGGCTGAGTTCGTTGTATGAGGCGGAACGCGAGTGCAAGCGCCTCGCCGTCGAATCGGCTGCTCGTGGCTACGAGCAATTCGTTGCCGTCGCCTACCACAACCTAGGCGTAATGACCCGGTACGCGGGCCGGCTAGAGGAGAGTGAGGGCTATCTCGAACGGGCCGCGCGCTACTGGGATGCTTCGCCCACGAATCCCTTCGCCGACAACGCCGAGTACGTGCAGACTCTGCTTCTGCGCGGC
>DASURX010000002.1:0-5548 GCA_036375355.1 Candidatus Limnocylindria bacterium
CTCATGGGGTGCCGCATGGTACCCCGATCGACGGCCTCAGCGCCTCAGGCGGACCGGCAAGCCCTGCGCTGCTCCTGGCGGCTATGCACCGGGTGCGCCACATGAGGCGGACGGGGTATCAGCGGGCCAGCGACCGGTACAGCTCCACCGTTCGATCGGCAACCGCGCCCCAGCTGAAGCGCTCGACGGCCCGCTCCCGTCCCGCGCGACCCATGCGCGCCCGCAGGCCCTCATCGGCCATCAGCCGTTCGATCGCCGCCGCGAGGTCGCGCTCGAAGCGCTCGGGGTCGACCGGCGACATCGGGTCATCCTCGCGCAGCGGGACCTCCACCAGGAGCCCGGTCTCACCGTCGACCACCACCTCGGGAATGCCGCCCACCGCGCTGGCCACCACCGGCCTCTCGCACGCCATCGCCTCCAGGTTGATGATGCCGAACGGCTCGTAGACCGACGGGCACACGAACAGCGCCGCGTGGCTGTACAGCTGGCGGACGTCGCTGCGGCTGACCATCTCCGGGATCCAGACCAGGTTGGACCGATGCCGCCGCGCATCCGCCACGGCGGCCTCCATCTCGGCGGCGATCTGTGGCGTGTCCGGCTGTCCGGCGCACAGGACCACGGGGATCCCGGCGCCGAGGTGCCGCAGCGCCCGGACGAGGTGCACGATCCCCTTCTGGCGCGTGATGCGCCCGACGAACAGCACGTAGGGCAGCGCCGGGTCGACGCCGTAGCGCTCCAGCGCGTCGGTCCCCGGATCGGGCGCGTAGAACGAGGCGTCGATCCCGTTGTGGATGACGTGCACGCGGTCGGCCTCGACGTCGAGGAGGCGCAGCACGTCGGCGCGCGTGCCGCGGCTGACGGCGATCACCGCATCGGCCGTCTCCAGGGCCGTCCGCTCGACCCAGGTCGACAGGTCGTAGCCGCGGCCCAGCTGCTCGCGCTTCCAGGGTCGCAGCGGCTCGAGCGAGTGGACCGTCACGACCAGGGGGATGCCGTACGCGGCGCGCACCAGCAGGCCGGCGAGGTGCACGTACCAGGTGTGGCAGTGGACGACGTCGGCGGTCACCGGGTCGAGCGCCATGCCGACGTCCCGGGAGATGGCGGCCCACGCCGGGCGGGCGCCCGGATCGGCTGGCGAGAGGTCGTGCCCCGGCGGGTAGCCCTTCACTCGCCAGCCGTCCGCCGTCTCGTCCTGCTCCCCGAAGGTGCGGAGGTCGAGGCTTACGCGGGTGCGCAGCTCCCGGCTGAGCTCGGCCACGTGGATGCCCGCCCCGCCGTACACGCTCGGCGGGAACTCGTTGGTCAGGAGCAGCGCGGCAAGGCGATCGCGTTCGGCGGCCATCGGCGGCAAGCCTAGCGCGCCGTCACCCCTCGGCGACCTCCTGCAGGGCACGCTCCAGCTGGTGCAGCGCGAAGGGCTTGGGGATGACGTGGCCGACGTGCTCGATCTGGCGCCGCCGTGCCGCGTCGGCCGCGGTGCACACCACCACCCGGACTCCCCGCATGCTGGGGTCGCTGGCGATCTCGGCGGCGAAGTCGGCTCCCTGGCCGTCGGGCAGGTCGTCGTCCACCAGCAGGACCGACGGCGGGTCCTCGCGCACCGCGCGACGCGCCGGGCTCAGGCGGGTGAAGGGGATCGCCTCGAGGCCGGCGGTCGCGGCCAGCTCGACGAGGAGGCGCAGCGTCGGAATGTCGTCCTCGACGACCACGGCCCGCGCCCTGCGCCGTCCGGCCGGGAACCTGCGCGGTGGTATTCGCATGCTCGAGTCCCCCTGGCAACGTGGCACCGCGGGCTGGCCAGATCCATGCCACCCTTGCCCGGCAATACTCCCCGGGGGTATACTCGACGGGTGAGTCAACTCGCCCCCGAGCCGATGGAGATGGTGCTTCCCGTGGCCGGCATGACCTGCGCGTCGTGCGTCAACCGGGTCGAGCGCTTCCTGCGCAAGACCGATGGCGTGGCCTCGGCATCGGTCAACCTGGCGACCGAACGCGCCACCGTGCTGTACGACGCCAGCCGGGTCGATCGCGCCGGGCTGACCGCCGCCATCGAGGCGGCGGGCTACGAAGTGCGACGCGAGACCACCGCCGACGCGGGGTCGCTGGACGAGGCCGAAGCCGCGGATCAGCGCGCCCTCGCCGCGGAGCGGCGCGAGTTGCTGTGGAGCGCCCTGGCTGCCACCGGCATCGGGCTGGCCATGATGGCCGTGGCGATGTGGCCCGGTGGCCTCCCCTGGCCCATGGAGCGCGTCAACGTCTGGCTGCTGGCACCGGCCACGTTCGTCCAATTCGTCCTCGGCCGCCGCTTCCTGGTGCGAGCCGCGCGCGGGCTGACCCACGGCGAGCTGACGATGGACACGCTGGTGGCCATGGGCACCCTGGCAGCCTACGGCTACTCGCTGGTCGTCACGCTCGTCCCGGAGGCCGTGGTCGGCGCCGGCCTCAGCCTGGAGACCTACTTCGACTCCGCCGCGGTCATCATCGGCCTGGTGCTCCTCGGCCGCTGGCTGGAGGCTCGTGCCCGGGGCCAGGCGGCCGGCGCGGTGAAGGCGCTGCTCAAGCTGCAGCCGGCCACTGCGCGCGTGCTGCGCGACGGCCGCGAGGCGGACCTCCCGCTCGAGCAGGTGCGCGTCGGCGACCTGGTGCGGGTGCGTCCCGGCGAGCGCGTGCCGGTCGACGGCAGCGTGGTCGACGGCGCCTCGACCCTGGACGAGTCAATGCTCACCGGCGAGTCGATGCCGGTGGAGCGCGGTCGCGGCGACAGAGTCACGGGGGCGACCATGAACCTGACCGGCTCGTTCGTGATGCGCTCGGAGCGGGTCGGGCGCGACACCACGCTCTCCCAGATCGTGCGGATGGTTGAGCGCGCGCAGGGCTCGAAGGCGCCGATCCAGCGCGTTGCCGACGCGGTAACTGGCTGGTTCGTCCCCGTCGTGGTCGTCCTGGCGCTGACGGCCTTCGCGGGCTGGATGCTGCTCGGCCCCGAGCCGCGCCTGCCGTTCGCCCTGTCGGCCGCGATCGCCGTGCTGATCATCGCCTGCCCGTGCGCCATGGGCCTCGCCACGCCGACCGCGATCATGGTCGGCACCGGCAAGGGCGCGGAGGCCGGCATCCTGGTGCGTGACGGCGTCGCGCTCGAGGCCGCCCAGCGGGTGGAGGTGGCGGTGCTCGACAAGACCGGCACGCTGACCCGCGGGCAGCCGGCCGTCGCCACGCTCGAGCCCGCCCGCACCGGCGAAGAGGCGGAGTTGCTGCGGCTGGCCGGCGCCGCCGAGCGCGGCAGCGAGCACCCGCTCGGGGAGGCGATCGTGCGCGAGGCGCAGCGCCGCCAGGTTTCACTGCCGGACGCCCGGGAATTCGTCGCCGTAGCCGGAGGCGGCGTACGGGCCAACGTCGAGGGCCGCGCCGTGCTGGTGGGCAGCGAGGCACTGCTCGCCGGCGAGGGCATCGACACCTCCGCGCTCGCCCCGCGCGCCGTTGAGCTGGCGCGGTCCGGCCAGACCCCGGTGCTCGTCGCCGTGGACGGCCGGGCCATCGGGCTGTTCGGCGTGGCGGACGAGGTCAAGCCGGAGGCCGCGGAGGCCGTGCGTCGCCTGCAGGCGGCCGGCGTGGACGTCTGGATGCTGACAGGGGATCGTGCCGCGGTGGCGGCCGCCATCGGCCAGCAGGTGGGCATCGGTCCGGACCGCATCCTGGCCGAGGTGCGGCCCGAGCAGAAGGCCGGCAAGGTCGAGGAGCTGCAGGCGGCCGGCGCCCGGGTGGCGATGGTCGGCGACGGCATCAACGATGCCCCTGCCCTGGCACAGGCGGACCTGGGCATCGCCATCGGCACCGGGGCCGATGTCGCGGTGCAGGCCTCCGACGTGACGCTGGTGGGCGACGACCTGCGCGCCGTGCCCGCCGCCATCCGCCTCTCGCGCGCCACGATGCGCACCATCCGCCAGAACCTGGGCTGGGCGTTCGGCTACAACGTCCTGCTCATCCCGCTGGCGGCCGGCGCGTTCTACCCGCTGACCGGCTGGCTGCTCTCCCCCGCCCTCGCCGCGGGAGCCATGGCGCTGTCCAGCGTCAGCGTGGTGACCAACTCGCTTCGGCTGCGCCGCTTCCGGGCGGCATAGCCTTCAACGTGACCAGCCAGACCCGAGGAGGACCGATGCACGAGCATCACGCCGGCGAGGCCGGCAGCGCCAAGGACCCCGTCTGCGGCATGGACGTCAACCCCGAGGTGGCCGCGGCCGCCGGCCTGTCGGCGGAGCACGAGGGCACCACCTACTACTTCTGCGGCAGGGGCTGCATGCTCGACTTCGAGGACGAGCCGCATCGCTTCTTCGACTCCGGCTACGTCCCGCACATGTAGACTCGGGGGCCGATGCCCCTGATCGAGACCCGAGCCCTCACCAAGCGGTATGGCACGAGCGTCACCGCGCTCGACGAGCTGAACCTGGAGGTTGAACCGGGCATCATCGGCCTGGTCGGCGCCAACGGCGCGGGCAAGAGCACGCTGCTCAAGATCCTGCTCGGCCTGCTCGACCCGACCAGCGGGACGGCCGCGGTGATGGGCATGGACGTCACGCGCCAGGGGCCGGAGATCCGCCAGTACGTCGGCTACCTGCCCGAGCACGATAGCCTGCCGCCCGACGTCTCGGCCACCGACTTCGTGACCCACATGGGGCGCATGGCGGGGCTGCCTGCCGCCGCCTCGCGCGAGCGCACCGCCGAGGTGCTGCGCCACGTGGGCCTGTACGAGGAGCGCTATCGGCCCATTGGCGGCTATTCGACCGGCATGAAGCAGCGCGTGAAGCTGGCGCAGGCGCTGGTCCACGACCCGAAGCTGCTGCTGCTGGACGAGCCGACCAACGGCCTCGACCCGGCCGGCCGCGACGAGATGCTCGATCTCGTCAAGCGCACCGGCACCGAGTTCGGCATCGCCACCGTGGTCGCCAGCCACCTGCTGGGCGAGATCGAGCGGGTCTGCACCTTCCTGCTGGCCATCGACGCCGGCCGCCTGCTGCGGGCCGCACCGATCGCCTCGTTCACCGAGCGCACCGGCACGCTGGGCGTCGAGGTCGAGGAGGGGGCCGATGCGCTGGCCGCCCGCCTGGTGGGCTCCGGCCTCGACGCTCGGGTGGAGGGGCGCACCGTGCTGGTCGACGTACCTGACGAGCGGCCGTACGACCTGGTGCGCGACGCCGCCGACGACCTGGGCCTGGCGCTGGTGCGCCTGGAGCACCGCCGCCATCGGCTGGAGGACCTGTTCCGCACCGAGGCGCCGGCCGCCGCCGGGGACGGCCAGCCGGGGACCGCCGCGTGACCGCCCGCGAGCCGCTCGCCGCGCGCGAGAGCGCCACCGGCGCGATCTACGACCTCGGCTACCGCGGCTACGACGGGCCACGACTCGGGCGCAGCGCAGCGGTCGCGACCCTCTTCTGGCACAGCCTGCGCGCCGCGTTCGGATGGGGCCGCAGCGGACGCTCCAAGATCGTCCCGTGGGGACTGACCGCCTTCGCCCTCGCGCCGGCGGTCGTCGCCGCGGCCATCGCCGCGCTGG
>DASURX010000003.1:0-7953 GCA_036375355.1 Candidatus Limnocylindria bacterium
CGAAGGTCACCGCCGCCGCGGCCAGCCCGAAGGCGAGCTGCCGCCCGCCGGAGACCAGCGCGTTCAGTCCGGTCACGACCGTGATGCCGGCCCCGATCCCGAACAGCGCCAGCCCGGAGAGCACAGCGGAGACGACGATCACCGCCGTCCCGGACCCGACCAGGAACGGCGCCACCGGGATGATGGCACCCAGGGCGAAGAGCACGAACGAGGTCGCGGCCGCGACCCACGGCGAGCCGCCCAGCTCGTCGGGATCGATCCCCAGCTCCTCGCGGGACAGGGTGTCGAGCGCCGTGGCACGGTCCCCGCTCACCAGGCGCGCGGCCATCTGCTCGGCCTGCTCGGTGGGAAGGCCCTTCGCCTCGTAGATCAGCCGCAGCTCCTCGCGCTCCTCGTCCGGGAAGGCCTCGAGCTCCTCCGCCTCGACGGCCACCTGGTTGGCGAACAGCTCGCGCGCCGACTGCACGCTCAGCCACTCGCCCAGCGCCATGGACAGGGCTCCGGCCAGCAGTCCGGCGAGGCCGGCGATGAGCGCCGCCCGGCCGGTCGGGTCGGCGCCGGCCACGCCCATCACCAGGCTGAAGTTGGAGACCAGCCCGTCGTTGGCGCCCAGCACCGCGGCGCGCAGCGCATTGCCGCCCACGGCGCGGTGGCGGCCCTCGAAACGGGCCAACGTGCCGCCCTCCACGCCCCGGCTGACCTGGCGCAGCAGGCGGGCGTGAGAGCGCTCGTCGGCGGGGAGCGAGGTGCCGGCCGCCTCCGGCTGATCGTCGTACATGCCGCGCCCCGCCCGCTCCTGGGCGGCCATGGTCGACACGACCAGCCCGGGGCCGAAGCGACGCGCGAGCCAGACCAGCACCCGCGCCCGCCAGCCGGGCCGCAGCTCGCCGTCCAGGCCGGCGGCACGCAGCCGGTCGCGCCAGAGCGAGCCGTGGCGCTCCTCGGCATCGGCCATGCGGCGGTACAGGTCGGCCAGCGCCGCGTCGTCGGTGCCGTCGGCCATGGCGCGGTAGACGGCCGCGCCGTCCACTTCGCCCTGCAGGTTCGCGCGCCAGCGGGCGACGTCGTCCGGCTGCGTCATTGGTCCACCGTCATCGGTCCATTGTGGACCAACCCCGGATCAGCGCAGCCCGGCGAGCTCCTGCAGCGTGCGCCAGTTGGCCAGGCGGTCCTGCTGGGTGGCCTGGATCTCGGGCGTGGGGGCGCCGTCCTTGCCGAAGTGCGCCGCGAAGCGCCCCTCGGTGCGGGCGAAGGCCAGGAAGTCCTGGACGCTGCCATCGGGCCCGGCGAACCAGTCCTCCTTGAGCGCCGGGTTGCCCTGCAGGCTCAGCCGCTCCGCGATCGTGTCGCCACGGCGCGGGTCGTAGGTGAACAGCGGGAAGGCCCGGTTCTGGACGGCCAGCTTGGCCTGCCGGGTGGCGGCATCGTCGGCGATGCCATGCTCCGGCATGCACGGGGTGTACACGATCACCACGGCCGCGCCGGGGTACTCGTTGGCGTCCATCACCGCCCGGTAGAAGTGGTTCAGGTGCGCCGGGGTGGTCTGCGCCACGTACACGTCGCCGTGACCGATGAGGATGCGGCCCAGCTCCTTGCGTGGCTCGGGCCGCCCGTGCAGGGCCTTGCCGTAGGCCGATAGCTTGGTGATCTGGCCGCCGAAGCTGGCGGTCGACGACTGCCCGCCGGTGTTCGAGTAGACCTGCGTGTCCAGCACCATGGCCTTGACGTCGGCCCCCGATGCCACCATGCGCGACAGGGCCTGGAAGCCGATGTCGTACATGGCCCCGTCGCCGCCCAGCACCCAGATGCGACGCTCGGGATGACCGGCCTGGTCCCATCGTGCCCGGATGCCGAGCGCGTCGGCCGGGGCGTTCTCGAACAGCGAGTTGGTCCACGGCACCAGGAAGGGGTTGTACGGGTAGGTGCTGCCGAAGACCGTGTTGCAGCCGGTGGCCGCCACGATCCCCATCGACTCCGGCCCGTGGACCTGGCGCGTGGCGGCGACCAGCATCCGCACCGCGCTCGCCTCGCCACAGCCGGCGCAGCTCCCCGCCCCGCCGACGTAGCCGAAGGCGTGCTCACCGAGCATCAGGTCGGCCAGCGCCTTCTCGTTGCGGTAGGCCTCCGGCGTCGGCGGCAGGGCCCGGAAGAGAGCCATGTCGCGCGCGTAGCGGTCCAGGGTCGACTCGCCCGACGCCTCCTGCGGCAGCTTGTCGATCATGCGCAGCGCGTCGTGCCCCAGCCCGGAGCAGACCTCGACGCACTCCGCGCAGCCCTTGCAGTGCACCGGGTCCACGAAGATGCCGAACTGCGCCGGCTCCAGGCCGCGCTTGGCCGGCACGTCGGCGTACTTGGTGGTGCGCACAAAGTGCTGCCGCGCGGTGGTCTCCGCCAGCGCGGGGTCGGGCTGCGCCGACGCGAATGCGCCGATCGCCCCCTCGAGCTGCGACTCAGGCTGGACGATGCCCAGGATCGCCGAGTCGGGGCAGGCGCTGACGCAGGCCATGCAGCCCACGCACTTGTCGGCGACCAGCTCGGGGATCTGCGGCGCCAGGTGGCTGAAGTCGCGGATCGCCGCGGTCCCGGGCGGGATGATGCTGCGGGCCACGCCGGCGTCGGCAGGCAGCCCGTAATCGGCCGTCCCTCGCCCGTACGCCGGCACGATGCCCCGGTTGAAGTCGTCGACGTACTCGTGCACGTCGAAGAGCGGCTCGGCCGGCACGAACGCCGACTCGTGGCTCTCCTTCGTCTCGCCCGCCTCCTTGACCAGCGGGGAACCCAGCTCAACGGCGGCCATCGGTCTCCTCCAGCAGGTTGGCCAGGGCGCCGACCAGGTCGAGCGTCGAGATGACGCCCATGGGGTGTTCGCCGTCGGGCGCCACGACCACCAGCCGATGCACCTTGCGCTCCTCCATGCGGTGCGCGGCGGATACCAGCGACTCGTCCATGCGAATGGTCAGCGCCGGCGTCGTCATCAGGTGACGCACCGCCAGGCCGGGCCAGGAGGCCAGCGTCTGCCCGGCGGCATGGGCACGCACCAGGTCGGTCTGGCTCACGACGCCGACCAGCTTGCCGGCCCGATCCACCACGGGCAGGCCGCTCACCCGGCGGTCGCTCATCAGCTGCTCCGCCTCGTAGGCGGGCTCGTCCGCGCCGATGACGATCGGCTCGATGCTCATCAGCTCACCGACGCTGGGACCGATGGTTCGAATGGTCATGACAGGACCTCCTCCAGGAGTGGGACCGGCTCCGGGGCGGCGAGCTGCGGGACCGGGGTTGCGGTGCGCTCGGCGAGCGCGGCGGTGACGTCGATGACGCTCTCGTAGGCGGCGGCCACGACGGCGAGGTTGGCCTCAACGACGGCCGTGCCGCGCTTCCCGAAGAAGCGGGTCAGCCCGGGCCGCACGGCGTCGCGCAGGGTGTCGCGGTCGAGTCCCGCGTCGGCGACGAAGGGCGCCAGGCGCAGGAAGACCCCGACCAGTGCCACGCCCTGCATCCGCACCTCGAGGTCAGGCCGCGGGGCGTGCTGCTTGGCCAGGCTGGCGGTATCCAGCGCCGCGAGGCGGATCTTGCGCTCCACGATCTCCGCCCGCGCCTCGGCCGGGATCGAGGTCCAGATCGCCTCGGGGTCGGTGAGGGGCGTCTGCATGAACAGCGTCCCGCCGTCCACCAGGCCGGCCAACGGCGAGCCGTGGCGGAAGGCCGCGGCGGCGTGAATCGGCACGAACTCGACCTGCCGCAGCTCGGCGTGCTGGCGGATCGGCTCATCGGCGATGGTCAGGTAGTAGGTCGTGGGCAGTCCCTTCTTCTCCGAGCCGTAGCGCGGATAGGCCTGCACGTAGCGGTCGAACAGGTCGGCCACGACGGTCGCCACCAGGCGGTTGGTCGTCACCGAACCGAAGCCGCCGATGGAATGGCCGCGCAGCGAGTACGCGCCCTTGGGACGCAGCTCCAGCGGCTGGACCGGCAGCGCGTCCGGGTGCGAGATGCCCAGGACGGCGCGCGGGCGTGCCCGCACTGCCACGGAATCGGCGATCCAGTCGAAGACGGCGACCAAGTCGCCGGCGCCGATGTCGCGGGAGCCCAGCCCGGCGGACACCGAGGCGACGCGCGGCAGCGGCGCGCCGTCGGCTGCGGCATCGGCCAGTGCGGCCTTCAGCTCTCGCGCCAGCGGGTTGTCGGCGGCCGCCGGCTCATCGGTCCGTTCGACGACCGCGACCGCGCTGGCGCTGCCCAGGGCGGCCACCAGTGCCTGCGAGGGGAACGGGCGGAAGGCCGTGACGGCCACCACACCGACCCGGCGGCCCTGGCCGCGGAGGTGGTCAACCACCGCGATGGCGGTATCGGCCATGGAGCCCATCGCCACCAGCACCTGCTCGGCGTCCTCGCAGCGGTAGGGCTGGACCGATGCGTACGGGCGGCCGGTCAGCGCGCTCCAGTCGGCGAAGGCCTGGTCCAGGGCGGTCGCCAGGCGCCGCGCGAAGTCGCGCTGCGCGATGCGGCCCTTCATGTAGCTGTCCTGGTTGGCGACCACGCCGGTCATCAGCGCCTCGGACGGGTCGAACAGGTCCCGCAGCCGTCGCCGCGGGTCGCCGACGAAGTCGCGCAGCAGCTCGTCCTCGGGAAGCAGCACGTTCTCGAGGGTGTGGGTCGTCAGGAAGCCGTCCTGGCAGACCAGGATCGGCGTCTCGCTGGCCTCGGCTGCGCGCCGCGCGATCGCGGTCAGGTCGGCCGCCTCCTGCGCGTTCCGCGCGAACACGATGCCCCAGCCCGCATCGGCCACGCCCATGACGTCGTCGTGCCCGGCGTGGATGTTCAGTGCCTGGCTGGTCAGCGCCCGGGCGCCGACGTGGAAGACGGCGGGCAGCCGCTTGCCGGAGATGACGTACAGCACCTCCTTCATCAGGATCAGGCCCTGCCCGGCCGTGAAGTTGGTGACCCGGCCGCCGGCAAGGGCGAATCCCTCCGCGGCAGAGGCCGAGGAGTGCTCTGACTCGGGCTCCAGGAAGCGGAGCGGGGTGCCCCACAGGTTCGTCTTCCCGTCAGCGACGGCCGCCTGGTAGAGCGCCGCCATGGTGGTGGATGGCGTGATCGGGTAGGCGCACGCCCCCTCGCTGATCCGGGTCTCGACGTGCGCGATCGCCTCGGACCCATCGACGATGGCCGGCGTCCCGGGGTATTTCGCGTCTTGCCGCGTCCGGCGTCGAACGGTGCTGCTGCTGGTCATGGCACTAGCCTGCTCCTGCGCTTCGGCGGAACGGAGAGACGTTCGGACCCACGGCCCGGGCCGTTCGGCCCCAATTGCCCCGAAAACGAGAGGACCGCCGGGTCTCGGCGGTCGTCTCGCGTCGCTCGGGCCTGCGACGGTGGGAATACCGTCCGAGGTGACCTGGCGAGCGCTTCCCGAACTCCCTGCATGGCTGACGGAGCGTGGCCGGCCACCTCGGACCTGCCTCCATGCTGCGCGCGCCTCCCCCGGCCTGGGAGTGCCAGGCGTACCGTTCGGGTGGGGACGTCCGGCCCTTACGGAGCGGACCGCGGGGTCAGGCGGGCAGGTCGGCGGATGCGGCCGGGGACGCCGGGTCGGCGTGCATCGGCCTGGCCCCGCGCTGGGGCTCGGCCTCGACCGTGGCGTCGGCTGCCGGCACGTGGGCGGCGAGCGGCAGGCGAACCGTGAATGTCGATCCCTCGCCAAGGCGGCTGCGCACGTCGATCGTCCCGGCCATCTGGCGGATGAGGCGATCGGAGCCGGTCAGCCCAAGGCCGGTGCCGGCCACGCCCCTGGCGTTTCGCGCCCGGTAGTTGCGGGTGAAGATCCGGCGGAGATCGCCTGGCGGGATGCCGATGCCATGATCGGTGACCGTCACGACTGCCCAGCCGCCATCGGTGCCGACGCGGACCTCGATCGGCGCATCCTCGGGGCTGTACTTCTCGGCATTGCCGAGCAGGTTGTCCACGACGCGGGCCAGGCGCATCGGGTCCCATTTGCCGGTCACCGGCTCGACCTCGACCTCCAGGCTGATCCGATCGCCGGTGGTTCCCCGGTGCTCGGCGATGGTCTCCTTCACGAGCTGGACCAGGTCGGTCGGCTGAAGGTAGAGCGGCACGGACCGGCCGCCGCGCAGCAGGCTGGCATCCATCAGGTTGGTCACCAGCCTCGTCAGCCGATCGGCACTGGAGCTGATGTCCCCGATCCAGCGGTCTAGGGCGGCGCGGTCCATCTCCTCGGCCGTGGCAAGGTGCCGGTGGGCGAGCTGCGCATAGCCGCTGATCGCGGCCAGAGGCGTGCGCATGTCGTGCGAGGCCACGGCCACGAACTCGTCGCGCTCGCGCACGGCGGTCTCACGCTCGTGCACCAGGCGCGCAGCGTCGATGGCGGCCCCAGCCCGGCGTCCCAGTTCCTCGGCCAGGGCGACGTCGTCGTCGTCGAAGTCCCGCTGCGAGGTCGAGTCGATCAGGCTCAGCGCCCCCAGCACCTGACCGCGCGCCACCAGCGGGACGACAAGCGCCGAGCGGATCCCCAGCCGGCGCAGGGCCTCGTAGTGCTCGTCGTCCAGCGCCCCGGCGCGCACCATCTCGTCGGTCACTTCAGGGAGGTGGATGGAGCGGCCGCTGCGCATCACCTGGTCGAGGCCGCTGCTGGGGTTCGCGGAGCTCGGCCATCGGCGCTGGACCTCGTCGGCGAACGCGAGCATCTCCGGGTCGGAGTGGGCGACCGCCACGCGGTGCGGCTCGCGCCCGCTCTCGGCGACGTCCACCACGCACCAGTCCGCCAGGCTGGGAACCGCGACCTGCGCGACCCGGGCGAGGGTCGCCTCGTAGTCGGTCGACTGGCCGAGGATGGCGCTCGCTTCCGACAGGATGGAGAGCCGCAGCTCGCTGCGCTTGAGTGCGGTGATGTCCTGGAAGGCGGTGACGACGAGGTCGTCAGCCGACGTGGCGCCGCGCAGCAGCCGGGCGCGCACGATCGACCAGCGGTCCTTGAGCGTGCCGTGGATGCGAAAGCGCACCACCGCCTCAGGGGTGGCCTCGCCGCCCAGTGCGCGGCGCGTGGGAAGCTGGTCGAGGGCCATCGGGCTGCCGTCCTCGGCGAGCACGTCGAAATGGCCGAGGACCTCCGCCGAAGGGCGACCGATGACGTCCTCGGCTCGCTCGGCGCCCATCAGCCGCGCCCCGGCCGCGTTCGCGAATCGCACGATCCCGGTCCGATCCAGCACCGAGACACCATCGGCCACCCCGTCGAAGATCTCGGGCAGACGCTCCTGCAGGAGCATGGCATCGGTGCCGCGGGCCATGGTCGATCCCTTCGTTCAGCAGGCGCAGTACGCGCGCGCGTGCTGATCCAGGCGGTTCAGGTCGAAGGGCTTCTGCAGCCACGCGGCAGCCCCCACCTCGCGCGCCTCGTCGTCGATCCGGAAGTGGGCGGCGACCACCACGACCGGGAGGTCCTCCCACTTCGGATCCTCGCGCAGGCGGCGCATGAACTCCCATCCGTTCATGCCAGGCATGCGCAGGTCGAGGAAGACGACGCAGGGCTGGAAGCCCGTCGCCAGCACCTGGAGTGCGTCGGCCCCGTCGCGTGCCGCACGGACCTCGTGGCCGAACTCCGACAGCGCGTTCGAGTAGATGTCCCGCAGCGCCGGATCGTCCTCGACGACCAGCACGCGCGTTCCCCCCTGGTTCATCTGGACACGAACCCTGCACCTCCGGGCCGGAAGGACGGGTAGCCCCGTTCAGTCACTCCGGACCTCAGGGGGCAGTGCTGCACGAAGCGTGCCGAGAGGCACGCGGAAAAGCTAGTCGGCGAAGGCCGATGCGTAAAAGCTGCGCACGCTGGCAGCGAAGTCGTCGGCACACACCTCCACAGGCATGCCGGCGGGTGCGAGGTGGCCGGCGCCCTCACACCAGTCGATCTGTACCGGCACGCCGAGCTCGACGGCTCGCTGGTAGAAG
>DASURX010000004.1:0-19963 GCA_036375355.1 Candidatus Limnocylindria bacterium
GTCGACCGCCTCCTCGCGGCTGCCGTCGGCGGCGCTGCGGCCGGGCTGGAGCTGGTTGACGTCATCCACCGTGAGTCGCGGCGCGTGGGCGACGGGGTCATCCTTCACTTCCGCAAGCCGTCGGCCGAGGATCGGCTGCGCGCCGCGGTGCAGCCGGACCCGCTGCGGCTCGGGGCGCAGGACGGGCGGCTGACCTACCCCGAGCTGGCGGAGGCGATCGAGCGCGCGGCGCTGTCGCTGCTGCGCGAGCGCGGCGAGCCGGCCGGGCTGACGCGGATCGCGGCCGCGGTGCTGCTCGACCTGCAGCGCAGCGGGCTCCTGCGGCGCGTGGCGGCGGCCCGGCCATCGGCCGAGTCAGGCGGCCCGTCGGACGTCGAGCCGGACGAGATCGTCGACGCCCGCCTGGAGCGGGCAGGGCCGGCGCTGCTCGCCTCGCTCCTGCGCGAGGAGCTGTGGAGCGAAGACCATCGGTCCCTCGTGCGCCTGGGAGACGCGGAGCAGCCGCAGTGGTGGCTGCGCGACCCGGAGCTGGCCGAGTCACCCCTCGCCGATCGCGTCGAGTGGGCCACGTTCTCGATCCTCTCCACCGCCGGACGCGTGGACGAGGCCGCGTTCCTGGAGCGCATCTACGCGCTCTTCCCGGGCCTGGAGGCTCCCGACGAGGAGCTGGTGCGGGCCTGCCTGGCCGCGTATGCCGCGGTGGGCGAGCGAGGACAGCTCCGCACCGAGGAGGAGCTGTCCCGGAGGCTGGAGGAGCACGCCCGGGTCATCGGCCTGCTGGTTGACTACGCGCATCGGATCGGCCTGCGCGCCTGGGTCAGCCGTCGCGAGCAGGATCGCCCGTATGCCGGCGCCACCCTGCTCGATCGGCTGCACGAGGACGAGCGCCGCGTCTACCTGCCCCTGGTGGTGCGCGCTCCGGCGGAGGTGGTGGGTGCGGTCGACGCGCTCTGGTACCGCCGCGGACGGCTGGCGTTCCTGTTCGAGGTCGAGTGGACCGCGATGCTGGGTGAGGCCGTCCTGCGCCGTGGCCGGGCGGTCCCGCCCGAGGAGAACCAGGCCCGCTTCCTGGTCTTTCCTGCTGAACGCACCGAGCTCCTGCGCCTCAAGGTCGAGCGCTCACCCTGGCTGCGCGCCGAGCTGGATCGCCAGAACTGGCACTTCCTCAAGTGGCAGCACCTGGAGGCGTTGAGCGCGTCAGAGGTTGCCGGCCTGGAGCGCCTGGAGCCCGTCCTGGGCCTGGATCCGCTCATCGAGCGCGGTGGGCTGCAGCTGACGATGTTCGGCGAGTAGGGCCTGCTCGCCGGGCGACCGAGCGGTACTTGACCCGGCGCGTATGCTCTCGGCGGGAGTGCCGTGGTTCCCCCCTGCGGCACTCCCAATTCGTGCCCGGAAGGCGGCCGGTCAGGCCCTGCGCTTGCTCGCCGGGCGGCCCATGGTGCGGCGGACCACGTTCATCACCTCGTCCACGTATGGCTGCCCCTGGCCGCTGTCGATGGCGTGCGCCAGGCAGCCCGAGATGTGGTCCTCCAGGAGGAGCAGCGCCACCTGGTCGGCCGCCGCGGTGAGCGCCTCGACCTGCTGCAGGACGTCCAGGCAGTAGGCCTCGCTCTCGACCAGGCGCTGCAGGCCGCGCGCCTGTCCCTCGATCCGTCGCAGCCGATTCAGCAGCTCCTTGCGGTCCTTGGTGTACGAGTGCCGGAAGTGGTCGTGGGCCGGGGCCCCGCTTGTCGTCATACTCGGGGGTAGTATGCGGACCGGGCGCGTGGGCGGTCAAGGCGATCGCGGTACGATGCGTCGATCGCCATGACAGAACTCGAACGACATGACCTCATCTCACCCCTGGAACGCGCGCTGGTCATCTTCAGCCACCCCGATGACGCCGAGTTCGGCGCCGCGCCGACGATCGCCGCCCTGACCGCCGCCGGCGCACGCGTCGACTACGTCGTGACCACCGACGGCGGCAAGGGCACCGACGACGCGTCGGTCGCCCCCGAGGAGCTGGCGGCGACCCGTATCGCCGAGCAGCGCGCCGCCGCGGACGTGCTGGGCGTGGGCGAGATCGTCCACCTCGGCTACCCCGACGGCTACCTGACCCCCAGCCTGGAGCTGCGCCGTGACATCACGCGCCAGATCCGTCACTTCCGTCCCGACCTGGTCATCGCCCAGAACCCGCAGCGTCGCACAGATGGGAACCCGTTCATCGCCCATCCCGATCACCTGGCCACCGGCGAGGCCACGCTCGCGGCGGTCTATCCGGCGGCGCGCGACCGGCACAACTTCCCGGAGCTGCTGGACGAGGGTCTGGAGCCGTGGAAGGTCCGCCAGGTGCTGGTCACCGGCGTCGAGCGCGCCAACCTCTGGATCGACGTCTCCGCCACCTGGGAGACCGGCCTGGCGGCGCTGCGGCGGCACGCCAGCCAGGTGCAGGACTGGGATCCGGTTGAGCAACGGCTGCGTGAGCGGGTGACGACCGCTGGCCAGGCCGTGGGGCTGCCGATGGCGCAGGCCTTCCTCTCCATCCTGCTGACCTGATGCGCGGGGGGCACTGGGGCGGCGCCGAGCCGAACCTGGCCGCGCGGCCGGGCAGCGGCCCGCGCACCTTCCGCCAGATCATCTCCTTCTTCCGCCCGTATCGCGGCCGGCTGACGATCATCGGGGCGCTGATCGTCGTCACGGTCAGCATCGGGGTCGTGAACCCGATCCTGCTCAAGCTGGCGATCGACAACCTGCTGCCGGGCGGCCCGCAGGATCTGGGCCTGCTGTACCTGCAGTGCGGCCTGATGATCGTGCTGCCGATCATCTCCTCGGGCATCGGCGTCGGCCAGTCGTACCTCTCGAACGTGGTCGGCCAGCGGGTCATGGACGACCTGCGGCTGGCGCTGTACAGCCACCTGCAGTGGATGCCGCTGCGCTTCTTCACCGAGACGCGCACCGGCGAGATCCAGAGCCGCATCGGCAACGACGTCAACGGGGTGCAGTCGGTGGTGACCGATACCGCCGCCAGCCTGCTGTCGAACTTCGCCACGGTCGCGACCACCGTCATCGCGATGCTCGTGCTCGACTGGCGGCTGACCATCCTGTCGCTCGGCATGCTGCCCGTGTTCGCGTACATCACCTATCGCGTCGGCCGCGTGCGGCGCATGGTGAGCGGGCTGACCCAGCGCTCGCTGGCCGAGGTGAGCGCCATCACCGAGGAGTCGCTGAGCGTGTCGGGCATCCTGCTGTCCAAGACGTTCGGGCAGCAGCGCGCCAGCATCGAGCGCTTCCGCAAGGAGTCGCGTCGGCTCGGTGACCTGCAGATTCGGCAGCAGATGATCGGGCGCTGGTTCTTCGCCATGATCGGGACCTTCTTCAGCATCGCGCCGGCCTTCGTGTACCTGCTGGCTGGCTCGCTGATCATCGGCGGCGACACCCGGGTGAGCATCGGCACCATCGTGGCCTTCACCACGCTGCAGAGCCGCCTCTTCTTCCCGCTCGGCCAGCTGCTGAACGTCCAGGTCGAGATCCAGGGCGCGCTCGCGCTCTTCGACCGCATCTTCGAGTACCTCGAGATGCCGCACGAGATCACCGACGCACCCGATGCCGTGGCCTTCGACCCGGTCATGACCGGCGACGTCCGGCTGCGGGACGTCTCGTTCCGCTATCCGCGCAGCGCGGCACAGGTCGCCGCCCAGGGCGAGGCGATCCGGGCGGAAACCGAGGGTCGAGCGGTCCACGTCCCGAACCAGCCCTTCGCGCTGCAGGAGGTCGACTTCGAGGCGCGCCCCGGCCAGCTGGTGGCGCTGGTCGGTCCATCCGGCTCGGGCAAGACCACGACGACCTACCTCATCCCGCGCCTGTACGACGTGGATGTCGGCGCGGTGGAGATCGACGGCATCGACGTCCGGCGCGTGAAGCTCGAGTCGCTGGGACGCGTGATCGGGGTGGTGACCCAGGAGACCTACCTCTTCCACGCATCGGTCCTGGACAACCTGCGCTACGCCAAGCCGCAGGCGAGCCTGGAGGAGGTCGAGGCCGCCGCGCGAGCCGCTGCCATCCACGACCGGGTCATGCAGCTGCCGGAGGGCTACGACACGATCGTGGGCGAGCGGGGCTACAAGCTGTCGGGTGGCGAGAAGCAGCGGGTGGCCATCGCCCGGGTGCTGCTCAAGGATCCGCGCATCCTGATCCTGGACGAGGCGACCAGCGCGCTGGACACCGTCAGCGAGCGCCTTATCCAGGCGGCCCTGGTGCGGCTGATGGAGGGTCGCACCACCATCGCCATCGCCCATCGGCTGTCGACCATCCTCAAGGCCGACCTGATCCTGGTCTACGATCGCGGGCGGATCGTGGAGCGCGGCACGCACGAGGAGCTGCTGCGCCACGAGGGCCTGTACGCCCGGCTCCACGCGGAGCAGTTCGCGACCGAGCAGCCCGCCTAGGTCCGGCGCGGGCGTCGGCCGGCGTCGGTGCCGGGGCCCGTTCAACGTTTCACGCCGCACGGGCGTCGGACGCGCATGATCACCGGCACCATGGACTCGACCCTGGACGCTGCCAGGCAGGCTCTCTCAGGAGCCGATGCGCTGCGCGACGCGATCGTCCGCCTGCAGACCGAGCGCGGCGCGGAGCTGTGGGGGCTGGCACGCCACCTCGGCCTCACCCCCGAGGAGGCCGACGACGCCGTCCAGGAGACCCTGCTCCGCCTGTGGAGCGAGCTTCGCGACGGTCGGGAGATCGAACGGCCCGAGGCCTGGGCCTTTCGGGCCCTGTACCGCATCGCGATGGACCGCCACCGCTGGGGCAGGCGGGTACGCCTGCTGATCGACCGCGTCGGCCTCCAGCCGCCGCGGCACGCGGGCCTCGACCACGTCGACCGGCTGGCGATCTGGGAAGCGGTCGAGACGCTGCCGGAACGCCAGCGGCTGGCGGTCTACCTGCGCTATCGAGCGGACCTGCCGTTCGAGGAGATCGGGCGGATCCTGGGGATCGCCCCTCCATCGGCGCGCAGCCATGTGAGCCGAGCGCTGGACACGCTGCGTGTCCGGCTCGGCGAGGAGTCCTCGGAATGAACGACAACGAGATCGAGCGGCGCCTGCGCGCCGAGTCCGGACCCCGGGAACGGGGGTACGTCCCGGTCCAGCTTCCCTTTGAGCCGGTGCACGAGCGGGTCGCCTCGCGCCTCCCGGCCGGGCGAGCAATCGCGCTGATCGGAGCGGTGGCTGCCGGCGTCGCGGCCGTGGTGGTCGGGGGCGCCATCCTGGGCCAGGGCGGCGCGCCGGGCGTCGGCACGGACGTCGCGAGCCCGACTCCGACGTCGTCGCCGGCGGCATCGGCCGTCGAGCCATCGGCCACGAGCGCTGCGACGCCCTCGCCGCCACTCGCCGCCTGCACGACCCACGACCTGGGCATGGACGTCGAGAGCTGGGGAGGTGCCGCCGGGTCCCGCGGAACGGTCGTGACCCTGCACGGCGACGCCAACCCCTGCGAGCTGGGCCAGCCCTTCGACGTCGCCATCCGCACCGACACGGGCGAGGTCCTCGCCAGCGGCCGGTCACCCGCCGACGAGAGCCGGAGCGTGGTCCTCGACGCACAGCATCCCTATCGCATCGGCGTGGAGTGGAGCAACTGGTGCGGCGCGGGCAGCTACGGCCAGATCGCCGTGGTCCTCGTCTTCCCCGGCTGGGGGGAGGGGATGGTCCTGATCGCGCCGGAGGGGACCCCCGACCAGATGCCGCCATGCATGAACGCGGCAGCGCCCCCGACGGTCTCTGCCACCGGCCTGCAGCCGGGCCCCTAGGCGCCCGTTCACCCACGTTGCGTCGAGAGGTGAGACACTCACCTCTCGATGCCGAACCGACTCGCGAACGAGACGAGCCCGTACCTGCTGCAGCACGCCCATAACCCCGTGGACTGGTACCCGTGGGGCTCCGAGGCGCTCGAGCGTGCCAAGGCCGAGGACCGACCGATTTTCCTCTCCATCGGCTATTCGGCCTGCCACTGGTGCCACGTCATGGAGCGCGAGTCGTTCGAGGACGAGACGATTGCCGAGCGGCTGAACCGCGACTTCGTGCCGATCAAGGTCGATCGCGAGGAGCGCCCCGACCTGGACGACGTCTACATGGCCGCGGTGCAGGCCATGACCGGCGGTGGCGGATGGCCGATGAGCGTCTTCCTGACGCCCGAGCTCGAGCCGTTCTTCGGCGGCACCTACTTCCCGCCCGACGACCGTCACGGCCTGCCGGCCTTCGGCCGGGTGCTGGACGGCGTGGCCGATGCGTATCGAACCCGGCACGAGGAGATTCGTGCGCAGGCCCGCGAGGTGGCGCGCCACCTGGGCGGCATGCTGGAGGTGACCGAGGGGCGCAGCGATCCGGAGCGCCGCCAGCTCGAGGCCGCGGTCGCACGCCTGGCATCGGCCTTCGATGCCGATCAGGGTGGATTCGGGGGCGCGCCCAAGTTCCCCGCCCCCATGACGCTCGAGTTCCTGCTGCGGGCCTGGCGCCGTGACGGCTCGCAGCAGACGTTGCTGATGGTCACGCGGACGCTGGACCGGATGGCGGATGGCGGCATCCACGACCAGCTGGGCGGTGGGTTCGCCCGCTACAGCACCGATGCGCGCTGGCTGGTGCCGCACTTCGAGAAGATGCTCTACGACAACGCGCTGCTGGCCCATTGCTACCTGGAGGCCCACCGGGCGACCGGCAGCGAGCGCTACGCGAACGTGGCGCGCACCACGCTCGACTTCATGCTGGCCGAGCTGGGGACCGATGACGGGGGCTTCGCCGCGGCGCTGGACGCTGATTCGGAGGGCGAGGAGGGTCGCTTCTACGCCTGGTCCTGGGAGGAGTTCGGCCTCGCCCTGAAGCAGGCTGAATTCAGCGATTCCGACGTCGAGGCCCTGGCCGCCCACTGGGGCGTGCTGCCCTCCGGCAACTGGGAGGGCCGCAACGTGCTGCACCTGCCCGGATCGGCGCCGGCGCGCGAGGCGCTCGTCGCCCGGGGACGCGCCGCGCTGCTCGCGGCGCGACGGCTCCGCGTCCGCCCCGGCCGGGACGACAAGCAGCTCGCCGCCTGGAACGGGATGGCGCTCCGCGCGCTGGCGACCGCCGCCCTGGTGCTGGGCGAGGAGCGCCACGCGGCTGCGGCACGCGCCTGCGTGGCGTTCGTGCGGCGCGTCCTGCTGCGCGACGGCGACCGGCTGTGGCGCACGGCGCGGGACGGGCGGGCGCACACGCCAGCCTTCGCCGAGGACTATGCCAACCTGGCCGATGGCCTGCTGGCGGCGTACGCCGCGCTGGCCGACGACGGCTGCCTGCTCCTGGCGCGGCGCCTGGTGGACCGCATGCTGGCCGACTTCTGGGACGACGCCAGCGGCACGCTGTTCGACACGAGTCGCGAGCACGACGCGATCGTGGCCCGGCCACGCTCGCTGATCGACGGCGCCACGCCCGCCGCCAACTCCGTCGCCGCCGACGTCATGCTGCGACTCGCCCTGCTCACCGGCGACGAGGAGCTGGATCGGCGGGCGCGCAGCATCCTGCGTGCGGCCGCGCCGGCGCTGGAGCGGCAGCCGACGGCCTTCGGCCGGATGCTCGGCGCCGTGGACCGGGCGCTGGGCGAGCCGGTCGACGCCGTGATCGCCTCGCAACCCGACGATCCGGCCGGCGTTGCCATGCGCGAGGCGGTGGCCCGCGAGTACGCGCCGGACCTGGTGATCGCCCCGCTGCCGGGCGCTGAGGACGGGGAGCCGACATCGGCGCTCGCCGAGCTGCCGCTGTTCGCGGGCAAGGTCGCGCGCGGGGGGATCGCCACCGCCTATGTCTGCCGCGGATACGCCTGCGACGAGCCGACGAGCGATCCGTCGCGAGCGGCGGCGCAGGTGCGGCGCCTGGCCATGGCGAATCAGCCGCCCCCGGCTAGCCGGGCAGGAAGCTGAGGCGGACGCGCCGCTGGGCGTTGTCCGGGTTCGGGTCGAGCAGCGCCACCGACTGCCACGTCCCGAGCGCCATGCGCCCCGCTAGCACGGGGATGCTCACCGACGGCGGGGCCAGCAGGGGCAGCACGTGGTCGGCGCCATGGCCGGGCGAGCCGTGCGCATGACGCCAGCGGGCATCGCGCGGAAGGAGCCGGTCCAGCGCCTCGAGCAGGTCGGCCTCCGAGCCGCTGCCGAGCTCCATCAGCACCACGCCGGCGGTGGCGTGGGGCACGAACACGCTGAGCAGGCCATCGCGGCCCTGCGCGACCTCGGCGAGGAAGCGAGCGCACTCGTCGGTCAGGTCGACCAGGCCGCGTCGCTGCCCGACACTCACGCCGATCTCGCGCGTCTCCACGGCGGCGAGCCTAGCAGAGCGGGGAGCACGCGACGCACTCGCCCGCTGCTCGGCGCGACCGGGCTACCATGGCAACCTCCATGGCCCGAGCAACCCCGCGACCCATAGCGCGCCGTCGCCGCGCGCCCCTCACGTTCGGCCTCGCTGCCGTCCTGGCCCTGGTTGCCGGCTGCGCCGCAGGAGCCACGCCATCGGCTCCGGCGACAGCACAGCCCACGGCCCGTCCGACGTCGCGGCCCACCGCCACCCCGAGCCCGACGCCAACACCCGCGCCCACCCCCGAGCCGACGCCGACCCGCCCGATCCTGGACGAGTCGCTGCTTCACAGCCGGCTCACCGTCCTGGTGCTGGGCGAGGATTCCAGCCAGTCCCGGCGCAACTCCGGCTACCGCAACTCGAACACCGACTCGATCATGGTCGTCAGCCTGTCGCGGACCCAGTCGGAGATCGTGGCCCTGAGCCTGCCGCGGGATACGGTCGACATCCCGCTCGACGATGGCCGCGTCTACTCGGGCAAGGTGAACGGGATGAAGTACTACTTGGGCATCGAGGGCATGCGCGCCGCCATGGAGAGCCTGCTGGGCGTGGAGATCGACGCCTACGTCAAGGTGGACATGGATGACCTCGTCCGGCTGGTGGACGCGGTCGGCGGGATCGATGTCGAGGTCAAGACCCACGTCCGCAACGCGAAGCTGTACCTCGACCTGGCGCCGGGTCCGGCGCACCTCAGCGGCGCCACGGCGCTCGCCTACAGCCGCAACCGCAATGACGGCGATTACGCGCGAGCCGCCCGCCAGCAGCAGGTCGTGCTGGCCCTGGTGGCGAAGTACGCCGATCCGGCGAGCACGGTCGACGTTGCCACGCTGCTGCCGACGCTCGGCTCGCTGGAGACCAACCTCGACCTGGCCAACCTGCCCACGCTGCTGGCCATGGCGCGGCGCGCCTCGGATGCGGCGGTGACGGGCACCGTCCTTGGCCCGCCACGCTTCGCCCTGTTCGAGGGCTTCGAGCCGGGAACCGCGCGCGGCTGGGTCATGATCCCCAACGTGTCGGAGATCCGCGCCTACGCGCAGGCGCTCATCGGCGACTGAGCTGATGGACCGATGCGCCGGCGCCGGTCAGGCGCCGGCGTAGGAGTGCTCGCCGACGAACACGAGGCCCGCACCCAGGTACGTGAACAGGACGCCGGCGAAGCCGAGCACCAGCAGCCACGGCGCGAGCCTGCCGATGCGGTCCCGTCGGCCGGCGGCGTGCAGGTAGCCGGCGTAGACCAGCCAGGTCGCGGCCGCCGCCAGCTCCTTCGGATCGTTGCTCCAGTAGGAGCGCCAGGCGAGGTTCGCCCACACCGAGCCGAGCACGATCGCCGCGGTGAGCACCGGGAAGCCGACCACCACCGCCCGATGCGCGGCCTCGCGGGCGTTTGCCACCGTCGGCAGGAAGCGGAGGCTCCCGCCGGCCCGGCCCTGCGCGATCTCGGCGGCGGCTGCGGCGAAGGCCAGCGCCCCCAGCGCGTAGGCCAGCATGGCCGAGCCGACGTGCACGGTCAGCAGGAGGGGCGCCTGGAGCGCGGGCACCAGCGGACGCACCTCGTCGGGCTGCGAGGCCGCCAGCCAGAGCAGGCCGATGGCGATGGCGGCCACCACCGGGACGAGCGGACGCACCGCCAGCCGGCGCTCGAGCAGCAGGAACGCGCTCAGCAGGGCCAGGGCGAAGGCGATCGCCGTCTCGTGCAGGTTGGACCACGGCGCCCGGCCGGCCTCGACCGCCCGCAGCACCACCGCGATCAGCAGGACCAGAGTCGCCGCCGCCAGGGCCGCGTGCGCCGCGGCCAGGAGCCTGCGTCCCGCCAGCAGCGCGGACAGGACGCCCAGCGCCACGGCCACGCCGAGCAGCAGGAGCGCGGCGATCAGCAGGGCACCGGTCACGTCAGCGGCCGGTGGATGCCGGCGTGGGGATCAGGACTCGTCGGCGAGGATGGTGGTGGCCCGGGTTCCGCATCGATAGCAGGACTCGTCGGCCGCGCGAATCGTTGCGCCGCAGTTCGCGCAGGAGAGCGCCAGGTCCGCCTCGCACTGCGTGCAGAAGCGCGCGCCGGCCGGGTAGCGCAGGCCGTCGACCGGGCAGTAGGGGACGCCGTGCGGGACGTCGATGGCGCCATCCGGCGCGCGCGGCAGGGGCAGGGCCGCCTGGACGGCGGCCTCGGCCTGGATGCCGACCTGCGAGACGCGCAGGTAGCCGATCAGCAGCCAGAGGATGTAGATCGCCGCCAGCCCGACCAGGGCGTAGGGGAGCAGCGTCGCGAGGAAGCCGGCGATGTCATCGGCGAACCATTCGATCGCGTCACGGATGGCCTGCATGGGGCGCGATTCTAGCATCGGCCGGCCGGCCGACGCGGGCACCGCGGGGTAGACTCCGGCTACCATGCCGCGCCCTCGCCTGGATCCGCGCCTGCCGCTCACCGAGCTCCACGTGCACCTCGGCGCCGCGGTCACGCCCGCGATCATGTGGGGCATCGCGCACGCCCAGGGCATCCGGCTGCCCACCAAGGACTACTGGGCCTTCCGCGACCTGATCACGGTCGGCCGCCGCCGGCGTGGCTTCCAGGCCTACCTTGACCTGTTCCACTGGACGGAGCTGATCCAGTCCAGCCCGATCGCCGTCGAGCGCAGCGTGTACGAGGTGATCGGCGGCGCCTACCGCAAGAACAACATCACCGAGGTAGAGCTGCGCTTCAACCCGATGAAGCGCAACCGCGGGGGCGAGCAGGACCTCGACCACATCATCGCCGCGGCGGTGCGTGGCATGGACCGCGCCGTGCTCGAGTACCCGCAGGTGCGCGCCGGTTTGATCTTTTGCCTGGATCGGGCCTTCAGCTACGAGCTCAACGAGATCATTGCCGCCAAGGCCGTGGCCTGGAAGGACCGGGGCGTCGTGGCGGTGGACATCGCCGGGCCGGTCGAGCCGCGATTCCGCTTCGGCGACTACCGCTCGCTCTTCGCCGAGGTGCGCCGCGCGGGGCTGGGCGTGACGGTCCATGCCGGCGAGACCGGCGGACCGGAGGAGGTGCGCGAGGCGGTCGAGGCGCTCGAGCCGGAGCGCATCGGACATGGCGTGCGAAGCGTCTACGACCCCGCGGTGCTGGACATGCTGCGCGAACGCGGCGTGGTCCTGGAGGTCTGCCCCTCGTCGAACCTGAACACGCGGGTGGTGAGCGGCGTACCGGAGCTGCGCCACATCCTGCGCGAGCTGCTGGCGCACCGCGTCCGCTTCGCGCTGTCGACCGATGGCCCGGAGATGCTGCGCTCCTACCTGCGCGACGAGATCGCCTTCCTGCTGCGCCACGAGATCCTGGGCCTGGACGAGGTCAGGGCCGCGATCGCCACGTCACGCGACGCCTCGTTCCTGGACCGGGTGGCGACCCCGGGCCGTCCGGCCGAGGCCTCCGGAAACGGCCGCGGCTCGCGTGCCACGATCGCCCTCGAGGTCGAGGCATAGGCTGATAGACTCGCGGCCGTGTCCTCCATCTGGCGACCAGTTCGCGAGCGAAATCCTGCGCGCAGCCTGATGGTGGTGGTCGCCCACCCGGGCGACGAGGCATTCGGATTCGGAGGCGCCATCGCGCGGGCAGCCGCCGACGGCGCGTACGTCGTGGTCGTGTGCGCCACGCGCGGCCGGTTCGACCCGCGCCTGCTCGAGAAGCCGGCCGCGCCCGGTGGCCGGAGCCGTCACTACACCCGCCCGGTGGTCTGGCGCAACCTGGACACCGTGCGCGAGGACGAGATGCGGCGATCGGTCGCGTTGCTCGGCGTGCGCGTCCTGCGCATGCTCGACTACGCCGAGGAGACGCTGGCGACCGTCGACCGCGACGACCTGGTCGGACGCCTGGTGGAGCCGATCCGCATGCATCGGCCAGAAGTCATCCTCACCTTCGGGCCCGAGGGCGTCTCCGGCGACGCCGACCACGTCGCGCTGTCGCAGGCGATGCAGCGCGCCTTCGTGGAGGCGGGCAATCCGCTGGCCCACGAGGACGATATCGAGGAGGACCAGCGCGCGTGGCGCGCGGCCAAGCTCTACCACCTGGTCGTGCCGCTCTCGCAGGTGGAACCGCTCGGCGCGGACGCCCCCGAAGCCTACGGCTCGCCCGATGGCGTGGCCACTCTCAGGCTGGACCTCGGTGATCTCGCGCCGCTGAAGCTCGCCGCGATCAGCCGCCACGTGTCGCAGACCGGGTCGAGCGGCCCGTTCAGCGACTGGCCGGCTGCGGAGCGCGACGCGTTCCTTGCCACCGAGCACTACCGCCTGGCGCGCTCGAACCTGCCGGTCCCCGCCGGGGTGGCGGAGGCGGCCGCCGAAACGTCGATGTGGGACGGGATCGGCCCCGCCTGACGTCCTCCGCTCAACAAAGGTAGTACCGGCCGCGCGCGTGCTCTGCTACGCTCGAATGGCACCCTGCGGCACACGAAAGGATCCCGAGCTCGCATGTCCGACCAGCTCACCAACGACAACATCATGGCCGTGCTCGGCCAGGTCAAGGACCCGGAGATCGGGCGCGACCTGGTCAGCCTGGGCATGGTCAAGGGCGTGGAGATCAACGGCACCGCCGTCGACCTGACGGTTGAGCTGACGACGCCCGCCTGCCCGCTCAAGGCCAAGATCGAGTCGGACATCGTCGAGGGGCTCGAGGCGCTCGGCGCCAGCGCCGTGCGCGTCGACTGGGCGAGCAACGTCAAGCGCTCGTTCGGCGGACCGGCCGCCGACCTGATCCCCGGCGTGAAGAACACGATCGCCGTCGCGTCCGGCAAGGGCGGTGTTGGCAAGACGACCGTTGCCGTGAACCTGGCGGTCAGCCTGGCGCGCGACGGCGCGCGGGTCGGCCTGCTGGACGCGGACATCACCGGGCCGAACGTGCCGCTGATGATGGGCACCTCCGACGCTCACGTGACCGGGACCGGCGGGCGGGTCAACCCGGTCGTCAGCCATGGCGTGAAGATGATGAGCATCCAGTACTTCCTGACCGGCGACGCGCCGGTGATCTGGCGCGGACCGCTCATCCACTCGGCCATCCAGCAGTTCCTGCGCGACGTGGAGTGGGGCGAGCTCGACTACCTGGTCATCGACCTGCCGCCCGGCACCGGCGACGCCGCGCTGTCCATCAGCCAGCTCATCCCGCTCTCCGGTGCCGTGGTGGTGACCACGCCCCAGGAGGTGAGCCTGATGGACGCGCGCAAGGCGATCGCCATGTTCAACAAGGTGAACGTCCGCACGCTTGGCGTGGTGGAGAACATGAGCGGCTTCGTCTGCCCGGACTGCGGCAGCGAGCACGACCTGTTCGGCTCGGGAGGTGGCGAGACGATCGCCCGCGAGCTCGGGCTGGAGGTGCTCGGCCGCATCCCGATCGAGCCCGGCGTACGGATCGGTGGCGATGGCGGCGTGCCGATCACCTCGACCCAGCATCCCGCATCGGAGACCTCTGCTGCGGCGGCCGCCCTGCGCGAGCTGGGGCGCACCGTGGCGGGGCGCATCAGCGTCATCGCGGCTCCCTTCGCCACCGCCGCCGCGAGCTGACCGGCCCGGGCGCCGGGCGGCCCGGCGTCCAGGGTGGTGGCCCCATCCTCGCCGTCTCACCGGCCCGAACGTACTGTCGCCGGGGGGTGTCTGCGCGGCATCGGCCTCACTAGAATCCGCGCATGCGTATCGCGGTGCTTGCTGACCTGCACGCGAATCTCCCTGCCCTGCGCGCCGTCCTCGCCGACGTCGCCGCCACCGGCTGCGAGGCGATCTGGTGCGCCGGCGACGTCGTCGGGCGCGGGCCGCACCCCAACGAGGTGGTGGAGGAGCTTCGCCGGCTCGACATCCCCACCGTCCAGGGCAACTGGGACGAGGCGATTGGCATGGGCCGCGAGGTGACCGGCACGATCTGGCCATCGCCGGACGCCGAAGCGGGCGGCTACGCCTCGCTGGCCTGGACCGGCTCGCAGCTCAGCGAGGAGAATCGCGCCTGGCTGCGCCAGCTGCCCGCCACGATGCGTCTCGAGATCCCCGGCCGCACCGCGCTGCTCTTCCACGGCACGCCCCTCAAGCAGCACGAGTACCTGTGGGAGGACCGTCCGTCGCGCTACTTCGCGCGCATAGCCGCGGACGAGGGCGACGACCTGTTCTGCTTCGGGCACACCCACGAGGGCTACCACCGCGTGCTGGGCCAGGCCCACTTCGTGGCCGCCGGATCGGTGGGCTGCTGCACCGGGCAGGGCGCGCATGCGCGCTACGCGGTCGTCTACGTGACCGAGACCGATGTCGTGGTCGGCTTCCGCAACGTCGAGTACGACGAGGCGCCGCTGCTGCGCGACATGGCGGCCGCCGGCCTCTCGCCGGACCTGCTTCACGTGGCGCCGGTCCCCCACCCGTTGGTCGACCCCGGGACGCTGCCGGCCGGCGAGGCGCCCGCCATCGCTCCCTCGGCCTCCTGACCCGCCCGCCGCCGCTCAGTACCGGCCCAGCGCCTCGATCACGAGGTCCCAGAAGCGCTCCGCGTCCAGGCCGACTCCCACCTCTGCATTGGCCGGGCGGCCGGTGGTGCCGTACACGTCGCACACGGTGCGCCCGTAGGAGAGCTCCGAGCGCATGTCGATCGCCACGTTCATCGGCCGCGTCGTGACCAGGGTCGGGTCCACCAGCCAGGCGACGGCGCACGGGTCGTGGACGGCGGGCGCGGCGAAGCCGAAGACGCGCTCGTACGTCTCGGCGAAGAAGCGCAGCAGCGCGCCGGCCACGCGGCCGACCTCGGAGCCCAGCGCATCGATGCGCTCCAGCACGGCATCGGTCGCCAGCGCCTGGTGGGTGACCTCCAGCGGGATCATGGTGATCGGCACGCCAGAGCCGAAGACGACGTGGGCGGCCTCCGGGTCGGCGTGGATGTTGAACTCGGCGGCGGGCGTCGTGTTGCCCAGGCCGATGGCTCCGCCCATGAGCACCACCCGCTCCAGGCGGTCGGTCAGGCGCGGCTCGCGGCGCAGGGCGGTGGCCACGTTGGTCAGCGGGCCCACCGCGACCACGGTCAGCGGTGAGGCATCGGCCATTGCCAGCTCGACCAGGAGGTCGACACCATGGCGCGGATCGACGCCGACGCCGGGTTCGCCCCATTCAGGCCCGTCGAGACCCGAGGCGCCGTGGATGTCCGCGGCCACGAGCTGCTGCCGCACCAGTGGCCGGCCGCAGCCGGCCGCAACAGGAACGTTCCGAAGGCCCGCCACCGAGCAGACACGCCGCGCGTTGAGCGTGACCTTGTCCAGCGTCTGGTTGCCCGCCACGGTGGTGATCGCCTCCAGCCGCAGGCCGGGCGATGCCGCCGCCAGCAGGATGGCGAGGGCATCGTCGTGCCCCGGGTCGCAGTCGAGGACGATGCGGCGCGCGGCGGCGCTCACTCCTTGACGTACGGCGTGCCGTCGGCGGCGGGCATGCGCGTGCGCCCCACCAGGCCCGCCACAACCACGATGGTGACGACGTACGGGACCATCAGCAGGAACTCGGAGGGGATGCCGATGCTCAGGATCGACAGGCGCGACTGCACGGCATCGGCGAACCCGAAGACCAGGCCGGCCAGGAATGAGCCGATGGGGTTCCAGCCGCCGAAGATCATGGCCGCCAGGCCGATGTAGCCACGGCCGGCGCTCATGTCGCGCTCGAAGCCGCCGGTGGAGCCGATGGTGAAGAAGGCGCCTCCCAGCCCGGCGATCATGCCGCCCAGGATCACGTTCCGGTAACGCACCCAGTAGACGTTGATGCCGACCGTGTCGGCCGCCTTGGGATGCTCGCCCACGGCGCGGACGCGCAGGCCCCAGCGCGTGTAGAACAGGCCGAGGTGGATGACGATGATCAGCACGAACAGGGTGTAGACGAAGACGTTGTGGCGGAACAGGATCGGGCCCAGGATCGGGATCTCGGACAGCAGCGGGATCGGCACCGGTCCGAGGACCTCGGGACGGTTCAGCGTATCCTGGTGCGGCGCCAGCCAGCGCACGGCGAGGAAGGCGGTCAGTCCGCTGGCGAAGATGTTGATGAAGAAGCCGGCGATGATCTGGTTCACGCGGTAGCGGATCGCCAGCACCGCCAGGATCGAGGCCATCAGCCCGCCGGAGAGCATTGCCGCCACCAGCCCGATCCACGAGTTGCCGGTGACGCTGCCGATCACCGCCGCCACGAACGCGCCGGTCAGCAGCATGCCCTCGATCGCGATGTTCACGACCCCGGAGCGCTCGCACATGACGCCGGCAAGCGCGCCGAACACGATCGGCACGGCACGCTGGATCGTGCTCTGCAGCACGCCGGTCAGGTTCATGGACTGACCCGCGGCGACCCACACCAGGAAGGCGAACACGAACGCGGTCGCGACCAGGCCCAGGATGAGCGCCCAGCGCGCCCCGAAGCCACGGGTGAGCTGGATCGCTCCGGCGAAGGCCACCGCGCCCGCCAGCAGGAAGCCGGTGCCGGCCGAGGGCAGCACCAGGTTCGGCAGCTCGATCGCGGTCTTGCCGAGATTCAGCACGAAGGCCGAGGTCGCGTCGCCGGCGACCGGCAGCGCGAAGCCGACGACCATGACCACCGCGGTCACGAGGTAGATGACGCCCAGCACCCGCTGGCGGGTGCGCGCCTGGCGCTCGGCCAGGGTCAGCGGCGTGCCGGTCGCGACGGCGGCGGTCATCCGCCCCACCCCTTCGCGAAGACCTCGGTACCGAGGCTGCGCTCCGCGCGGATGCGGTAGATGGCACGCACCAGCGCGGGAGCGGCGATGAACAGGATCACCAGCGCCTGGATGACGACCACCAGGTCACGCGGCGTGCCGGTTGCCGCCTCCATGGGCGTGGCGCCAGCGCGCAACGCGCCGAACAGGAACGCGGCGGCCACGACCCCCGCGGGGCGGGTCGCGCCGACCAGGGCGACGGTGATGCCGTCGAAGCCATAGCCGGGCGAGAAGCCGGGGGTCAGGGTGTGCGACCCACCGCCCAGCATCAGGTTCCCGCCCGCCAGCCCGGCGAGGCCTCCGGCGAGCATCATGGACACGGTGGTGGACCAGCTGGGGCTCATGCCGGCGTACCGAGCGGCCCGCGGGTTGAGGCCGACCGCGCGGAACTCGAAGCCCCACTTGGAGCGGAAGAGCAGCCACCACACCGCCACCGCTGCGCCGATCGCGATGGCGATGCCCCAGTGTGCGCGCAGGCCGTCGACGATGGTCGCCAGCCAGGCGGAAGGCTCCGCGACCTTGGAGATCGGGTCGTTGCGCCCCTCGCGCTGGACGAACTCGGTCTTCAGCGCGTAGTCGACGGTGCGGTACGCGACGAAGTTGAGCATGATCGTCACGATCACCTCGTGCGCGCCGGTGCGGGCCTTCAGGATGCCGGGGATGAAGCCCCACAGCGCGCCGCCCACGAACCCGGCCAGGACCGCCAGCGGCGCGTGGATGAACCACGGCAGGCCGGTGATGGCGAAGCCGACGATGATGGCGAACAGGGCGCCGATGTAGAGCTGCCCTTCGGCGCCGATGTTGAACAGGCCGACGCGGAAGGCGAGCGCCACCGACAGGCCGGTCAGGATCAGCGGGGTGGCCGACACGATCGTCTCCGACAGCGGCACGAAGGCCGCGCGGACCTCGGTCCAGTCGAGCGCCACCAGTGCCTTGAAGAGGCGCACCGGGTCGCCGATCGAGCCGCGCAGCAGCGCGCCGTAGGAGTCCATCACGACCGACCAGGAGCGGCCGAGCGCCGCGAGAGGATCGGAGGTGAGCAGGCCCATCGCCTCGGCGTCGCTCAGGATGATGATCAGGGCGCCGACCACGAAAGCCGAGAAGAGCGCGAGCGCGGGCAGGACCAGGGAGCGCAGGAAGCGGACGATCCCGCTGGGCCGTCGCGGCTCCTCCTCTGCGGGCTCGCTGGCCAGCATCGGCTCCCGGGGCACCGGCTCGGACTCAGCCGGCGGGGTGACGTAGGTCTCGTCGCTCATGGAGCGGCCTCCTTCGCCGATGCTGCCACCGCCTGCACCTCCTCCGCGGTGTGCTCCTCGGGATGGGCGCCGCCCATCAGCAGCCCGAGGTTCTCGAACGTGCACTCCTCGGGCGCCAGCTGCCCGACGATCTTGCCCTGGTACATCACCGCGATGGTGTCGCCCAACGAGATCACCTCGTCAAGCTCGCTGGAGACGATCAGCACCGCGGCGCCCGCGTCGCGCTGCTCGACGATGCGCCGGTGGATGTACTCGATGGAGCCAACGTCCAGCCCGCGGGTCGGCTGCGAGGCGATGACGAGCTTCAGGTCCGGGCGCGAGAACTCGCGCGCGGCGATCACCTTCTGCTGGTTGCCGCCGGACAGGTTTCCCACCGCGTTGAAGATCGACGGGGTGCGGATGTCGAAGTCGTCGACCCGCCGTTCGGCGGTCTCGGCGATCACCTCGCGATCCAGGGTCGGTCCCTTCGAGTAGGGCGCGGACCAGTAGCTGTCGAGCACCAGGTTCTCGGCAACGGTGAAGTCGACCACCAGGCCGTCGTCCAGCCGATCCTCGGGAACGTGCGCCACGCCGGCCTTGTAGACCTCGCGCGGCGTGTCGTTGGTGGTCACCCCGCCGATCTTGATGGTGCCCGAGTCGGCCGGACGCAGGCCGGTGATCGCCTCGACCAGCTCGGTCTGCCCGTTGCCGTGCACGCCGGCGATGGCGACGATCTCCCCGGCGCGAACGGTCAGGTCCAGGTGGTTGACGGCGCTGTGCCCGCGCTCGTCGCGCACCACCAGGTCGGACACTTCGAGGACCGGCACGCCGGGCGTGGCCGGCCGCTTCTCGACCCGCAGCTGCACCTCGCGGCCGACCATCATGCGCGCCAGCTTGCCCTGGGTGGTCTCGGCCGGCGTGGTGCTGCCGACGACCTTCCCGCCGCGCAGGACGGTGATCTGGTCGGCGACCTCCAGGACCTCGTTCAGCTTGTGGGTGATGAAGATGATCGACGTTCCGGCCTTGGCCAGCGACCACATGATCTCGAAGAGCTCATCGGTCTCCTGGGGGGTCAGGACCGCCGACGGCTCGTCGAGGATGACCACCTCCGACTGGCGATACAGGGTCTTGATGATCTCGACGCGCTGCCGGACTCCGACCGGCAGGTCCTCGACCAGCGCATCGGGGTCGACCCGCAGGTTGTGCTTCTCGGAGAGCTCGAGGATGCGCTTGCGCGCGGCGCCCTCGTCCAGGCGGCCGAACGGTCCGCGCGTGGTCTCCACGCCGAGCATGACGTTCTCGGTGACGGTGAAGACGGGGACCAGCATGAAGTGCTGGTGCACCATGCCGATGCCGGCGCGGATCGCGTCGCCGGGATCGGCGAAGCGGACCGGCTTGTCGTCGATGAGGATCTCGCCCTCGTCCGGCTGGTAGAGGCCGTACAGGACGTTCATCAGCGTGGTCTTGCCCGCGCCGTTCTCGCCGAGCAGCCCCAGGATCTCGCCAGGGCGCACGACGAGGTTCACGTCGTCGCAGGCCACGACGCCCGGGAAGCGCTTGGTGATCCCACGCAGCTCGAGCTTCACGTCGTCCTCAACGGGATGATACGAACGGGCGGCGTCCCATGGGACGCCGCCCGTTCGTATCATCCCGTTGAGGACGACGTGAAGCTCGAGCTG
>DASURX010000005.1:0-17143 GCA_036375355.1 Candidatus Limnocylindria bacterium
AGCTGAATCACGCCCGATCGGTGGATGCGAACCTGCTCAGGACGGGGCACACGCCCGCCAATCCGCTGCTGCTGATGCTTGCCGATCGCCTCGGATTCGCCGTCTGGGAGGAGATCCCGCTCTACCACTACACGCCGCTGACCTACGGGATCGCCATGGGCCGCGGCATCCCGCAGCAGATGCTGCGCGAGATGGCGCTGCGTGACATGAACCATCCCTCGGTGCTGTTCCACGGGCTGTCGAACGAGTCGACCGGGACCGATGAGCGCGAGTCCGCGCTGCGCACCCTGCGCGACATCGACCGCCGCATCGACGGCACACGGCTCACCGGCCAGGCCGCCTACGGCTCCACGCCGGACGACCCGACCCAGGCTCCGCTGGACGTGTCCGGCTTCACGTTCTACTACGGTGTCTTCTATGCCAATGAGCCGATGGACGACACGGCGCGCGCCGTGAACGTCGCGCACGCCACCTTCCCGGACAAGCCGATCATGGCGCTCGAGTTCGGCCGCTGGGCCGATGGGCCCGATGGCGCGGCGCGCCAGCAGGCCATCTTCGCCGAGACGTTCCCCGTCTTCGCCCGGCGCAGCAGCGCTCGGATCGACGGCTACGTCGGCGCGGCGGTGTGGTGGACGCTCGAGGACTTCACCACCATGCGGCCGGGCATCGCCATCGAGCACTTCGGCCTGTTCGAGCCCGATGGTGGGGCGCGGCCGGCGGCCGACACGGCGCGCAACCTGTTCGCCGCGCGCGCCGGCGGCGGCGCCGAGCAGGGGATCGAGTCCAGCGTGGGTCGCGCCGGCGTGACGCGCGCGCCGCGCGAGGCGGATCTGCGGCTGCTCGGCTACCTGGCCTACGGCTTCGGCTTCAGCCTGGTGCTGATGGGCGCGGCGCTGGCGATCCTCACCCTGCGCGGGGGGCGCGCGTCGGCACCGCGCCGGGGCGCGCGGTCGTGACCCTCGTCCACGGGCGGCTGGCCGCGATATCGGTCTGGGCCTCGATCGGCGCCGGGGCGTGGGTCGGCGCGATGCTGGGCCTGGTCACCGGGTCTGGGATCGGCGCGGTGGTGGTGTGGTTCACCGGGTCGATCCTCGACTGGCAGCGCGAGCTGGGCGTGACCCTGGGCATTGCCCGTACGCTGCTGCCCTTCGGCGACCAGATTGCCGCGCTGCGCTGGATCAGCGCCACCTGGTGGCTGGTGATCCCGGCCGTGGCCATGGCATCGGCCGTGCTGCTGGGAGTCGTGGGCGCGCTGGTGGGGGGACTGCTGGCCGCCGCCTACAACCGCTCGCCGCGCCACGCCGCGGTGATCGTGGAGCTGCCAGAGGAGGCGGAGGCGGCCGCGCTGGAGACGGCCGGGAAGGCGGAGGCGGCGCACGGCTCGGTGGCAAAGCCGGCGGCTGAGGAGGGCACATGACGATCCGGGTGAAGCGCGTCTACGAGGACCCGGCGGCCGATGACGGCTTCCGGGTCCTGGTCGACCGCGTCTGGCCCCGCGGCATGCGTCGCGAGGAGGCTCACGTGGATGCGTGGCTGCGGGAGGTGGCCCCGAGCACGGAGCTGCGGCACTGGTTCAACCACGATCCGGCCCGCTGGTCGGAGTTCCGCGAGCGGTACCGCGCGGAGCTCGCCGGGCGCCCCGGGCTCCTCGAGGAGCTGCGCAGCCTGGAGCGAGAGCACGGCACCCTGACGCTGGTCTACTCCGCGCGGGACACCGAGCACAACCAGGCTCGCGCCCTGTCGGAGATCGTCGCCGGCTGAAGCGGGGCCGGCTACTCGCCGGCGTCGGCGAACGTGGCGCGTCCGGTGGGCCGATAGGTCAGCAGCGTCACGCCGGCGGGCAGGGAACGCGACTCGATCAGCGTCATGTCGTGCGACGGCCCGCGCTCCGGGAAGAGTCGCAGCCCTTCGCCGACCACCACCGGGTAGAGGCGCAGGTTTAGCTCGTCGACCAGGTCGCGTTCCAGCAGCCAGCGCAGCAGCTCGCCGCTGCCATGGACCTGCAGCTCACGTCCGGGCTTCGCCTTCAGCTCGCGCACGGCCGTCTCGAGGTCGCCGCCGATGACGTGCGTGTTCTGCCACTTCGGATCCTTGAGGGTCGTCGAGGGCACGTACTTGGGCAAGACGTTGATGCCGTGCGAGACCGGGTCGCCGCTGTCGTGTAGCGGCCAGTACGGCTCCCAGATCTCCCACGTCTTGCGCCCGAGGAGCAGGGCATCGGCACGCTCGAACCATGAGGTCAGGAACGGCCACATCTCGGGGTCGGCATGCGCCGCGGTCCACCCGCCGCGCTCGAACCCGCCGCGCCGGTCCTCGTCGGGGCCCCCGGGGCCCTGGTACACCCCGTCGAGGCTCAGCATCATCGAGGCGGTCAGCTTCATTGCTCTCGCTCCGTCGCGGCGCGGTTGACGAACAGCAGACGGCTGGATCGATCGAGATTCATCGGTCGCCGTGGCGCCGGACTACGCCGCCGCCGACGTCGACGCCAGGAAGGCACGAAGGCGGGCGTTGAACGGCTCTCCGGTGCGCTGGACGCTGTGCGCCCGGCCGGTGATCACCGTGCGCTCGGCAGAGAGGCGCTCTGAGATGAGATCACAGACAGCGTCGAATGCGGCGTTATGCCCTCCCGAGAACACCAACGTCGGGAGATCGGCTGCGGCGAGCGCATCGAGTGGAACCTGGGCCTCCCAGGGCAGCGGCTCGACGCGCGAGGCGTCGATCGACGCCTCGGTCTCCGGCGGCAGCACATCGGGCAGGCGCGGCGTCGCGCCGACCGTCGCAGCGAAGCGCAGGAAGAACTCGCGGGCCGACAGGGCGCGGTCGGCGAAGATCGCCTCCAGACGGCCGATGAACTCCTCCACTGGCGGGTCCCCACGCACCAGGCCGAAGGCGGGCGGCTCGATGACGGTCAGCGACCGTACGCGGTCCGGAATGAGTGCGGTGGCAAGCAGCGAGATGACGCCGCCGTAGGAATGGCCCACCACGTGCGTCCCCGGCTGGATCAGCTCAGCGATCGCCTGCGCCTGCGAATCGAAGTCGACGCCCATTCCGGCCGGGTTCGGCGGATAGCCGGGACGGTGCGGTACGACGAGCCGATACTCCCCGGCCAGGACTCGCTGCGCCTCCCACGTCTGCCAGCCGGGAACGATCCCGCCATGCACGAGCAGGACGCGCGGACCGGAATCGCCAATCCGTTCGACATACACGCTCCGGATTCTATGACGAGACCACCGCGGGCTTGACGAGCGCGCGCATGGCCGGCCGCCGGCGGCCCATGGACGCTCTCCACAGCCATCAGGGCGTGCTTCGGTCAGCGCACGTGGAGCGTCGGATGCCGCTCACGTTTGGGGAGAGGAGGACGGAGAGGGCCGTGTGGGATTCGAACCCACGACACGAGGATTAAAAGTCCCCTGCTCTAACCACTGAGCTAACGGCCCGAGGCGTCAGTGTATCGGTCCCTAGACTGGGTTCATGCGCGAAGCGGCCCCGATCGCCCTGGGGGCATACGTCGAAGGCTTCCCGGCCGACGACGCAGCGCTGGACCGATACGCACGCCTGGTCGGCGACTCGCCTGCCATCCTCCACGTCTTCCGCAACTGGACCGATGCCACTCGCGACTTCGACCCGGCACTGGCCCGGCGCGTCGCCGCCGGCGGCGCCACGCCGATGATCAGCTGGCAGCCGTGGGACGGCCTGGGCCCGATCGTCGCCGGCGAGGGCGATGACTACGCGCGCGCCTATGCGAGCGGGATCGCGGCCTGGGGCGGACGCCTGCTGCTGCGCTTCGCCCACGAGATGAACGGCGAATGGATCGCCTGGGGCGAGCCGGCGAACGCCTATCGCGACGCGTGGCATCGGCTCCGCGCCATCTTCGCGGCCGAGGGAGCCACCAACGTCGAGTGGGTCTGGAGCCCGCACGTCGCCGACGGGCGCGCGCGCCGCTTCGAGCCGTACTTCCCCGGCAGCGACGCCGTCGAGTGGGTCGCGCTGGACGGCTACAACTGGGGCGGCCGCGACTGGCGCGGCTTCGAGGAGATCTTCGGCGAGAGCTACGCCGCGCTGACGAGGCTCGCGCCCGGCAGGCCCGTCATGCTGGCCGAGATCGGCTGCGCCGAGGCGGGCGGCGACAAGGCCGCCTGGATCGCCGATGCCTTCGGGCGCGCCATCCCGCAGCGCATGCCAGCCATCCGCGCCGTGGCATGGTTCCACGCCAGCCCGCGCGGGCACCGCGACTGGCGGGTCGACTCATCGCCCCGCGCCCTCGCCGCGTGGCGCGCGGTGACAGCCGATCCCCGGTACGCCGGAACGCTGGTCTGAACCTTCCACGGCATCGGCCTCTAGCATGAGCCGATGAAGATTGGACTGATGCTGCCCATCGGCGACGACGAGGTGCTCGGTCGCCCGCCGCCGTTCGAGGAGCTGCGCGACCTGGCGGTCGCTGCAGACGAAAGTGGCCTCGATTCGGTGTGGGCCGCTGACCACGTCATGTTCCGCGACGGCGACGGCAGCCTGAGCGGCATCCACGAATGCTGGACCGTGCTGAGCGCCATCGCCGCGGTCACGCAGCGGGTCCAGATCGGGCCGCTGGTGCTGGCGACGCCCTTCCGCAACCCGGCGCTCACCGCCAAGATGGCCACCACCCTGGACGAGGTGAGCAACCGCCGGCTGATCCTGGGGCTGGGCTGCGGCTGGCACGACCCGGAGTTCGAGGCCTTCGGCATCGGCTTCGACCACCCGGTGAGCCGGTTCGAGGAGGCCCTGTCGATCATCGTGCCCATGCTGCGGGAAGGCGCCGCCAGCCACGACGGCCGCTGGTACTCGGCCAAGGCCGCCCCGCTCCTGCCACCCGGGCCGCGCCCCGGCGGCCCTCCGATCCTGATCGCCGGCAAGCGGCCGCGCATGATGCGCCTCGTCGCGCAGCACGCCGACCTGTGGAACGCGGCGTGGTACGGGCCGCCGGAGACCGCCGGCGAGCTGCGCGAGCGCGTCGCGCGCCTGCACGAGGTCCTGCGGGCCGAGGGACGCGACGTGTCCAGCCTGGCGCTCACCGCCGGCGTCTTCGTTGCCTTTCCGGCGCTCCTCACCCCCGATCGCGAGGAGCCGCCCAAGAACGCCATGGCCGGCACGCCCGAGGAGGTGGGCCGCATGCTGGGCGGCTTCGCCGCGCTGGGGATGGAGCACCTGATCTGCCACCTGTGGCCAGGCACGCCGGCGGCGGTGCGCCAGCTGGCGGTCGCAGCCGAGGTGGCGCGCAGCGCGGCGGTCGCCTAGATCGGCTGCTCGTAGACCAGGTAGGTCTTGTAGCGCTTCGCGTTGACGCGCTCGATGGCCCGGTTGACGCGGGTGTTGTCGTCCAGCGTCCAACCCATCTCGCAGCCGGTGTACCCCTTCAGCAGCGCCACCTCCAGGGTGCGCAGCACCATCGCCTCGGCGATGCCCCTGCCCTGGAAGCCGGGTCGCACGCCCAGGGCCAGGTAGCGGAACGTCTTCACCCGCCTGAGGCCGATGAGCAGCTTCACCAGGCCGATGGGCACGAACCCCCAGCGCACCAGCCGCCCGTCGCCGACCGCGCGGAACGCCTCGTTGGCATCGGGCAGCGACAGGCTGAAGCCGATGGGCTCGCCGTCGTGCTCGGCCATGATCAGGAGCTCCTCGTCCGCGATCTCGGCCAGGTGGCGGCCCAGGTCCTCGAACTCCGCATCGGTCATGCGCACCGAGCCCCAGTTGTCGTACCACGCCTCGTTGTAGATGCGCTTGGCGCGCTCGACCTCCGCGGCGAGGTCCCGCTTGCGGATCGGGCGCAGGGTTACGCCGCGCGACGCGATGCGGGCGGCGCGGCGCAGCCACGGGCGCAGATCGGGCGCCTCGTCGATCCACCAGGCGTAGAGCTCCTTGACCGCGTGCAGGCCATGGCCCTCGAGCAGGCGACGGTAGTAGGGCGGGTTGTGGTTCATCAGGATCCGGGGCGGCGTCTCGAACCCGTCAACCAGCAGCCCGCAGGTGTAGTTGGTCGAGTACTCGATCGGGCCCAGCATCGTGCTTCGGCCGCGCGCCCGCAGCCAGTCCGCGGCGGCGGTCAGCAGCGCATCGGCGACCGCAGGATCGTCGATCGATTCGAACAGCCCGAACATCCCGGCGTTGGTGCCGTGGCGCTCGTTGTAGTGCGGGTCATCGCTGGCCATCACGCGGCCAACGACCTCGCTGCGCCATCGGGCCAGGAACAGCGTGGCGCTGCCATGGCGGTAAAAGGGATGCCTGTCCGGGTTGATGAAGTCGGAGACCTCGCGGCGCAGCGGCGGGACCCATGCCGGGTCGTGGGCGTAGATGCGCCAGGGCAGGTCGATGAAGGCCTCGCGGTCCGCGTCGCTGGCGACAGGCGTCACCTCGAGGCGCGTGCTGGAGCGTTCGACGGCGCCGGCTACCACGACCGGCGCAGCATACGCGCCGCTGATACTCGTGGGGCGCTGCCCGGCGGCATTGCAGAGGCCTATATCCTCGGTGGATGGGACGCGCAGGGCGTCCGGAGGCACGTACGCGCGGGAGGAACCTCATGCGACACGTCGTTCGCGTACCCGTGGTCCTGGCGGCGGCCGCCCTGTTGGTCGGGTGCCAGGCGTCCAGCTCCGCGGCGCCCAGCGGAGGCTCCGGCGGCACGACGGTGAACGTCGACCTGCAGGAATTCGCCATCGTGACCGCTTCGAGCACCGCGCCGGCCGGGTCCGTCACGTTCCACGTGACCAACAAGGGCCCGGACGAGGTGCACGAGTTCGTGATCATCAAGACCGATCTCGACGCTGCGTCCCTGCCGACCGACGGCGATGGCGCGGTCGAGGAGGAGGCCGATGGCCTCGAGGTGATCGACGAGGTCGAGGATCTGGCGGTCGACGCCACTCATGACCTGACGGTCGACCTTGCGGCGGGCAGCTACGTGCTGATCTGCAACATCGTCGACTCGAAGGATGGCCAGGCCGAGGCGCACTACAAGATGGGCATGCGCACAGGATTCACCGTCGAATAGGTGGTCCGCGGAGGCATATGATCGGGGCGTGAGGCAGCGCCCCTCCGTAATCATGCGGGGCGCCGCCCTGGTCGCGGGAGCGATCGGAGCGGCGCTTCTGCTCACCACGGCGCTCGTCTGGATCCTCGAGCAGTACCTCGGCGTGGCCGATGCCTCTCCGGCCTACCTGCTGGCCGTCACCGTCCTTGCCCTGGCCTTCGGCACGGTGCCGGCGGCAATCACCGCGGTGGGCGGCGTCCTCGTCTACAACTTCCTGTTCACCCATCCGCTGTACACCTTCGTGGTGGCCGATGCCGGCCAGCTGCTCAACCTGGTCCTGCTGCTGGTGGTGGGAATCGTGGTCGGGCGCCTGGCGGCCGCCCAGCGCCAGCGCGCCGAGGCGGCCGAGCTCCGCGAGCGCGAGGCCCTCGCGCTGGTGCGTGTGGGCCGCGAGCTCGCCACGCGGAGCGACACGCGCACTGCCCTGCGCGCCATTGGCGAGGTGCTCGCCCAGCGGCTGGGCGAGGGCCAGACGTGGATCGCGCTGGGCGACAGCGCCACCCGCGAGCGCGGCGTCGACGAACGCGCTCCGTTCCAGCCCCCGGCGGGCTACGCGGTCCTGCACCGCCAGCCCGGCGATGTGCCGCCGCGCTGGACGATCGTCAGGCCTCCCGCGGCATCGGGCTCGAGCGGGGCTCAGCCCGGTGACGGTGAGGCCTACCGCGTGCCGATCGAGGCCGCCGGCCGCCCGCTCGGCGCGGTGTGGACCGTGCGCCGTCGCTGCGCGGGGGCACCGAGCCGCGAGGAGACGCGGATGCTGGCGGCAACCGCAGATCAGATCGGCCAGGCGCTGGAGCAGGATCGGCTGCGGTCGGAGGCGATCAGCGCCGAGCTGGCTCGGCGCAGCGATGCGGTCAAGACCGCGCTGCTCGAATCGGTCTCGCATGAGCTGCGCACGCCGCTGGCAGCCATTCGTGCGTCCGCCGGCACGCTGGCGGACGGCGGCCTGGGAGGCGACGATGCGCACCAGGTCGCGCAGTCGATCGACGACGAGGCATCGCGCCTGGACCGGCTCGTCGGCAACCTGCTGGACATGAGCCGCATCGAGGGCGGCGCCCTGCAGCTTTCGCCCGAGCCCTATGCGCTGGGCGACCTGCTGGACGCGGTCATGCGTCGCATGCGTCCGCGCCTGGCGGGGCGCAGCATCGCGTTGGACCTGCCCGCCGAGCTTCCCTATGTCATGGTCGATGCCGTCCTGCTCGACCAGGTGGTCACCAACGTGCTCGAGAACAGCGTGCGGCACGCGCCGGCGGCCGAGCTGCGGATCGCCGCCCGTGCCGCCACGGCCGGAAGCGGGCAGCCAGCGACCGTCCGCCTGACGATCGAGGACTCGGGACCCGGCGTGCCCGACGAAGCGTTGCCGCACCTGTTCGACAAGTTCTACCGCGCCCCCTCGCACTCCTCGCGGGGCGGCGGGACGGGGATGGGGCTGGCGGTGGTGCGCGGGCTGGTCGAGGCCATGTCGGGGCGGGTCGCTGCCCGGCGTGGCGACCTGGGCGGGCTGGCGATCGACGTCGAATTGCCGGCCGTGGAGATGCCCGAGCCATGAGCGGGGCTCGCCTGCTGCTGGTCGAGGACGATCCACAGACGCGTCACGCCGTCGCCCGCGGCCTGGAGGCACGCGGCCACGCCGTCGAGGAAGCAGAGGACGGGGCCGCGGCCCTGCGCCGCTGGGAAGCGCGTCGGCCGGACCTCGTCCTGCTGGACCTGGGCCTCCCGGACACCGACGGCCTCTCCATCGTCCGGCGCCTGCGGCGCGAGTCGACGGTCCCGATCCTGGTCCTCTCCGCGCGCGACCGCGAGCGCGACCGGGTCGAGGCGCTGGAACTTGGCGCCGACGACTACCTGACCAAGCCCTTCGGGATGGAGGAGCTCCACGCCCGGATCGGCGCGCTGCTGCGCCGGGCGGCCGGTCCGGCGGCCGATGCCGCCGGCCGCGTCGTCATCGGTCCATTGGTCCTGGACGCCACGCGCCACGAGGTGCTGGTCGCTGCCGAGCCGGTCAGCCTCACCCCGCGAGAGTTCGAGCTGCTGAAGGTGCTGGTCAGCCATGCGGGCCGCGTGGTGACCACCGGACGCCTGCTGCGCGCCGTGTGGGGCAGCTCGTACGACACCGAGACCCACTACGTGCACGTCTACGTCAGCCAGATCCGCCGCAAGTTGGCCGCCGCCGATCGAAGCGGTGCCCTCGAGGGGCTGATCGCCAACGAGCCCGGCGTCGGCTACCGCGTCGGCATGCCCGATCCGGCCGTTTCTTGAGCCGTTCCTGACGCGTCGCCCGGTCGCGCAGAGCCCTTTCCTCTTGGCCCGGGTTTCACGCTGAAGGCATGGAAGCCCAGGAGGCGGCAACCAGTTTGCCCTCGACCTGCGATGCCGACGAGCTGCGGCAGCTGGACGCAGCGTGCGCGCTCGTGGCGTCGGGCGGTGCGCCGCGGGTGACGGTGGTCGGCGTCAGGCATCGGCTGGTGCTGCAGCACGGGCTGGAGTACGGCGCCGAGCACGACCTGCGCGTGCGCGCCCACTGGTGGCCCAGCGGCGCCGCCATGGACATCGTCGTGGAGCGGGATGGCTGAGCGGCTCCCAACAGACAATCCCATCGACCCTGAGCTGCGGACGCGTCGCTACGTGCGGGGAAGCAAGCCAGGCTCGCGCTACGTCCAGATCGTCCGGCCCTTCGCCCGCGACTTCAGGCCTGCAGGCGAGAACCACCTGGTGGCCACCGAGCGTGCGCTCCGGCCGCGCGGTGCCTTCGCCGGCGCCCTCGACGCGCTGCATCGGTTCCTGGTCGGGAACCGCATCGCCAGTGAGCTCGCGCTGCACGAGCGGGTAGGGATCCTCAAGGGCCTCGCCATCTTCGCCTCGGACAACATCTCTTCGTCGGCATACGCGACAGAGGAGATCATGCGGGTGCTGGTCCTTGCCGGCACCGGCGCCCTCGTCCTGACGATGCCGCTCACGCTCGGGATCGTCCTCGTGCTGGCGGTGGTGGTGATGAGCTACCAGCAGACGATCCGCGCCTATCCCAACGGCGGCGGCTCCTACGTCGTCGCCTCGGACAACCTCGGGCGGCTGCCGGGGCTCGTGGCCGCGGGAGCGCTGCTGACCGACTACGTGCTCACCGTGGCCGTCTCGATCGCCGCCGGAGTGGCGGCCCTGACCTCCATCTTTCCGGGCCTCTACGAGCACCGTGTCACGCTGGGCGTCGCGTTCATCGGCCTGCTGTGGGTTGGGAATCTGAGGGGCATCCGGGAGAGCGGGACCATCTTCGCCATCCCGACCTACGCGTACCTCCTATCGGTCGTGGCGCTGCTTGGCTACGGGGTCTGGCTCGCGATCGGCGGCAACCTGGCCGCCTACCAGGCGCCAGCGGAGTGGCTCGAGGTGGAAGGAGCCCAGGCGCTGGGCATCCTCCTCATCCTGCGCGCGTTCACCTCCGGTGCCGTGGCGCTGACAGGCACCGAGGCTGTGGCCAACGGCGTCACCGCCTTCCGCGACCCGGACTGGCGTAACGCCCGCGTCGTGCTGCTCATGATGGGCAGCATCTTCGCGGTGGTGTTCCTGGGGATCAGCTTCCTTGCGGGGCAGCTCGGGATCGTGCCGGATCCGTCCGAAGAGCGGACCGTGATCAGCCAGCTGGCGGCGACCCTCGTCGGCGACGGGAGCGCGTTCCATTACGTCATCCAGGTGGCGACCGCCCTCGTGCTCGTGCTGGCCGCCAACACCGCCTTCAACGGCTTCCCGCTGCTGGCCGGGATCCTGGGTCGGGACCGATATCTCCCCCGCCAGTTCCAGTTCCGCGGAGATCGGCTGGCCTACAGCGTCGGCATCGGGGTGCTGGCCCTCATCGCGGCGGCGCTGCTCGTCGGCTTCAGGGGCAGCGTCACCAACCTGATCCCGCTGTACACCGTCGGCGTCTTCGTGGCCTTCACCCTCAGCCAGGCCGGCATGGTGCGGCACTGGCAGCGCATCGGGGGAGAGCAGCGCGGCTGGTGGTGGCGGGCCGCGCTCAACGCCCTCGGCGCCGTGGCCACGGGCGTGGTGGCGGTCTTCGCCGGCGTATCCAAGTTCGTCCTGGGTGCCTGGGTGGTGCTCCTCCTGGTGCCGGCACTGGTGCTGATGATGGTCGTGATCCGTCGCCACTACGAGGCGGTGGAATCGGCGCTCGCCGTGGACTGGTCGCGCGCGGCGCTGGGTCCCGTACGGCCGCCGCGGGTGATCGTGCCAGTGGCGCGCCTCGACCGGGCAGCGCTGGCCGCCCTGCGCTACGCGCGCTCGATGTCCGACGAGGTGACCGCCGTCCACGTCACCGACGACCCGCGTGAGGCGACGGAGATCAAGCGTCGCTGGCGGGTCGGGGCGCCGGACGTCGACCTGGTGATCCTCGAATCGCCGTACCGCGCCCTGGTGGCACCGCTGCTGACGTACATCGACGCCCTGGACGCGCAGGACCCTGATCGGCCCACGACGGTCGTCCTTTCCGAATTCGTGCCGCGCCGCTTCTGGGAGCACCTGCTCCACAACCAGGCCGCGCTACGACTCAAGCTGCGCCTCTTCTTCCGGCGCAACACCGTGGTGGTCGACGTTCCCTTCCACTTGCGCTGACCCCGCTGCAGATCCACGCCGGGCACCCCGAAGCCGGTGCTAGGCTCACCGCCGATGCGCACGATCCTGCTCTGGATGGCCCGCAATCGCTGGCTCAAGCGGAACCTGCCGCGCCTGTGGTTCGTGCGCCGCGCCACGAGCCGCTTCATGCCCGGCGAGACCATCGAGGACGCGCTGGATGCCGCCGAGCAGTTCCGCCCGGCGGGGATCGGCATCCTGCTCACGCGCCTCGGCGAGAACCTGGCCGATCTCTCCCAGGCCCAGGCCGTCGCCGACCACTACCACGACGTGCTGGACAAGGTCGCGGCCCGCGGCCTGGACGCGGAGATCAGCGTCAAGCTCACCCAGCTGGGCCTCGACCTGGACCCCGCAGTCACGCTGGACCACCTCAGATCCCTGGCCGAGCACGCGGCGCGGGCCAACGGGACGCTGTGGATCGACATGGAGGCGAGCGGCTACGTCACGGCCACGCTGGACCTGTACCGACGCCTGCTGGCCGATCATTCGAACGCCGGCATCTGCCTTCAGGCCTACCTGCGCCGAACGCCGGCCGACGTCAACGAGCTGCTGGCCCTCCGTCCGCAGATCCGCCTGGTCAAGGGCGCCTACGACGAGCCGGCCCGGGTCGCCTTCCGCCGCAAGGCCGATGTCGACGCCGCCTTCCAGTCGCTTGCCGTCCTGATGCTGCCTGCCGCCGCCCGCGGCGAGCTGCGGCTCGGCCTGGGCACCCATGACACCGCCCTTGTCGAGCGCGTGGGCGAGTTCGCCCGCGGCGCCGGAATGGCGATCGATACGTTCGAGGTCCAGATGCTCTACGGCATCCGCATGGACGAGCAGCGCCGCCTGGCGACCGCGGGCTATCGGGTCCGTGACCTCATTGCCTACGGCGAGGCGTGGTACGCGTGGTACATGCGTCGCCTGGCGGAGCGTCCGGCCAACGTCGTCTTCGCGTTGCGCCAGGTCATCGGCTGAATCGATCGGGCCGCCCTGGCGGGCGGCCCGTTCGCATCGGTCCAGGACCAGGTTGGGCCTACGGCACCTGGACGATCCGGTTGAGCGGTGGCGGCGACACCGGTGAGTGGGTACCGAAGTACGCCACCAGCGCATCGAGGTCGATGCCGGCGATGAACTTGTTGGTGCCCTGCGCGAACATCGGGAAGTTGTCCCCGCCGCCCGACAGGAAGATGTTCATCGCCACCCGGTAGGTCGCGTTGGGATCGATCGTCACCCCGTTGAGCTTGATGCTCGATGGGTCAACCCGGTTGCCATCGGTCGCCGACGCACTCCACTGGTAGGTGAAGTTCGCCGAGGGCTGCAGGATGCGGTCGTTGCCGACGAACTGCTGTTCCAGCGCGGCCTCGATCTGGGCGCCGGTGAGGTCGATGGCGGTCATCTCGTTCGAGAACGGCTGCACGGCGAAGAGCTGCCCGTACGTCACCGGGCAGGGGTTTCCGCCCAGCACGCACACGAGGTCGGTCCGGATGCCGCCGGGGTTCATGAAGGCGAGCTGCGCCCCGAAGCCGGGATCCGGCCCGTCCATGAACTCGAGCTGAGCGTCGGCGATCACGTTGCCCAGCGTTGACTCGCCCGCGGCGTTCTGCGCCTTGAACAGGTCCGCCGTGATGCTGCCGACCACGTCGTTGGCGATCGGATCGCTCAGGGCCTTCCACTTGGCCAGCAGGGCCGACTCGGCCGGATCCTTGTCGACCGTCCGGGTGACGATGACGTTGTTGGCGCTCATGCCGACCACGTCCTTGGTCGCCTGGTCGATCTTGAGGTCGATGTCGGTCACCAGGCGCCCGAACGAGCTGGCGCTGGTCAGCAGCATGTTGTGGCCGTTCGCCGTCCAGTTGCAGTTGTAGAACTGGTGGGTGTGGCCGCTGATCATGACGTCAACCTCGGGGTCGACGCCGTTGGCGATCGGCACGATTGCGTCGTTGTTGTCCATCCCGGCGCAGCCGTTGACGGACACGTTGGTGCCCGACGGCACGGTCTGCTGGCCGCCCTCGTGGATGAGCACCACGATCGTCTCGACGTGCTGAGCCTTGAGCTCGGCCACGTACTTGTTGATCGTCTCGACCTCGTCGAGGAACTGCAGTCCGGCCACGCCGGCCGCGGTCACGATCAGTGGGGTTCCCTCGAGCGTCAGGCCGATGAAGCCGACCTTCACGCCGCCGACCTGCTTGATCGTGTAGGCCGGGAAGAGCGTCTTGCCGGTGGCCTCGACGACCACGTTGGCGGAGAGGTAGCCGAAGTCCGCGCCCGAGAAGCCGTCCTCGTCGAAGCAGCCCTCGACCGGGTGGCAGCCGCCGTTCTGCATGCGAAGCAGCTCGGCCGAGCCCTCGTCGAACTCGTGGTTGCCGACGGCCGCGATGTCCAGCCCCAGCGCGTTGAGCGCCTCGATCGTCGGCTCGTCGTGGAAGACGCCGGAGATGAGCGGGCTGGCGCCGATGTTGTCGCCGGCGGATACGACCAGCGAGTTGGGATGACCAGCCTCGAGCTGGTGGATGTGGGTGGCCAGGTACTCGACTCCGCCGGCGTCAGTGGTGACACCGTCGGACACGATGCGGCCGGACGAGCCGGTCGGCGGTTCGAGGTTGCCGTGGAAGTCGTTGATGGCCAGCAGCTGCAGGTCGATCGACCGTGCGTCGAGACCGCGCTGCGAAGGGGCCGCCACGGCCGTGCTGGTCAGTGCCGTCAGCACCAGGGCCAGCGTGGCCAGGATGACCAGAAAGCGAAGGGAAGTCCGAGGTGGATGCTCCATCGATGCCGATTTCCTCCTGCGGTGCGCGCGATGGCTCAAGCCGGCCGTGGACGGCGGCGGTCGGCCGCTTGGAGAGGGGTGGAGTGTAGTCCCGACCATTGCGGTAGGGACAGCCGTTCCGGACCCCCGGTCGACGCTTCCGGCACTGAATCCGGTGCGGCGTGGCACCGCCCGGCAGAGCCGATGGAGGCCGGCGCCGGCGTTTCCGTCACCCTGTTTCGTGGTAGGATGCCGTCTAAGACCACGGCATCCTCACCCCTCATCCTGCTCGTTCACGGATTCGGTGACGTGCCGCCGGTTTCTGGCACCCGAGATCCCGTTGCGCGGACGCGTGCCCGTTCGACCAAGTACCGCAGCGTGGAGCAATTCGATCATGAGAGTCCTGCTCGTCGGCGTCGGAACCGTGGGCGAGGCGATCGCCCGCATGGCGCGCGACCGTGACTGGTGCGAGGCGATGGTCCTCGCCGACTACGACCTCGAGCGTGCCACGGCACTCCAGGACGAGCTGGGCGATTCCGCCCGCTTCCCGGTGGAGCGGCTCGACGCGCGCGACAGCGAGGCACTCGGCGAGCTCGCGCGGCGCCATCGGTCCGACCTGGTCATGAACGCCGTCGACCCGCGCTTCGTCATGCCGCTCTTCGAGGGGGCGTTGAAGGCGGGCGTGAACTACATGGACATGGCCAACAGCCTGTCGCGCCCGCATCCGAGCGACCCCTATCGCCAGCCGGGCGTGAAGCTCGCCGACGAGCAGCTGGCGCGCGCCGCCGAGTGGGAGGCGACCGGCAGGCTGGCGCTGATCGGGATGGGCATGGACCCCGGGCTTACCGACGTCTTCGCCGCGCATGCCGCCAAGAACCTGTTCGACGAGCTGGACGAGGTCCACGTTCGCGACGGCGGGGACCTGGCGATCCCCGGCTACGCCTTCGCGCCGGTGTTCAGCATCTGGACCACCATCGAGGAGTGCCTCAACCCACCGGTGATCTGGGAGGACGGCGCCTGGAGGACGACGCAGCCGTTCAGCGCCCCGGAGATGTTCCCCTTCCCCGAGGGGATCGGCCCGGTCGAGTGCGTGAATGTCGAGCACGAGGAGGTGCTGCTCGTGCCGCGCTGGATCCCCGGCGTGAAGCGGGTCAGCTTCAAGTACGCCCTCGGCGCCGACTTCATCGAGAAGCTCAAGTTCCTGCACGACATCGGCCTGGACCGGACCGAGCCGGTCAGCGTGCGCGGCGTGCAGGTCTCACCGCGTGACGTGGTGGCGGCGGTTGTGCCGGATCCCGTGGAGATGGGGGACAAGATGGTCGGTCGCGCCATCGTCGGGACCTGGGCCATCGGCCGCCGGGACGGGCGGCCGCGCGAGGTCTTCCTGTACCAGATGGCCGATGCCGAGGCGACCCTGCGCGAGACCGGCTCGCAGGTGGTCGGCTGGCAGACCGGCTTCAATCCGGTGATCGCCATGGAGCTGCTGGCCAGCGGCGCCTGGTCGGGCGCCGGCGTGCTGGGGCCAGAAGCCTTCGACCCCGATCCCTACCTGGCCCTCATGGACCGCTACGGGATCCACCACGCCATGGTCGAGATGGAGCCGGGGGCGCACCGGCCGACCTGACGGGCCTGCCCGGAGTCTCAGCCGGGGACGATGAGGCGGTTGGAGCGCGCGACCTCGCCCAGGAAGCGGGCCGAGGGCTTGACGCTGCGCTCCATGCTGCGCCGGTCGACGCCGATCAGGCCGAAGCTCATGGAATAGCCGCGCGCCCATTCGAAGTTGTCCAGCGCGCTCCAGTAGACGTAGCCGCGCAGCGGCAGCCCCTCGGCCATGACGCCGTGCAGGGCGACGAGGCCGCGGCGGATGAATTCGATCCGCTCGGCGTCGTCGGCGGTGGCCACGCCGTGCTCGGTGACGATGATGTCGCGTCCCGGCAGCAGCGATGCCGCGCGCCGCACGGTGGCCGCCACCGCCTCCGGCCAGAACTCGTAGCCCATCTGCGTCAGGCGCTCCGGCTTTGCTGCCCGGCGCAGCGCGCGCGGGCGCACGCGGGCCAGGGCGCCGGAGCGCAGCACCTGGGCCAGCAGCCGGCGGCCGAAGCGCGAGCCGAGCGCCACGTCCGCCAGCCGTCCGGCCGGCGCCGGAAGGTCGATCCTCTGGCGCGTGTAGGTCTGCACGCCCACGAAGTCGTCCTCGGCCGACGCCTCCAGGAAGACGTCCTCGTTCATGCGGCGCAGGTAATCCAGCACCGGCCGGCCGGCCGGGTTGGCGCTCCACTCCTGCATCGAGTGCGTGGCGCCGACCCGGGCCTCCGGCCGTATCTCCTTGACGGCAGCCCGTCCCTGCCGGTGCGCGGCGATGAGCCCGCGGATCGACGCCTCCCAGGCATCCAGCGAGCGCGTGCCGGGCGGGAAGCCCCACGCGCCCAAGTACCCCCCGAAGGCCACCACCCCGGGCTCGTTGATGGTGCAGTACCACGTGACGGCGTCGCCAAGGGCCGAGACCACCTCGCGGCAGTAGCGGGCGAACGCCGCCGGCGCCTCGGGCGCGCGCCAGCCGCCGCGCCGCGCCAGCCAGAGCGGCAGCGTGAAGTGATTGAGCGTCACCATCGGCGTCAGGCCGGCGGCCGCCACAACCTCCACCATCCGGCGGTAGTGCCGCAGGGCCGCCGGGTCGAAGCGACCGTCCTCAGGCTCGATCCGCGCCCACTCCACGCTGAACCGGTACGTGTTGAAGCCCA
>DASURX010000006.1:0-2849 GCA_036375355.1 Candidatus Limnocylindria bacterium
GGATGTGCTGCTCATCCCCTGGATCGACGCCAAGGATCAGCATGGTGAAGACCTGCTCGTCGGGGCCCGGCGCCGTCTCGACAGAGGCTCCCCGCTTCTCGGCAACCGCCGCCGCGTTCAGGACGCCGGGCAGCTGCCGCATCAGCGACACGGCGCGTGGGGTGAATCCGGCGTCGTCGAAGGCGCGCACCCGCAGCTCGGCATGGCCCAGCAGCTCCCGTGCGGCGCGCTGCACCGCCTCGGTGGCGGCCTGGCTGGCGATCAGCGTCCCGGCCACGACGGCCACGCCCAGCGCGATCCCGGCCACGGTGAGGATGGTGCGCAGCGTGCGCGCCGCCAGCCCGCGCCAGGCGAGCGCCGTCAGGCGCATCGGCCGCTCAGCATCGGCGCGTCAGCATGCGCGGCTCAGAGCCCGAGCGCGGCCAACCGAACGATGAGCGGTCGCGCCTCGTGGTCCTGCCGCCGGCCCAGGCTGATCTCGTCCAGGATCGTGCCGTCGCGGACGACCAGCACGCGGTCCGCGTACGCGGCGGCGCGGGCGTCGTGCGTCACCAGCACGATCGTCTGGCCCAGCCGGTCGCATGAGTCCCACAGGAGATCCAGGATCTCCGTCCCGGTGGTGTAGTCCAGGTTCCCGGTCGGCTCGTCTGCGAGCAGGATGGCCGGCGAGGTGGCCAGCGCGCGGGCCAGGGCAACGCGCTGCTGCTCCCCCGCCGACAGCTGGTCGGGGCGATGGCCCGCCTTGTCCGACAGCCCCACCAGCTCCAGCAGCTCGTCCACCCGCTCGCGATGCTCGGCCAGCGAGCCACCGGCGATGAGAAACGGCAGCGCCACGTTCTCCGCCACGTTCAGGAGCGGGATCAGGTTGAAGAACTGGAAGACGAAGCCCGTCTTGGCGCGACGCGTCAGCGTGGCCTGCTCGTCGTCGAGGTGGCTCACGTTCACGCCGTCGATCACCACGTCGCCGCTGGTCGGCCGGTCAAGCCCCCCGAGCAGGTGCAGCATGGTCGACTTGCCCGATCCGGAGCTGCCCATGATGGCCAGGAACTCGCCCTGGGCCACGGACAGCGAGACGCCGCGCAGCGCCTCCACCGACCCGCCGCTGACGGGATAGCGCTTGATGAGGTCGTGGGCCTCGAGGATCACGGGCATGCGGCGCAGTCTAGCCGCCGGGCGCGGCCGGAACGGTCCCGGATCGGCGGGCCAGGGCCGCGCCTCGGGGCGGTACGTGCCTAGAGGAAGAAGCCGAGGAGCGACCCGAGCATCGTCTCGAACAGCCCGCGGTCGGGCGCCTCGGCGGCCATGACGCGGTTGCTCTCGGCGACCAGCGGCGGAGCGGCGGTGATCGCGCCATCGGCCTCGCCCGCCATGGCGCGCACGGCGCCGGGCGCCGGCGAGACATCGGCCATGGCCACGACCTCGGGGCCGTCGAGCGGTTTGGATGCCTGCGGCGCGGCCGGCGCATCCACCCGGACGGCCATGGCAGCCGGCGTGGGGGCCGGTGCCGGACGCGAGGTCGCCCCCGAACCGGCGCGCCGCGGCGGCGGCGGTGTCGAGCCACCCGAGGGCGGCGGCGGAGGCGGTGCAGCGCCGGCGGCGGTCATGAACAGCTCGGTGTAGAAGCGCGGGCTGCGCAGCTTGCCGAGGTACATCACGTTGTCGGCGGCGTACGCGCCGATCCCGCCGTGGGTGAAGCTCGGCTCCAGGATGTTGGCCCGATGGCCCGGCGAGGCCATGAACCCCTCGTGGATCTTGATCGGGGAGTCGGCATCGGCATAGCCGTTGTTCCAGCCGATGTTCTCGCCGCCCCACGTGTAGTTGAGGCCGTTCAGGTCGTACCAGTGATAGACCTGGTAGCTGGTGCCCAGGATGGTGTGCGAGAAGTAGTCGCGCTGGACGGAGTCCTGGCTGCGCCATCGGGCCAGGGAGACGAGGGTCGAGTGCTGCTGGAGGGCGCGGAGGCCGTTGTTGACGCGTGCGCCGTTGGTCAGCTGCCACAGGGTCGCCTCGGCGGCGCCCTGGTTCCAGCCGGTGGCGGGCTGTGGGCTCCAGGCGAGGAGCGCGGCCGCCAGCAGGGCGGTTCCGGCCAGGCCCGTCGCGCGGGCCACGGCACCGGGAAGATGGTTCTGGCGAGGAACCTTCAAAGGAAACGGCCTCCAACCGGATCGCGTGAATGCGACGCCGATGATGGCCGCGGGTGGCTTCGCGGTCTGTAGCGCGGAGGTCCGGTTGGTACCCATGACCATGCGGCCCGGGCTCCCATCGTGACCCGGTACCAACGGGCCAGCGGCGCAGATGGACCTGCGCGGCTCCGCTTGCCGCGAAGGTGCCGGCGTGCCTGGCGATCGACGAAACGGGCCTGCGTCTGACGGGCGCTGATCTGGCATGACCGATGCATCGCGACCGGCAAACACGGGGACCGGTGAACCGCCTGACGGCGGAGACTCCCGGGGCCCCAACCGTCGGCGCCCGGTCGTCTCCCCCTCCGGGGTCGCCGGGCGCCGGCCAGCGTCTCTCGGCAGGCGACTTGCATGCCTGTGATGAGCCGATGAACGAGCCGCCCTCCGCCGCCGCCGCTGCAGCGCCCGCCACTCCCGCACCCGACGAGCCGCTCTGGCCGAAGGGCATGCCGTGGACGGTTCACTTCCCGCACGGCGACGGGTACGTGGAGGCGGACCTGGAATATGCCTCCCCGCTGCCACGGGCCGGCGACATCGTCGAGTACATCGACGAGCGGGCGGCCTGTCATCGCTTCCGGGTCAAGGAGGTCATCCACACGCTGCAGAGCAGCGCGGCCGGCCGCCCACTGGTCGCGGCTGCCGGCGCCTCACCGCAGTCGATCGCACGCG
>DASURX010000007.1:0-8750 GCA_036375355.1 Candidatus Limnocylindria bacterium
CGGGCGTCGCCAACCAGCTGCACTGGTCTGTCGAGGACCCCGCGGCCGTGGCCGGCGACGCCGAGCAGCGGCTGGCCGCCTTCCGTGCCGCGCGCGACGACCTGGCGGCTCGGATTCGCGACTTCCTGGCGAGGATTGATCGCGCCTAGCCGCTGCCGGGCGGCGGCTCGTGGCCGTTCCCGTCGCGGCGCACCTGACGCGGCGTCGATAGCGAGGCCTCCGGCTCCCGCTCCCCGTCCGGCACCGGCCGCGCCTCGGCTGGCTCGTTCGGCCGGCCGTTGCGACCGGGCGAGAGAGGCGAGACGGCCTGCCTGCGCTCCGCGTGAATGATGTGCATCACCGCGTTGATCAGGGCCAGGTGCGTGAAGGCCTGCGGAAAGTTCCCCAGCTGGCGTCCGGTCTCCGGGTCGATCTCCTCGCCGAACAGGCCCAGCGGGCTGGCAAATGAGAGCAGCCGCTCGCAGAGCGTCCGCGCCCGATCGATCTCCCCGATCTCGGCCAGCGCCGAGACGAGCCAGAAGGAGCAGATGGTGAAGGTGCCCTCCGGGCTCGCCAGCCCGTCATCGGTCTCCTCGACCCGGTAGCGCAGCACCAGTCCGTCGCGCGTCAGCTCGTCGGCGATGGCGTGCACCGTGGCCCGGATGCGCTCGTCGTCGGGCGGCAGGAAACGCACCAGCGGCATCAGCAGGACCGATGCGTCCAGGGCGGTGGTGTCGTAATGCTGGGTGAACACGCCGCGCTCGTCGACCGCGTTGCGGCAGATGTCCTCGTGGATCTCGTCGGCCGCCTTCTGCCAGCGCTCGGCCAGCTCGACCTCCTGCCGCAGCCGCGCCAGGCGCGCGCCGCGGTCCGCCGCCACCCAGCACATCACCTTCGAGGAGGTGAAGTGCCGCGGCTCGCCACGCACCTCCCACATGCCGCGATCGGGCTCGCGCCAGTGCTCGATGGCCATCTCCACCTGGCGGGTCAGGATCGGCCAGATCGACTCGTCCAGATGGTCGCGCGACCGGGTATGCAGATACACCGAGTCGAGCATCGCGCCCCAGATGTCGTGCTGGTCCTGCTTGAAGGCAGCGTTGCCGACGCGCACCGGACGGGCGCCCTCGTAGCCGGTCAGGTGGTCGAGCTCGCGCTCCTCCAGCTCCCGCTCTCCGCCGACGCCGTACATCACCTGCAGGTCGTTCTGGCGGGCGACGTCGGCGATGAAGTACAGGTAGTCGCCCGCCTCCCAGTCGAAGCCCAGCGTGTACAGCCCCCACAGGGCGAACGCCGAATCGCGGATCCAGGAGTAGCGGTAGTCCCAGTTGCGCGAACCGCCGGGCGTCTCGGGCAGGGAGGTCGTCGCTGCCGCGACCACCGCTCCGCTTGGTGCGTGGATCAGGCCGCGCAAGGTCAGCGCCGAGCGCTCCAGGTAGGTCCGCCACGGGTGGTCGGGGAAGCGGCCGCGTGCCAGCCAGTGCTGCCAGTGGTGCGCGGTCCAGACCATCCGGCCGTAGGCGTCGTTGCCGTCCCGCGGCGGCGACGGCCCGCCCCAGGACAGCGCCACGAAGCGCGTCTCGCCCTCCTTGACCATGGTGCGGGCGATGGCCTTGGGACCCTCGAAGCCGATGTTCATGTCGCTCGTCAAGGTGAGCTCGATATCGCCATCGTCGGTGCGGCACACGCCCTGGTGATAGCCATCCTCGGTGAAGGACCAGCTGCCGAACGTCCTGCCGTAGTCGAAACGCGGCTCGCAGTCCATCACCAGCTGGACCGATCCATTCACGCACCGCACCTGGCGCAGCAGGATGTGCTGCGCGTCGTAGTCGGTTGGCGCGCGCGACTGTGAGCGTGAGCGCGAGCTCTCGCGATGCCATGGGCCGATGAGGAGCAGGTCGCGCACGATCATCCAGCCGGTGGACGTGCCCCAGCTCGTCTCGAGCACCATCGTGCCCGGGACGTAGCGCCGGGCCGCCGGCACCTGCACGTCGGCCGGACCGAGGCGGAAGCCACCCGCATCACGGTCGAGCAGGGCGCCGAAGACGCTCGGCGAGTCGATGCGCGGCACGCACAGCCATTCGACGTTGCCGCTCGGCGCCACCAGCGCCACCGTCTCGCAGTCGGAGAGGAAGGCGTATTCGGCGATGGGCGGAAACGGCGACGAGCCGTAGGCATGCGCGCCCGCCGGGCCCATCGGCTCGATCGTGCCGCCCGAACCGTGATTCAGCATCGCGTTTCCTCCTCGAGACCCCCTTCTCTTACCACGCATCTGGCGTGCCCGCCAGCCCTCCTCCATCCGGCAGGCGTCTCGACGGGTGACCTCCGGCCGATATCGGGCCACCTGGCGGGGGAGGTCGCCGGTGACCTGCGCTACACTCGATCCCGATGTCTGAATCGCACGTGAGGGTGGCGGTCACCGGCGCAGCCGGCCAGATCGGGTACGCCCTGTTGTTCCGGATCGCATCGGGCCAGATGTTCGGTCCGCGCACCACCGTCGACCTGCAGCTGCTCGAGCTGGAGGCTGCGCTGCCCGCGCTCGAGGGCGTGGCCATGGAGCTGGAGGACTGCGCCTTCCCGCTCCTGCGCCGCGTCCTGCGCACCGCCAGCGCCGACGAGGCCTTCGCCGACGCCAACTGGGCGCTGCTGGTCGGCGCGGTGCCGCGCAAGGCCGGCATGGAGCGCAAGGACCTGCTGAACATCAACGGCGGCATCTTCACCGCGCAGGGCAGGGCCATCGCCGCCAACGCCGCCGAGGACGTGCGCGTGCTGGTGGTCGGCAACCCGTGCAACACCAACTGCCTGATCGCGGCGGCCAACGCCCCGCAGATCCCCCGGGACCGATGGTTTGCCATGACCATGCTCGACGAGAACCGCGGGCGCACCCAGCTGGCGCGCAAGTCGGGCGCCCTGGTCGAGGAGGTACGCAACCTGGCCATCTGGGGCAACCACTCCTCCACCCAGTTCCCCGACGTGTACCACGCCACCATCAACGGCATGCCCGCCGGTGAGGTGATCGGCGACGACGCGTGGATCCAGGGCGAGTTCCTGACGACGGTGCAGCAGCGCGGCGCCGAGATCATCAAGGCCCGCGGCCAGTCGTCCGCGGCATCGGCCGCCAACGCGGTGGTCGACACCGTTCGCAACATCACCCAGCCGACCGGCGAGCAGTTCAGCGCCGCCGTCCCCTCTCCCGGCGGCGAGAGCGCGTACGGCGTGCCGGAGGGAGTCGTGTTCGGCTATCCGCTGCGGGCCACCGGCCCGGGACGCTGGTCGATCGTGCAGGGCATCGAGCACGGGGACTGGGCGCAAGGAAGGATCCAGGCGACGCTCGACGAGCTGATCGAGGAGCGCGACGCCGTAAGGGAGCTGCTGCCATGACCAACGAGAGCGCCATCTCCGGCGGCGCCGCCACGGCGGGTGCCGGCGAGCGGGCCACTGACGGCGCCGGTGGAGGCGCCACGTCGGAGACCGCCCGGCTGACCTACGGCGACCGCAGCGCGGAGCTGCCGGTGCTGCGCGGCACCGAGGACGAGCTGGCGGTGGACATCTCGCGCCTGCGGGCAGACACCGGCCTCATCACCATGGACGTGGGCTACGGGAACACCGGCTCATGCTCGTCGGCCATTACCTTCCTGGACGGCGAGGCCGGGATCCTGCGCTACCGCGGCTACCCGATCGAGCAGCTGGCCGAGCAGAGCACCTTCCTCGAGGTCGCCTACCTGCTGATCTACGGCGAGCTCCCCACCCGCCTGGAGCTGGATGCGTTCGTGACCGAGATCACGCATCACACCCTGATCCGCGAGGAGATGCGCCACTTCTTCGACTCGTTCCCGACCGATGCTCACCCGATGGCGGTCCTGGCCTCGGGAACCATGGGCCTCTCCACCTTCTATCCCGACGCGCAGTCGATCTTCGACCGCTCGGCGGTGGAGATCACCACGCTGCGACTCATCGCCAAGCTGCCCACGCTGGCTGCCTGGTCGTTCAAGAAGGCCATCGGCCATCCGTACGTCTACCCGCGCAACGACCTCGGCTACTCGGCCAACCTGCTGCACATGATGTTCGCCGTGCCGTCCGAGCCGTACGAGGTCAAGCCCGAGGTCGCCGAGGCGCTGGACCTGCTCCTCATCCTGCACGCCGACCACGAGCAGAACTGCTCGACCGCCACAGTGCGCATGGTGGGCAGCGCCCACACCAACCTGTACGCCTCGATCAGCGCCGCGATCAGCGCGCTGTGGGGGCCACTGCACGGTGGAGCGAACGAGGCGGTGATCAACACCCTCGAGCGCATCGTGGCCGACGGCGGCAACATCCAGAAGTACGTCGACCGCGCCAAGGACCCCGACGACTCGTTCCGCCTGGCCGGCTTCGGACACCGCGTCTACAAGAACTTCGACCCGCGCGCCAAGATCATCAAGCGCGCCGCGGAACGGGTGCTGGCCGCCACCGGCGCCGATGACGCCCTCTTCGAGGTCGCCCTCAAGCTCGAGGAGATCGCGCTGCGCGACGAGTACTTCGTCAGCCGCAAGCTGTACCCGAACGTGGACTTCTACTCCGGGCTGATCTATCGGGCCATCGGCTTCCCCAAGAACATGTTCACCAACTGCTTCGCGATCGGCCGCCTGCCGGGCTGGATCGCGCAATGGCGCGAGATGATCGAGTCGAAGGAGACGAAGATCGGGCGTCCGCGGCAGATCTACACCGGTCCCGCAGCCCGCGACTACCTGCCGATCGGCGCCCGCTGAGCGGCCAATCGCTTGCCCGGCACTCGGCGGCTGCCCCAAGTCGCATATCGGACAGACGCGCGCCCCGCTGCCTCCCCTAAGATCGCGCGGACATGAAACTGACCATCCTCGGCCGCAGCCCCGCCCGGCCGAACCCCGGGGAGGCGTGTGCCGGGTACCTGGTCGAGGGTGGTGGCGCGCGCATCCTGCTCGACGTGGGTCCCGGCGTGGTCGCTCAGCTGCTCCGCCGCAACACGCCGGACGAGCTCGACGCGGTGGTCATCAGCCACATGCACACCGACCACTGCCTGGACCTGGTGACGCTGCGCTACTCGTATCCCTGGATCGACGTCGCCAAAAAGCGGCTGCTGGTGATCGTGCCGCCCGGTGCCACCGCACAGCTGGCCGAGCTGGCGCTCGGCGCGGGCTACGCCAACTTCTTCGACAAGAGCTTCATCTTCGTGGAGCACGACGGCAAGCGACCGATCGAGATCGGCAACCTGCGCTTCGAGCCCGATGAGACCCAGCACTTCGTGCGCACCTGGGGCTTCCGCATCAGCGCGCGCGGCATCGACGAGGATCCGGATCGCATCCTCGCCTACTCGGCCGATGCCGGGCCCTGCGCCGCACTGCCCCGCCTGGCGGACACCGCCGACCTCTTCCTGTGCGAGGCCGCCCTGCGCAACCTGGCGGAAGACGATGCCGAGCCGCAGTCGCGCGGGCACCTGCTGCCATCCGAGGCCGCCGAGGTCGCGCGCAACGCGCGCGCGCGCCGCCTGGTGCTGACCCACATCCCGCTCCAGGACGGCGGAAGCTGGGCCATGTCCGAGGCCGGCGCCATCTACTCCGGTCCGGTCGAGATCGCTGAGCCGCTCAAGACCTACGACGTCTAGCCCAGCAGCTGCGTGCCGTTCGGCAGTTGACGCCGCGGGCGTCCCGGCAGCAGGATGCCGGCATGGCACGTTCCGCCGAACCCCGGGCGATCACCCCGCCCGATCCGCTGAACTCCTACCAGCCGGCGTCCTTCCGCTCGGTGATCATTACCGCCGCCGCCATCCTGGCGGTCCTCACCGCCCTGTGGCTTGCCTACAGCGCCGCGCTGAACAACCCGGAGCTGCAGCAGGAGATGGACGGCCGGCAGCAGATCCAGGGGCCGCTCTACCCCGCCCCCGAGCCCGGCAACCACTGAGCGCTCAGCTGCCCTCTACCCGCGCCCGCGCGATGTAGCGGTCGGCCGACCACACCGCCAGCGCCCAAAGGACCGATAGCACCCCGGTCAGGCCGATGAGCAGCAGCGCCGCCGGCAGCGCCGCGCCCCCGAAGCCACCGCCCAGCATCAGGATGCCGAGCACTGCGATCAGCAGCGTTCCCCCGATCTCGGCCAGGCCGATCTTGGCGGCGGTCAGCAGGAACCAGCCGAGGCCGTGGGACTGAGCCCGGCCGCTGAGCCACAGGATGGTCGGTCCGGCCGCGCCGAACAGCGCGACGTAGAAGCCGACCCCGCTGAACAGGTCGTCCAGCCCGAGGCGCTCATCCAGGAACAGGGCGGAGAAGATCCAGGCCGCCAGCAGCGCGCTGGCCGCCCCGATGCCGATAAGCCAGGCCAGCAGCAGCGTGGCGGTCCCGGTCGAGAGGCGCTCGACCAGCTCCCCGTCTCGGCCCTCGACCAGCTCGGTGGGGCCGTCCTCCGGCACCTCGGTTTCGCCTCGCGGATCGTCTGCCGCCACGGAATCGGTCAGGCGACGGGAACGGCGGCGGCCACGAAGGCCGCCTCCAGGTCCGCGATGAGGTCCTCGGCCGCCTCAATCCCCACCGAAAGCCGGATCAGGCCGGGCGGCACGGCCAACGGCGAATCGGCCACCGAGGCGTGGGTCATGGCCGCGGGCAGCTCGATGAGCGACTCGACCGCGCCCAGCGACTCGGCCAGCGTGAAGAGGCGGGTCGAGGCCACGAACTGCTCGGCCACCGTCAGCTCCCCGTTGAGCTCGAAGCTGAGCATGGCGCCCGGCAGGCGCATCTGGCGCTCGACGACCTCGTTCTGCGGGTGGGTGTGGAATCCCGGCCAGTTCACGTGGCGCACCTCGGGCCGGCCGTTGAGCCAATAGGCGATGGCGCGGGCGTTGGCGCTGGCGCGCTCCATGCGGACCGCCAGGGTGCGCATGCCGCGCATCACCAGGAAGCAGTCGAACGGGCTGGGCACGGCGCCGGCGGCGTTCTGGTGATAGCGAAGGCGCTCGGCGAGGTCGTCACGGCGCATCGCCAGGAGGCCGCCGATCACGTCCGAGTGGCCGCCGAGGTATTTCGTGGCGGAATGCAGCACGATGTCCGCGCCCAGGTCCAGCGGCCGCTGCAGGAAGGGCGTGGCGAACGTGTTGTCGACGACGGTCAACGCCCCGGCCGCGGCGGCCAGGCGCGACACCGCGGCGATGTCCACCACCTTGAGCAGCGGGTTGGTCGGCGTCTCGATCCAGACCAGCCTGGCGGGCCGATGTTCGCCGGTCCCGTTCCCGCCGGCGATGGCCTGGCCGGTCGCGTCCAGGTCGGTCAGATCGACAGCCATTGCGTCGATCCCGTATCGGCGCCATACCTTGTCGGCCAGCCGCCAGGTGCCGCCGTATACGTCGTCGGACAGCACGATCCGATCGCCGGGCTCGGTGAGATACAGGATCCCCTGGCTCGCCGCCAGGCCCGAGGCAAAGGCGATGCCGTGCGTGCCACCCTCCAGAGTGGCGATCGCGGCCTCCAGGGCCCGCCGGGTCGGGTTGTCGCTGCGGCCGTACTCGAAGCCCCCGCGCGTGCGCCCCACGCCGTCCTGCTTGAAGGTGGTGCTCATCTGGATGGGAGGCACCACCGAACCGGTGCCGGGGTCCGGCTCCCAGCCGGCGTGGACGACCTGGGTCTCGAACTTGTCGGTCATGCGCCGGCCATTGTGGCACGGCGACGCATCGGCCTCAGGAGTTCGCCTCCTGGAGCAGGCGCCCGGCCCTGGCCAGCCCGGCACCGACTGCCACCAGCACGGCACCGATGCCGACCTGCGCGCCGGCGGTGCCGAAGGCCAGCACCGAGGTGAAGAGCGAGGAACGTAGCAGCGAGGCGTTCATCGCCATCGCGGCCATCGGATCGTCCGCCGCCATCTCGCCGTACGTGCGCCCTCCGGTCGCCTCGACGGCGGTGCGCCGGATCGCCTCGGCCTGCGCGAAGGCGGTGTGCGGGCCGCGCACCTCCTGCCCGGCGAACCAGGGAGCTGACGACGGGACGACGATGCGCTCGGCGGCGAGCTGGACCCGCACCGTCATCCAGGCTGCGACGCCGGCGATGGCGGTGGCGGCGCCCGTCACCGAGACCAGACGCCCCAGCATGACCACGCGGCCCGCTTCGCGAGATTGGCCCATGTGCCTCCTCCTCATCCCTTCAGCTGGTGGATCTCGGACAGCGTGATCGATGGCGTGCTGCGCTCGTGGCGCCGCCCATCGGCGGTCCACACCGTCTTGAGCTCGACGGCGGCCCGCAGCAGGACGGCGCTCGCACCCGGATCCAGGGCGATTTGCCGCAGGCCACCGGTCGGATCGCTCCACATCGCCACGACGCGGGAGCGCCGCGTTCCAGGCGGTTGCGAACGCAGCGCCATGCCCAGGGACGTCAGGGTCATGACCGCCGAGCCGGGCTCATCAGCCAGCACGGTGGCATAGCGGCACGGCCAGCGCTGTGGCAGCTGTGGGCCATCGAGCAGCAGCGCCATGACCAGCGTGGGACCGATGCGCCGCAGGACATCGGCCACCTCGTCCATCCGCGCCAGGTCCTCGCAGACCAGCGGCGCGGTGGTCGCACCGTTGCCGAGGTCGATGATTTCCACCGTCCGCGGCGGCAGCTCGATCGCCTCCCACCAGCGTCGACCCGGGTCGAGCGCACGGGTCAGGTGGTACTGCCGCAGCTGTGGGCCGTCCAGGCACCACCGATGATGCTTCGGCTGCCTGAAGCGCTGCCATCCGCGTGGCGTGCGAAAGCCGAGATGCACGTAGTTCTGGCCGAGCTCGCTGGATGCGCCGG
>DASURX010000008.1:0-7906 GCA_036375355.1 Candidatus Limnocylindria bacterium
CGGAGGGGGCCGAGGTAACGATTTCGGGTTGGATGAAGGGCGACTCGCCGCCCGAGAAGCGCTGGGCGGAGGGGCTCGGCTTCACGTGGGCGCGGCGCTTCCTGCGCATGCGGATCGACATGCGCGCGGCGCCGCCCGAGCCGGCCTGGCCCGATGGCGTGACGGTCCGCTCGTTCGTGCTGGGCCAGGACGAGACGCTGATGCACGAGGCGCTGGAGGACGCCTTCAGCGATCACTGGGGCCACGTGCCGGCCGCGCTGGAGGACCTCGTTCGCCGCACCGAGCGCCGCGACTTCGACGCTGGCCTGTGGTTCATGGCCATGGACGGCGAGCGCGCGGTGGCGACCGCGACGAACAGCATCATCCCCGACCAGATCGGCTGGATCAGCGGGCTCGGCACCGTGCGTTCGCACCGGCGCCGCGGCCTGGCGCGCGCGATCCTGCTCCACTCGTTCGGGGAGTTCTGGCGCCGCGGGATCCGGACCGTGGCGCTGGGAGTGGACGCGGATTCGCTGACCGGCGCAACCGCGCTCTACGAGTCGGTCGGCATGCGGGTCGAGCAACTGTTCGACCAGGTCCGCAAGGTGCTGCGGCCGGGCGAGCCGCTGGACGTGCGCTCGGCGGGCTAATGGGGCGGTGGATTCGAAGGGCCCGTGCCCGCAACCCGGTGCCCGCAGGTCCGGCCCCTCGGGCCGCGCCGGCGGGCCGCGGTTTTCGTCTGGGATAACTAACGGACAAGGAGAGGCCTGCAAGGGCCCATTTACGACCAGGATTTACCGGGGCCGATAAACGGAGGACCGGATCTGGCTCCTGCTTCTCCGTTAGTTTCTCCACGCTAAAACGGAGAACCCGAGAGGCTGCGAACGGCCAGATCGCTCCCGAGGTACCGTCGCGCACCTCACGCCGTGCAGCGAGGCCTTACTCCACGTCGCCCGAGTAGTGATGCGCGCTCGGCGGCCGCAGCCGGTCGACGCCGGGCTGCAGCAGCCGCTGGTAGAGCCCCGGCCGGCGGTCGGCGATCGTGTCCCACTCGTGCTCGCCGGGGCGCCGTCGCACGTGCGTCACGCGCGCCGCATCCGGATCGATCTCGCCGACGAGCAGCTCCTCCTCGGTGTCGGACGCGCGGGCCAGCACCGTGCCGTCGTAGTCGACCAGCAGCGAGCGGCCCATGAAGGTCGTGCCGCGTTCCGTGCCCACCCGGTCGGCGGCGAGCAGGTAGCAGTGGTTCTCCGCCGCGCGCGCCGGTGCGAACAGGTCGGGGTGGAACTCGACGCCGACCGGCCAGTTGGTCGGCAGCGCGATCAGATCGGCGCCCTCCAGGGCGCACATGCGGGCCGCCTCCGGGAAGCGCAGGTCGTAGCAGATGAGGACCCCGATGCGCAGCCCGTCCACCTCGAGCACGGTGGGCGCGTCGGGACCGGGCGTGGCGAATCGGTCCACGCCCAGGAAGGGCAGGTGCATCTTGCGGTACCGGAAGCGACGGCCGTCGGCGGTGAAGACGAGGGCGGCGTTGTAGACGTCCTCGGCATCGGCCTCCAGGGTGCCGCAGATGATGGTGAGCCGATGCGTCTCGGCGAGGCTGCCGAGCACCCGATCGGCCATGGCGTCGGCGGTGCGCGCCACCGGCAGCGCCTCCGCGAGCGAGGCGTAGGCGTAGCCCGTGACCGCTGCCTCGGGCAGCACCGCCAGCGAGGCACCGGCCTGGGCTGCGTCGGTGACCGCACGACCGATGAGGTCCAGGTTGGCCTCCACCTCGCCGATCTTGGGGTCGATCTGGCAGGCGGCGACGCGAATGCTGCTCATCGCGGCATCTTAGCGCGCCACCTGTGCCCGGCCCGTGCATCGGTCCTGGAGGCTTGCGGGTGCCATGATGGACCGATGGAAACCTGGAAGGCCATCAACACGATCCGCGTCGTCCGCCGCTTCGATCCGAGGCCCCTCGACGAGGCGCACCTGCAGCGCATCCTCAACGCCGGTCGGCGGGCCGGCAGCTCCAAGAACCAGCAGCGCTGGGCGTTCGTCGTGGCGCGCGACCGGGATCACCTGCGCGAGCTGGCCGCGGTGGGGGACTACGCGGGTCACCTGGCCGGGGCGGCGGCCGGGATCGCGCTGGTCACGCCCGAGGCGACGGGACACCGGCGCGACTCGATCATGTGGGACTGCGGGCGCGCGGCCCAGAACATGGTGCTCGCTGCCTGGGAGCTGGGCATCGGCAGCGTGCCGGCCACGGTGTACGACCATGCCCTGGCGGCGCGCCTCCTGGGCCTGCCGCCGGATCGCCGCTGCGACTTCCTGCTCTCGTTCGGCTACCCCGCCGACGAGTCGAAGCTCGCGGCGCCGAACAGGGCCGGAGGCCGGCTGGCGATGCACGAGGTCGTCCACCAGGAGCGCTGGCAGGGCGAATGACGGAGAGGCCAACCTGATCGTCGGCCTCCCCGTCGCCGCGACGGGCGGATCGGTCGCGAATTGCCCGTCAGGATGCGGGCAAGATCCTGATCGAGTCGAACACGGCTCGCAGCTCGGCCCGCTGCGTTTCGTTGCTGCCGGTCTCGTCGAGCATGATCACCAGCCGCTGGTCCTGCTGCAGGCGCGGGCCAACCACATCGAGCACCCACAGGCGGTAGACCTGCCCTTCGGTCATGGCGAAGTTGGCACGCAGTGGCAATCGCCACAGGACGTAGCCATCGGGTCCGAGGTTGCACCCTGCGAAGCTGTCCGGCGCGGTGATGGTCAGGCTGGTGCCCGTGTACCCACTGACTGTGACGTCGGACACGTCCGAGACCTCGATGCCCGGCATCTCGCTCAGCGCCGTCACCAGGTCGGCAGCCGTCTTCGCTCCACGCTCTCCCGTGGCAGGGACGGTCGTCATGCCCTTCGACGCATCGCAGGGGTCCACGGACACCTCGTCGAAGACGATGAAGAAGAGGCCGCCTGCCCGGCTGTCCGGGTAGAGGTCGACGTAGTACGGTCCGCCGATGTGGCCGCGGAATCCAGCCGGCACGGTGGCTTCCAGCGGGAAGAGGAATGGATCGCCGGCGCGGTATGTGCCGGCCGCCAGGTTCCGGTCGGTCCCGGTGAGGGGCGCCGGCGTCGGTTCGGGGGTTGGCGTTGGGGTGGGCTGCGGGCCACCCGTGTTCGAAGTGGGCAGGAACCGGCTGCCCAGAACCAGGACGAAGATGATCGCCGCGGCTCCCAGGCCGTAGCGGACGGTCGTTCTGTTCATGATCGAGAACCTCCGCGCCAGCCAGCCGGCTCGGCGCTGGGGGGTGGCGTGAAGCCGGGCCTCGACGACATCCAGGACGCGGTCCGGGATGCGGTCGGCGCCCTCCTCCAGCCACGATCTGACGATGCGCGTGGTGTCGCGTTCGTTGCTCATTGCGCAACCTCCCGGACGGGCGGCCGCGCGTCGGCATCGAGTGCCGCGCGCAGCCCGCGCATCGCGTAATGAAGACGGGATCGGACTGTGCCCTCCGGGATGCCGAGCGCATCGGCGACCTCGGGGAGCGTCATGTCCATGTAGTGATGCAGGACGACCACCGCGCGATGGTCGACCGAGAGACGCCGGAACCCGCGTTCCAGCTGATCGCGATCATGGATCGAGTGCAGGGCATCGCCGGCCATCGGCTCATCCGTGGGGAGAAGGCGAAGGTTCGGCGCCCTGGTTCGGCTGCGACGGGCCTCGGCGTAGCAGGCGCGCACGAGGAGCCGATACGACCAGGCTTCGAAGCGAGCCGGGTCGCGCAGCTGCGGGAGGTCTCGCCAGATGGCCAGCAGCGCCTGCTGCGTGGCGTCCTCGGCGAGGTCGGTGTCGCGCAGGATCCGATGCGCGACTGCATGGAGCCGATCGCCGGTGGCCACGGCGAGGCTCATGAAGGCCCCTTCGTCGCCTGCCTGCGCTCGAGTCACGAGTTCTCGGTCCATGCCCGTCCACTGATGAGTGCCGGGATAGACCGGCATCTTCACACGGTATGGGACTCATCTCGTGGCGAGTTGCTCAAAGATCGCCAACATGTCGCGTCAGCTCGCGCACGGTGGCCGTTACCATGCCCCGGTCCCTTGACAGGATGCCATCGTTGAGCCCGAACACGTCCAGGACCTGATGCCCAAGCGCTTCGTTGTGCCCGCCGCCTTCATCGGCCTTGGATTGATCTGGGGATCCAGCTTCCTGTGGATCAAGATCGCGGTCGACGAGCTGCCCGCCGCGACGCTGGCCGCGGAGCGCATCACCATCGGCGCAGCGGTGGTGCTCGTGTTCCTGCGCCTGACCGGCACGCGCTTCCCGCGGACGGTCCCCGAGCTGCTGCCGCTGGCGGTGGTGGGCCTGCTGAACGCCGCGGTCCCGTACACGCTGATCAGCTGGGGCGAGACGGTCGTGGATTCGGGGACGGCCGCCGTGCTGAACTCGCTGACCCCCATCTTCAGCCTGCTGATCGCCGGCCTCTTCCTGCGCGTCGAGCCGATCACCGGCCTGCGCGTCCTGGGCCTGCTGGTCGGCTTTGGCGGCGCCGCGTTCCTCGCCAGCCGCGAGTTCGAGCTGCGGGGCGATCCCGTCGCCCTGCTTGGCGCCGGCGCCGTCGCGGTGGCGGCGTTCGCCTACGCGGTGGCAGCCTCCTACGCGCGCCACCATCTGCAGGTCACGCATCGGTACGTCGTCTCGGCGGGGACCCTGGTGTTCGGCGCGATCTTCGCGTGGCCGCTGGCCATCGTCGCCGACGGCCTCCAGCTCCCCCACCAGCCCGACACGATCGTCGCCCTGCTGTGGCTGGGGATCATGGGCGCCTTCGTGGCCTACCTGCTCTACTTCTTCCTGATCGCCGAGCTCGGCGCGACGCTGGCGAGCATGGTCACCTACGTCTTCCCCATCGTCGGAGTCGCTCTGGGCGTGATCTTCCTGGACGAGCTGCTCGACCTGCGCCTGGTGATCGGCACCGCATTGGTGGTCGCCGGGATCGCCGTCGTGAGCCTCCGCTATGATGCCGCGGTGAGCCGCGCAGCCCGCGGGAGCAGCTCTTGAGTGATCCCCGCCAGCCGGACGGCGGCGCTCACTGGCCCGAGCGCGACCTGGACCGAAGCCTGGACTGGGACATTGACCAGGACGAGCATCGTGCCTCTGAGCCCGTCGCCGGCCCCGACCCCGACACCGACTGGTCCGCCACCTGGCGCGACCGCCCGGACGAGCCCGATCCTTTCGACTGGACTCCGCCGCCGCTGGCGCCGCCGGAGGTCGAGCCGTTCCCCGAGTTCGCCGTGGCGGGCAGCAGCGTTCCTGTTCCCCCCGAGCCCTTCCCGACCGAGCAGCCAGCGCCCGAGCCTGAGCCGGAGGCCGAGCCGGAGCCGGAGGTCGAGCCTGAGCCGATGCCTCCGCCCTGGCAGGCGGAACAACCCCCTGCGCCGGAGCCTGAGGCTGAGCCTGAGCCGATGCCTCCGCCCTGGCAGGCGGAACTGGAGCCATCCTCGACGGGTGCCGCAGCCGAGTCCGACGAGCCGGACGGGCAATTCGAGATGGAGCAGTCGCCGGTGGAGAGCCCGGCCGACGAGCCGTGGCGTCCCGCGGAGCCCGAACCGGAGCCGATGCTCGAGCCCGGGTCGCCGTCCGAAGCCGAGCCGATCGCTCCGGCATGGCAGCCCGAGCCGGAGCCCGAGCCGGAGCCCGAGCCAGAGCCCGAGCCAGAGCCGATCCCCGAGCCCGAGCCGGAGCCCGAGCCAGAGCCGACATCGGCCTGGCCGGAGGCGGACGTCACCCCGGTCACCGAGGAAGGTCAGCGGAGCACGGCGTTCGACGGCGGCAACGGGTGGGATCCCAAGCGCCAGGGCGAGCGCCGTCGTCCCACGACCGCCGAGCAGGCGGTGCCCTGGCTGATCGGCGTGGCGCTGGCCCTGGCTGGCATCGTGATCGTGCTGCTGGCCCTGATCTTCACCTCATCCGACGGCCTGCTGGCCGGTGGGCCGTCCGACAGCCCGACGCCGGCGGCAAGCGGTTCGGGAGGCGGCTTGCCATCGGCCTCGCAGGTGGCCTCGGCCGAGCCGACCGCGGTGCCAGACCCGACGCCCACGCCCACGCCCGCGCCGACCGCCACGCCGCCGCCGCAGTACGGGCCGCTGGAAATGGTCTTCCTGGGGAGGCCGTCGGGGACGGCGCCGATCTACCTGCTGCGCCGCGACTTCTCGTCCGGCAGCCAGCCCAAGATCATGGCCCAGGCGGGGACCGGCGTTGACGCCTACACCTGGGCGCCGGACGGCACGGTGGGCGTTGCGATCATCAACGGATCGGCGACGGCGCTGACACCCGGTGAGCCGGGACGGGAGCTGGCGACGAGCGTGAACGCCGTCTCGTTCGGCTGGGACGCGCAGACCGTGTACGCGGTGCGCATCACCCGCGACGGGAGCAACGACCGGGCCGAGGTGCTCGAGATCGACTTCGCCACGGCCGCTGTCAAGGGCCTGGCCAGCGTGACCTACCCGCACCCCACCATCGGTGCGGATCCGCCGCTCAGGGAGGCCCAGTTCATCGACGACGGCAACACCGTTCGCCTGTACGCCATGGCCGATGGCAACCTGGCGCTCTGGATCCTGGGCGCGCCATCGGTCTACCAGATCGATCCCGGGGACGGCTCGCGCACGGAGGTCAGCAGCCAGCCGGTGCTGTGGTCGCCGGACGGCCGCAGCCGGATCGAGCTGAGCGACGCTGACGGCAAGTCGACCATGACGCTGCGCGACCGCGGCGACAACCAGAAGGCGCAGATCACCATCACCGGCCTCATCAGCCACATCCGCTGGGCGCCGACCAGCAACGAGATCGTCTTCACGCTGGGCCACCTGACCAGCGCCGGCGGCGTGCGCCAGGACCTGTACGTGTGGGACCTGGTCGACAAGAAGGCACCCATGCCGCTCACCAGCAACGGAGCCTCGTTCGGGGCGTCCTGGGTGGGTGTGGCCCCGAACTGGCTGCCGGCTGCCGGCTGAGGTGACCAGATGCACGAGATCGTGAACCCGATCGCCGTCGAGCTGGACGAGACGGCGCGACGGATGCGCATCCGCTGGGACGACGGCCACCTGGGCGAGTGGGGCTGGACCGAGCTGCGGCGCGCCTGCCCCTGCGCGCTGTGCGCGGGCGAGGGCAATCTGCCCGGGGTGATGACGCTGGAGACGGTGCTGACGCCCCAGCAAACCACGCTCGAGCGGGTGAAGTGGATCGGCCGCTACGCGCTTGCGCCGATCTGGGCCGACGGCCACGATACGGGCCTCTTCACCTACCAGCGGCTCAGGGAGCTTTGCCAGTGTCCGGAGCACTCGGCCCAACGCGACGGCTGATCGGCGATCGGTTCACGCTCGCCCTCGGCGGGGGCGGGGGACGCGGCTGGGCGCACATCGGCGTGGCGCGGGCGCTCGACGAAGCGGGGATGCGCCCCAGCCTGATCGTGGGCACCAGCATCGGCTCGGTGGTGGGTGCGGGCTTGGCGGCGGGCTTCAGCCCGGACGCGATCGAGCGGCTCGCGGCCGAGACGCGCATCAACGAGCTGATTGGCCGGCCCGGGCGGTTGGCGCTCTTCGATCCGCAGCGCCTGATGGAGCGGATGGCCGAGCTGCTCGGCGATCCCACCTTCGATCAGCTGCCGATCCCCTTTGCCGTCTCTGCCTACGACCTGGCCGCGGGGCGCCGGGTGGCCATCACATCGGGCAAGGTGGTGGAGGCCGTGCAGCGCAGCATCGCGGTACCCGCCTTCTTTCCGCCGTGCCCCGACGAGCAGGGCGTGTGGTGCGATGCCGGGCCGTGGGAGTCCGTGCCGGTCAGCCTGGCCCGCCAGCTGTCGCCGGACCCGGTCATCGGCGTCTGGATCTACCCTGCCAAGCCGGACATCCTGGCATCGCGTGGCGTGGCCTGGACGCTGCGCGGCATGGGCCGATG
>DASURX010000009.1:0-7435 GCA_036375355.1 Candidatus Limnocylindria bacterium
CCGCGCTGGTGGTGGCCACCGGCGGGCTGGGCCCGACCCACGACGACCTGACCCGCGAGGCGGTCGCCGACGCGATCGGCGAGACCTTGGCCGCCGATCCGGCCCTGGAGGCGATGTTGCGCGAGCGGTTCACGGCCTTCGGCCGGATGCCGGAGACGAACCTGTGCCAGGCGCTGCGCGTGCCGTCGGCGGAGATCCTGCCCAACCCCGTCGGCTCGGCGCCGGGCTGGTGGCTGGATCGCGACGCCTGCGTGGTGGCGCTGATGCCCGGCGTGCCGTCCGAGATGCGCCGCATGTTCGACGAGGAGCTGGCGCCGCGCCTGCGCGACCGCTTCGCGCTGGCGCCGCTCCACCTGCGGACGGTGAAGACCTTCGGCATCGGCGAGTCGGCCGCGGCCGAGGCCGTGGCACCCGTGCTCGAGTCGCCGCCGCCGGGCGTCACGACCGGGATCTACGCGCGTGACGACGGCGTCCACATCCGCTTCTCGACGCGCGACGATCCGCGGCTGCTGGAGGGGCCCGCCGCCGCCACGGCATCGGGCCTGGGCGAGCACGTGTGGGGGACCGATGCGGACGACCTTGCCTCGGTCGCCCTCGCCGCGCTGGCGCGCGCCGGCTGCGGGACGGTCGCCTCCTGGGAGGCCGATACCGACGGCGCCCTGCTGGCCATCCTTGCCGCCGCTCCGGCGCGTGATGGCTGCGCGCGCTACGTCGGGGGAATGCTCGACGCCGGCGGCGCTGTCTCGTCACCCAGCGCGGATGCCGTCCTCCAGGTCTCGCTGCTGCCCCAGGACTCGCATGGCAGGAGCCGGGTGCGGGTCTCGGTCAGCGGGGTGGTGTCGCTGCCGCGGGCCGAGCTGCGAATCCACGGCTCCGGGCCGCAGCGCCTTCGCCGCGCTGCGTTCGCCGCGCTGGACCACGTACGGCGCAGCGTCGCGCCGGCCTAGTTCCGCGGGGGCGGGACCTCCATGGTCGGCGACGGCAGCGATTCGTCCGCCTGAGTCGGCACCACGAGGATCTCCGACGGTTGCGGTGTCGCCGGCTCGGGGGACGTTGGGTCCTGCGACGCCGGTGCGGGCGTCGGGGTAGCCGGCGCGCTCTCCGGCGCGCTTAGGTCGCGAGGCGCCATCTGCACCAGCAGCTGGCAGCCGCTGACGGTCATCGCAGATACCAGCATGAGTGCCGACGCGGTCGTCCGGGCTCTTCTCATAGGTCCTCCAGTATGCCCCGGCAGGGCACTCATGCGCGCTCAGTTGCGGGGTGGGGGCACTTCCATGGTTGGCGATGGCTTGGCCGGGCGGTCGGACCAGCGCGGAAACGCCTGCGACGGGGAGCTGGGGTCCTGGCTGGGTGGCGCGAACAACCGGCAGCCGGCAACAGCCAGGCCGGCTACCACTGCCAGGATCGCCAGGGCGACCATCCACCTCGACACGCGCATGTCACGTCCGTTTGTGCACGAAGCGCGCCTGGGGCGCAAATGGAGAGGGCCGGCAATCTGCCGGCCCCCTCCACGACGTCAGGTCAGGGATGATGCGGTCACTGCGCCGGCGGCGGCGTGATCTGGATCTGCATCATGCCGCCAGGCGTGACGCTCATCACCCGAATCTTCGTCCCGGTATGCGGGTTGTTCACGCTGAACCATCCCGCCTGGTAGTGGCTGCTGGCGTCTGCCGGGTCACTCGCCCGGTAGTAGCTCAGGCTGTCGTCGAACACCATCACGGCCTTCTGCGCCGGGATCGTCGTCGCCACGCCGTTGTGATGCAGCGTGATCGAGTCGGCCGGGGTGCCGAAGGTCGCATCGAACGGCTGGAACCGTCCGCGCATGTTCGTCCCGTCATCCGCCCAGTGGAGGATGTCGGGCCGCGCGTCCACCGGGAGGACCAGGCCCTCGCCGGGATGGTCACCGACCGAATTGTCTCCCCAGAAGTAGTCGGAGTACCAGACCAGGAGGCCATCCTGGTACGGGAACCGCTCCGCCCACGTACCGGTCGTGAAGTTGTACGGCCCGGTCGCCAGATTGGCGTCGTAGCCCCAGTACTGCCGGTTCTCTGCCACGTAGAAGTTGAAGGAGGTGAAGACCTCCGTTCCCGTCGTGGCGTGGAAGCCGGTGTCCGCGTTGGATTCGAAGGTCCAGCCGGTGTCGCTCTCGGCCCCGTCCACGGCCTGCCCCGTGATCGTGATCTCATCGATCGCGATGCCCGGCGCATTGGAGTCGCCGTCCCCCTGTACGCCACCATCGGTGAAGTATCCAAAGCCGATCGTGTGGGTGCCCGCCGGCAGATTCGCCGTCAGGTCGACCCACCCGGTCGAATGACCGTCGATGCCTTCGGAAACCACCGACGAGTTCGACAGGTTGGTCGTCACCTTCGTGCCGTCCACCGCTACGTACGCGTAGTCGTAATCCGACTCAATGCTGTAGCGCACCTTGGCAGTCAGAGTCGCTCCCGCCGGGAGGTCGAACGACTTCGCCATGGTGGTGTCGAGGTCGTTCGCGGCCCCCGAGTAGTAGAAGCTGCTACCAGCGAACGGGTCGCCGACGTAGACCTGGTGCTCACGGTCGGGCAGCAGCACGATCGCGGCCTGAGCCTGCTTGGTATTGGTCTCAGCCGGACCGAGCTTTACGTTCATCGCCGCGCCGCCCGGCCCGGTGATCGCGTAGTTCAGCCAGCCGAGCTGGACCTTGTCCCAGGCATTCATGTGGAACGGCCGATCACCGATGCCCTCGGCCGCAACGCCGTTGTTGCCCCATGACCCGCTGGACATCAGCGTCCAGAAGCCGGTCGAGTTCTCGGCGCCGCCGGTATTGCCGCTCGTGTCGTACTCATCCGGCAGGCCGAGGTCGTGCGCGAACTCGTGCGTGAAGACGCCCACGCCGCCGTTCTCGGGCTCGATGGTGTAATCGCCGATCCACAGATTCGTGCCGGGGATCTGGATGCCACCGAACTTGTTGAACGATGGACCGGTCACGCCGATGTTGTTGTAGAAGGCGTACCAACGATGCGACCAGATCGCGTCGCTGCCGAGGACCCCGCCACCAGCCTCTTCGCCCTCGCCGGAATGGATCGTCTGGAAGTGATCGATGTAGCCATCCGGCTCGTCGAAGTTGCCGTTGCCGTTGTAGTCGTAGCGATCCCACTGGTCGAACTGCGACAGGTAGGCCGCGATGTCGGCGTCGCTCATGCCGGCGGTGTGCTGCGCGGCGGTCCAGGCTGCCAGTTCGTCGCGGATGAAGATCCACGCGTACGCATCGGACTTGGTGTTGGAACCGTAGTACGCGCCGGTCTGGGGAACGCTCACCCAGTCGGTGACGTCACCGTCGACCGTGTAGCGGCCGGACGACTGCTCCAGGTAGTAGTTCGCCATGGTGTTGGCGCCCTTCGCCTGGCTGAACAGCAGGTTCCTGTAGTAGTCCTGGCTGAAGTCGGGCTCCCACTTCGTGGTGTTGTCCACGCTGCGGTCCGGCTCTGCGATCAGGTTGTGGTCCAGGTCGCTGAACTCGCCCAGGAGTGTCCAGATCGAGTCGGTGTCCTCGACGCCAAGCTCGACGAACTGACCCGGCGCAACCTGGACGACCTTGTTGGGGCCCATCGCCTTGGCCTCGCCCTTGGCGACCTTTTCGAGGGCTGCCTGCTTCAACTCGGTCTGCTTGGTCTGAATCGGGCTGGTGAAATTGTCGCTGCGGCTCAGCCGTTCGTTGGCCGCGGACTCGGGATTCCGGGCGAAGGCAATCGTCGTCAGGCTGAAGACGAGGCCCAGTGCCATAAGTACCGAAACGAACTTGCGCAACTGTCGATCTCCGGTGCGTGGTTGGGACGGTTTTGCGGCTGCCAGCGCCGCACGAAGTTGCAGCAATCGTGGAAACGTGTGGTCAGGACTTCCGGACGGGCCACCTCCCTCGCTCTGTGAGCCAGCTCCGGGCGCGCGGATGCGCCGATGGGAACGCGCCTTAGGCGCGGAAGAATAGGACCGATTCATTAGCCCATGCAACGGCTATTGGACACCAGCGGTGCGCCGGATCACCAATTGCCGATGAGCCTGACCGCACCCCGAGCGAGCGTCGCCGTCCAGGAATCCCGGCGACCGAGGGAATCGCCGTCTGACTCGACGGGGAGCGGCCTTCCGTCGAGCGTGCGTACCCGGATGCTCGTGCCACGCAAGGGCACGTCGCCGGGCGCGCGACGCACCAACCACCGCGCCGCATCGAGGGCGAAGGCGGGCAGCGGACCGCGGTACACCCGGGCGGTGAGCCGGCCGGCGTCCGGCCTGGCCCCCGGGTTCACGAGCAGCCCGCGACCGTAGTACGGGGTCGTGCCGATGGCGAGCATCTCCATCGGTCCTTCGTGGGCGACCACGCCGTCGACCTCGACGAGCACGGGAGTGCGCCGCACCAGGTCCGGCAGGGAGCGGGTGATCGCGGTCGCCCAGCCGGCCAGGCCGCGTGAGCCGGCTGCCGCGTAGCGGTCCGCCACGAGCGCGTCCCAGCCGACCCCGGCGAACAGCGCCAGGCGATCCACGCCATCGGCCTCGAGGTGCAGGAGGTCGACGAGGCGGGCCTCCCCGGTGGCGAGCACCTGCGCCAGGGCGGCGGGGTGGCGTGGCAGGCGCAGCAGATGGGCCGTGGCGTTGCCGAACCCCGCGGGAATGTAGCCCAGGGCCAGGGATCGCCCTCGGAGGGCGTTGTAGGCCGCAGCCAGCGACCCGTCGCCGCCCGCGACGACCACGGTCTCGTAGTCGCTGACCCGTTCGCCGAGCCATGTCGCGAGCTCGACCGGGTCGCGCGTGCGCGTGACGTGCAGATCTGCGTCCAGCGCGCGCCTCGCCACCTCCACCGCGCGCCGGGTGCGCGCGGCTCGTGCGGAGCCCGCTCCCTCGTTGAGGAAGATGGCGGCGGGCCGCGCGCCTCGTTCGGTCACGGCCAGATGCTATCCGGGTTCGAGCGCAGGGCGTGCGCCGGGCTACTTGACCTGGACGCCGCTCCGCTCGCGACGGATGAAGCGGCCGCCGCCCTTCTCGCCCAGCCACTCGTCGCCGTCGACGATGATCCGGCCGCGCGACAGCACGACATCGGCGCCACCGGTGATCTCCATGCCCTCGTAGCAGGAGTAGTCCACGTTCATGTGGTGCGTCTTGGCGCTGATGGTGTGCTTGCGGTTCGGGTCGTAGATCAGGATGTCGGCGTCCTTGCCCACCGCCACCGCACCCTTTTGTGCCAGCCCGAACATGCGCGCCGGCGCGGTGGAGCAGACCTCCACCCATCGGTTCGGGGACATGCGGCCGGAGGCCGGGCCACCGTGGTGCAGCAGGTTGACCCGATCCTCCACGCCCGGCAGGCCGTTCGGGATCTTGCGGAAGTCGCCGCGACCGAGCTCCTTCTGGCCGTGGAAGTCGAAAGGGCAATGGTCGGTCGAGACGACCTGCAGGTCGTCGCGCAGCAGGCCGAGCCACAGGTCCTCCTGATGGTCGGCCGGGCGCAGCGGTGGCGAGCAGACGAACTTGGCGCCCTCGAACCCGTTGCGCATGTCGTCGAGCGACAGGAAGAGGTACTGCGGGCAGGTCTCGGCGAACGCCGGCAGGCCCTCGTCGCGGGCACGGCGCACCTCGTTGAGGGCGTGCCGCGAGGAGAGATGCACGATGTACACCGGCACGCCGGCCACCTGGGCCAAGCGGATGACGCGGTTGGTGGCGTCGCCCTCCATGACCGGCGAGCGGCTGATGCCGTGCCAGACCGGGTCGGTGTTGCCGGCCTCGGCGTTCTGGTTGGCGACCACGTCGATGGCCAGGCCGTTCTCGGCGTGCATCAGGATCATGCCGCCGTTCTTGGCGGTCTGCTGCATGGCGCGAAAGATGGCGCCGTCATCGGACAGGAAGACGCCGGGGTAAGCGGTAAACAGCTTGAAGGTGGTGACGCCCTCGTCGACCAGGGTGTCCATCTCGGACAGGACGTCGTCGCGCACGTCCGAGACGATCATGTGGAAGCCGTAGTCGATGCAGGCGTTGCCCTCCGCCTTCTCCATCCAGGCGTCCAGGCCCTGGCGCAGCGACCCGCCCCGGGGCTGCACCGCGAAGTCGATGACGGTGGTGGTCCCGCCGAATGCCGCCGCGCGCGTCCCGGTCTCGAAGGTGTCCTTGGCGAAGGTCCCGCCGAAGGGCAGCTCGAAGTGGGTGTGGACGTCGATGCCGCCGGGGACGACCCACTTGTCGCTGGCGTCCAGCGTTCGGTCGGCGGTGGCCTCGAGATCGGTCCCGATCATGGCGATCGTCTCGCCGTCGATCAGCACGTCGGCGCGGGTGGTGGCGTCCGCGTTCACGATCGTGCCGTGCTTGATGAGGGTGCGCATTGCTTTCCTCCGTAGCGGCGGACGCCGCGAATCAGGCTCGGATGGGCGCGGGTCTTCGGAGGCCGATGGTAGCGTGCGCCCGCGTGGCACTGAAGTGCCGCATGGCACAGTCCGCGAGAGCCCGCCCGGCCCGCTGTAGCGGACCGCAGGCGCCAATTCCCAGGTGTGGAGAAGTTGCAGGGTGCGGGCAAGTTCTCGAACTTGCTCCTGCACGGATTTCTCCGCCGCTGGCAGGTATCCGACCCCGATTGGCGCAATTACCGGCCTGAGACGTGTTTCCGCGGTGTACGTCCCCGTGGGTGAGAGGAAAGGTGCCGGGCGGAGAATCAGGACTGTTCCGACGCGTGCATCCAGGGGGTGTAGGTGATCCCCACCAGCAGGCCCTCGGGGCTCTGCAGCCGGGCGGTGGTCTGGCCCCACGGCTCCTCGTGCGCGTCGCGCAGCAGCCGATGCCCGGCGGCCTGCAGCTCGGCGACGGCCTCGGCCACGGCATCGGGCGAGTCCAGGTCAAGCTCCATCCATGCCTGCGGCACGGGCAGGTCGGCTGGCCAGGCATCGGTCCCGAAGGTGGATTCGGCAGCCTGCGAGAGCGGCCACAGCGCGAACGCCTTGACGCCGTCGAGGTCGTCGTTGGTCCAGTAGCCCGGCGCAGCCTCCACCAGGCCGATGCCTAAGCCGGATCCCCAGAACGCGCGGCTGGCTTCGGTGTCGCGGACGATCGGGCCGAACCCCGCGACGAAGGATGGCTTCACGGTCGCGCGCTCAGCCGGCGCCCACGCCGGCGAGGTGCGGGATGATCTCGCGGCCGTAGCGGTCGAGCTGATCCTCCTCGTCGCCGTTCATGAGGTAGATGTTGAACTGGTCGACGCCGGCATCGGCGAGCTCGTGCAGCTTGGCGATGTGCTCCTCCGGCGAGCCGAGCACGCTGAACCGATCGGTCACCTCGTCGCCGACGAAGGCCGCGTTCGACGAGCCGACCTCGGCGTGATGCAGGTAGTCGTAGCCCGATCGGTCCCGGATGTAGCCGGTCAGCGCCTCCGGGAGCTGCTCCCGCGGGTAGCGGTTCACGAGATCGACGACATGGTTGCTCACGAGCG
>DASURX010000010.1:0-3536 GCA_036375355.1 Candidatus Limnocylindria bacterium
TGATCAGGAAGGCGCCGGCCACCCCGCCCATGGCCGCAGCCAGCAGGGCCACGGCGGCGACCACCGCCACGATCCACTTCGGCCGCGACGGTCCGCGGCTGATGCTCGGAGTCCCCTCTTCGATGATCACGTTCGCCCTCCTGGTGCGGCCGGCAGTCGGCCGATCTCGCAGCAGGATAGGCGCACGGTCCGCCGCGCGCCATGGGTGCATTGGGGCACCCGAGCGTCGCGCTGACGACTGCTAGAGTCGGGCGGCATGATCGCGCCCGGCATCGTCCTCGGAATCGGCTCCGCCGCTTCGTTCGGTGCCGGTGACTTCCTCGGGGGCATGGCCACCCGGCGCGCTCGCGGCATCCTGGTGGCCGGCGGTTCACAGCTCGTCGGCGCGCTCGCGCTGCTGGTCCTGCTGGCGGTGGTGCGACCGGCCTTGCCCGATGCATCGGCCCTGTGGATCGGCGCGGCGGCCGGAACGCTCGGCGGAATCGGCGTCGCCGCCCTGTACCGCGCCCTGTCGATGGGCAGCATGGGATTGGTGGCCGGAGTCTCGGGCATCGGCTCGGTCCTCGTTCCGCTCGGTTTCGACGTCTTCGTGGCGCGGGCGCCCATCGGTCCGTGGCAGGTCGTCGGCGTGCTGTGCGCCGGGGCAGCCGGGCTTGCGGCTGGTGGTGCGGTGCGGCAGGGAGTCTCCGGCCGAGCGGTCGGCCTGGCGGTGCTGGCCGCCATCGCGTTCGGGGGCTGGTACGTTCTGCTCGACCTCGGCGCGCAGCAGGGTCCCATCTGGGCGCTCGTCGGAAGTCGTTGGTCGGCATCCGCACTGATGGCGATCCTGGTGTTGATCAGCGCTCGCGGGACCGTCGGACCGAGCGTGGCGAGGACCTGGCCGCTGATTCTCTGCTCCGGGCTGCTGGACGTGGGCGGCAACGGCCTCTTCGTGGTGTCCAGCGCCCAGATCTCGGTAGGCCTCGCCGCAGCGCTGTCCGGCATCTACCCGCTCGGCACGATGCTCCTCGCGCGAATCGTGCTGCGCGAATCGCTGCCGCCGTTGGGGATGCTGGCGGTGGCCCTGGCGCTCGCGGGGGTCGTCCTCATCTCGCTGGGCTAGCCGCCGGGCTCGCCTCGAGCCGCGCCCATCGATGGCGAGGCGTCAGTAAGCGCGCAGTAAGCGGCTGGTAAGGACCCGTGGTGTCTCCTTGCCCTGGCACCGTCCCGCAAGCCGACGCGTCACCGTCGGCCGGCGCGTGCCGAGCCAAGGAGGGCATCCAAATTGTCCGGGCGACTGCATCTCCCCTCGCGCGTCTGCCGATTCATCGCCTCGGTCCTGGCCGCCAACGCCGTCACCATGCTGATGGCACAGGTCGCGGCGGCCTGCACCAACGGCAACGGCTTCCCGCACTGACCGATGCGTGCCATGAGGCGGCGCCGCGTCCATGCCATGGATGACGGCCTATGATGGCGACGGCCACCGCAGCCACCTGCCCGAGTCCTCGCCGACCGCATGACTTTCGATCGCGTTCCCATCGTCGAGGCAGCCCTCGACGGCTACCTGCACAGCGCCCCACCGCCGGCGACCCCGCTCGCGCCGGACGTGCCCGTCTGCCCGGGGAGCAGCCTCGTGGCGCATCGGGCGGTGGAGCTGTTCGAGGACCGGGTGCTCAGCCGCCAGCTCGACGTCGCGGCCCGGGAGCTGAAGAAGACGGACCGCAGCTTCTACACCATCGGTTCCGCCGGCCACGAGCAGAACGCGGTCATCGGTGCGCTGCTGCGCGTGACGGACCCTGCCTTCCTGCACTATCGGTCCGGCGGATTCATGCTGGCGCGGGCGCGCCAGCTGCCCGGCAGCACGCCCCTCTTCGACACGCTCCTCGGCACGGTCGCGTCGAGCGAGGACCCCATCGCACGGGGCCGCCACAAGGTCTGGGGCAGCCGGGCGCTCTGGGTCCCGCCCCAGACCAGCACCATCGCCAGCCATCTGCCGAAGGCGATGGGCATGGCCTTCAGCCTGGCGCGTTCGCGACGCCTCGGCATCGCGAACGATCTTCCGGCCGATGCCATCGTGGCCTGCTCGTTCGGCGACGCCAGCGTGAACCATGCGACCGCGCTCTCGGCGTTCAACACGGCGCGCTACGCCGACCGCATCGGTCTGCCCATGCCGATCCTGTTCATCTGCGAGGACAACGGCACCGGCATCAGCGTGGCGACGCCGCAGGGCTGGATCGAGGAGACCTTCAGCGAGCAGCCGCACCTGCGCTACGCGCTCGCCGAAGGCGAGCTCGACGAGCTGTGGGAGACGGTTGCCAGCGTGATCCGCTACGTGCGTGGCACGAGGCGGCCGGCGTTCCTGCACCTGAAGACCGTGCGGCTGTGGGGTCACGCCGGCAGCGACGCCGAGCAGATGTACCACTCGGTGGCGCACATCGCCGAGACCGAGTCGCGCGACCCGCTGCTGCGCAACGCGCGCCGCCTGATCGAGCTCGGCGCCGCCACGCCCCGGGACCTGGAGCAGCTGCTGCACGACGCCCGCCAGCGGGTGGCCGCCGTCGCCGAGGAGGCAGCCCTCCGGCCGAAGCTCGAGACGACGCAGCAGGTCGTGGCCACCCTGGCGCCGTTTCACCACGAGCGGGTCGTCGAGCGTGCACAGGCATCGATCCTTGATGAGCACACGCGACGCGAGCTGTTCGGCGGCCACCTGCCGGAGGAGTCGGCGCTGCCGAACGCCCGGACGCTCGCCGGATGCATCAACGCGGCCCTGACCGACGAGCTGGCCCGGCGACCCGAGCTGGTCGTTTTCGGCGAGGATGTCGGCCGCAAGGGCGGCGTCTACAACGTCACCCATGACCTGCAGCGACGCTTCGGCGAGGGCCGCGTCTTCGACACGCTGCTGGACGAGACGAGCATCCTGGGCATCGCCCAAGGGGCCGCGCTGACCGGCCTGCTGCCGATCCCCGAGATCCAGTACCTGGCCTACATCCACAACGCGCTCGACCAGCTGCGCGGCGAGGCGGCCTCGCTGCAGTTCTTCAGCGACGACCAGTTCCGCAACCCCATGGTCGTGCGCGTCGCCGGGCTCGCCTACCAGAAGGGCTTCGGCGGACACTTCCACAACGACAACTCGATCGGGGCGCTGCGCGACATCCCGGGCTTGCTGCTGGCGGTGCCGTCACGCGGCGATGACGCGGCTCGCATGCTGCGCGGCGCCATTGCCACCGCGCTCGAGGACGGCCGGGTGGTCGTCTTCCTGGAGCCGATCGCGCTCTACCACGAGAAGGACCTGCAGAAGCGCTTCGGGATCGCGCGCGTGTTCGACACCCTGCTCGACGAGACCTCGATCCTGGGCATCGCCCAGGGCGCGGCGCACCTCGGCCTCCTGCCCGTGCCCGAGATCCAGTACCTGGCCTACCTCCACAACGCCCTCGACCAGCTGCGCGGCGAGGCCTGCAGCCTGGCGTACTTCTCGAACGGCCAGTTCACCAACCCGATGGTCGTGCGCGTGGCCGGGCTCGCCTACCAGAAGGGCTTCGGCGGCCACTTCCACAACG
>DASURX010000011.1:0-11782 GCA_036375355.1 Candidatus Limnocylindria bacterium
CAAGAGGCGGGCCGCGCCCGGGTTCACGGCCGCCACCGGCCCGAGCATGAGCAGGACGCCCGCTGCGATGGTGATGAAGACGGCCGTCGAGTCCAGGTAGACGGCCGCGACCTCAACTCGGCCGAGCCGCTCGCGCAGGGCGAGGTGCCAGCATCGGGCGACGACCACGAACCAGCCGAGCAGCAAGGCGTACTCGAGCGGCTGCAGCAGGACGTCCGGCCGAACGGTGCCGGCCAGGGAGGCGAGCTGCACGGCCAGCCAGATGACGCTGCTGAGGAAGAGGTGGAAGCGGAAGGCGCGTTGCCTGGGGCTCATGGCGAGCCGAGTGGCGCGCCAGGCGATGGAGGCGGCTACCACGGACGCCATCGTCATCTGCAGCTGCCCGCCCCAACGCGCCTCGCCGGCGGGAAGGGTTGCGGCCACCAGCATCGTCAGGCCGCATGCCGCGGCTCCGGCGAGGCCGATCGGAAGCAGCGGCGCCCGCGCGAAGAGGCGCGGGGGCACGAGGTTGCGGACCAGGCCCTCGCGCGGCTGCGCGGGCGCGAGGGCGCTCGGTTCGGCAGTCACTCCGGGAGTGTGCTGCGCCGGATGGGGGACCGGTATGGCCCGAAAGGACCACCGGAGAGCGTCGTCAAGCGGCGGCCGTCCGGCGGCGGCCGTCCGGCGATCGGCGTCAGGCGGCTCTGCGGGCCGGACCGTACCCCGTCCAGTGGTTCGCCACTCGGGCGAGGCGCATCAGCTGCTCGCCGTACAGGATCGCCTCGGCGACGCTCAGGGTCTGGCGCGCGTCGTAATCGCTGCGCCACGGATAGCAGCGACGCAGGAGCAGAAGCTGCTCGAACTCGTCGCGCGATCGTTGGTTACTGCCGAGCATCGCCGGTCGTGCCGTCCTTTCACGGTCCCTCATTGCGTCCCGCGTGCCAATCACCATTCGCATTTCCCCTTCCCCTCGCGGCGCCGCATCCGTAGTATTCGGTCGCCGCGAACGCCGGAGGGCAGCGCCAGCAGCAACTGACACCAGAGCGGCGGTGCGGCATTCGGGGGGCGCCACTGGAGGAGCGCACGCATGACCGTCACCTCGGACGCGGACGCGACCCGACCCAGCCTGGAACGCGACGCCATCGGCCTGCCCGAGGTCCTGTTCCAGTCCATCACCCACATGGCGCCGGCGGTAGCGACCGCGCTCTCCATCGGCGCCGCCACGAGCTTCGCCGGGGGCATCACCCCGCTGGCCGTCCTCTTCGCCATGATCGCGGTCCTGTTCACCGCCTTCTCCATGGCCGAGCTGGCGCGGCGCCTGCCCTCGGCGGGCGGGATGTTCACCTACGTACGCAACGGCCTCGGCTCGTTCTTCGGGTGGCTGGTGGCCTGGGGCTTCGCCCTGGCGGAGCCGCTGGTGATGCCCCTGCTGCTCGGCGGCTTCGGCTTCTACGGCGCCATCTTCCTGTCGGCCTACCTGGGGATCGACTTCGGGTACGCCTGGATCGGCCTGGCCATCCTGTGCGGGCTGGCCGTCTGGTGGCTGACCTACCGCGGCGTCGCCCTGTCGACCCGGGCCGGCGTGGTCCTGGGCATCATCGAGATCGCGATCTTCCTGCTGATCTCGGCGCTGCTGATCGTCAACGCCGACAACAACACGCTCAGCGTGTTCGTGCCGGGCGACGACGGCGTGCGGCCGGCATTCCAGGGGATGATCTTCTGCCTGCTGGCCTTCATCGGCTTCGAGGCGGCTGCGCCCCTCGGCGAGGAGACGCGCGAGCCACGGCGGACCATCCCGCGCGCGGTCGTCTGGTCGGCGATCGCCGTCGGCCTGTTCTACGTGTTCAACTACTACGCCGCCACGGTCTTCTTCGGGCCGGACCGCATGACCGAGTTCTACACCTTCAATGACGGTGATCCCTGGGGCTTCATGGCCGAGGAGGTCCTGCCCGGCATCGGCGGGCTGCTGATCGTGCTCGCCATCCTGAACAGCTCCCTGGCCAACGCCAACTCCGGGGCCACGGCGGCGACCCGCACGCTCTTCGCGATGGGCCGCGTTTCGCTGCTGCCGCGCTGGTTCGCGGCGGTGCACCCCGACACGCGCGCGCCGGTGAACGCGGTCCACTTCCAGGCCATCACCGGGATCGTCATCGCCGTGGTGCTGGGCATCATCCTGGCCAACGACCCGTTCCCGACCCCGGAGGGCGCCGCGAGCTTCGGCGGCCTGAACGTCTACGTCTTCCTAGGCACCATGATCGGGCTGATCTTCGTGTTCATCTACATCGCCGTGAACCTGGCCTGCATCGGCTTCTTCTGGCGGATGCGACGGGACGAGTTCAGCTGGCTGCGGCACTTCATCGTGCCGGTGCTGGGGGTGCTCGCCATGATCCCCGCCGGGCTGGCTGTCATCGGCGGACTGACCATCCCCTTCCTGGACATCGAGCTGCCTCCGTACGAGAACGCGCTGCGCTGGACGGCGCCGATCGTCGGCGTCTGGATGCTTCTCGGCGTCGTCCTGTACTTCGTCCTCCGATCCCGCAGTCCCGAATCGCTGGACCGGATGGGCGACGTGTACGGCGGAGAGGCACCGTCGCCGACCGACGCGATCGGCTGACGGCAGAGACCTCAAATGGACCGATGGGCCGGCCTGCGGGCCGGCCTTCGTCCTACTCGAAGATCCCCAGCGGGCAGTGGGCGGTCACGACGAAATTGGGCACGTCCACGATCTCGCTGATGCGCAGGTCCACCGCCACGCTGCAGAGCAGGTAGGCCTCCATCGGCGCCAGGCCGTGCTCGCGGACCAGCCATTCGACCATGCGCCGCAGAGCGTCCCTGGCCGCCTGCATCAGGTCGGGACCGATGCCGTCGGTGGCATAGCGTGCCCCGTTGCGAAGCTCGGCGTGCGGGTCGGGCGCGGCCAGGAACTCGGGGCCGCTGACGTGCAGGTCCTTGCGCACGGTGAGGCGCACCTGCGCCCGCATCGGCGTCTCGATGGCGGTCCCGCACACTTCGCCGTCACCCTGCGTCGCGTGCCCGTCGCCGATCGAGAACCGACCGCCGGGCTGGAAGACCGGCAGGAACAGGGTGCTGCCCGCGATCAGGTGACGCGTGTCCATGTTCCCGCCGTGGACGTCCGGGGGGATGGTGGAGAGCGGCCCATGGGCCGGCGCCACGCCGAGCTCGCCGCAGAACGGCGCCAGTGGCACGCGGACGCCGGGCCAGAACTCGGCGCGATCTGCTCCACCCGTGAGCCGGGTGATCTTCAGGAAGCCATCGGGGAAGTCGTCGGCCAGCAGGCCGAAGCCGGGGATCGAGGCGGTCCAGCCCCAATCGGCCGTCTCGAACGCGAGCAGGTCGAGCTGAAGCGTGTCGCCCGCCTCGGCGCCCTCCACGGCAATTGGCCCGTTGACCTGGTCCACGCGCGAGAAATCGAGGCTCGCGAGACTCTCGGTCGTCGACGCGGCATTGATCTGCCCGTTGCCCGCGTCCAGGCAGTCGAACTCGACGATGTCGCCGGAGCCCACGGTGGCGATCGGCTCGATCGCCGGGTCCCAGGCGAGGTGGTTCTGCTCGCGCTTGACGTGGATTGATGCGGCGGGCGCGGCCATCGGCCGTATTGTCGCAGGAGGCGCAACCGCGCGACGCCTGGGGGACCGATGACCTGGCGCGCTTCGTGCCGTCCTAGCAACGGACGCACATCCTTTCAGCGAGGAGAGACATGAACCTCAACAGCATCCTCATCGGTTCCGAGCACCCGGAGCAGCTCGTCACGTACTACACCCGCCTCTTCGGGGAGCCGACCTGGAACGATGGTGGCTACACCGGCTGGATGCTCGGTTCCGGCTCGGTCACGGTCGGGCCGCACGACCAGGTCAAGGGCCGCAACGCGACGCCCGGCCGCATCATCTGGAACGTCGAGTCGGCCGACGTCAAGGCCGATTTCGAGCGGTTTCGCGAGGCTGGCGCGATCGTCATCCGGGAGCCGTACGGCTTCGAGGGCCAGGAAGGGCTGATCGCGACCTTCGCTGATCCGGATGACAACTACTTCCAGCTGATGCGCCCGATGGGCGCGGAGATGCAGCCCTAAGCGGGGCGCCGCGCTGCCTCGCGCCGGTAGTCTTCCAGCCGCGCGGCGAGCTGAGCGGGACGGCTGAGGGCGAGCATGTGGCCGCCGTCCATCTCGTCCGCCTCGATGCCGAGTCGCTCGCGGGCGACGCGGCGCTGGAACCTCGCCGGGAAGAGCCGGTCGTCGCGCCCCGCGAGCACCCGCGTCGGCACGTCCGGCCAGGCCGTTAGCGGCCAGGGCTGGGTCATCGGCGTCCACGACTGGTGAGGCTGCCGGCGCCGGGCTTCCTGGACGACCTGCGCCGGCACGTCGTGGTAGTAGAGGATCTCATCGTCCTCGGCGTCCGCCGCCGAAAGCCCGATCTCGCGGAGGTACTCGCGCTGCGCCTCGGCACTGCCCACGTCCGCCCCCCACTGGGCCCCGGTCTCGCCGGGACGGGGGACCGTTGCGTTGAGGAGGACGAGCAGTTCGACTCGCATGCGGTCGCAGGCGAGCGATGCGCTGAAGCCTCCGAGCGAATGGGCCACCACCACCCGGTCGTTAGGCGTGCCGCCCGCAGCGGCGATGACGTCGGCGTACTCCGCCCAGCCCGCCGCGTCGTCGGCGGCGGGGAGGGTGACCGCGATCGCTCGGTGGCCGAGGCGTTCCAGCTCGGGGACGAGACGATGCCAGTCCCAGGCATCGCCGCCGCCGCCGGGTACGAGAATGAAGGTTGCCATCGGTCCATGTCCTCCTTCGCCTCAGGCCGAATGCCCGCACCGAAGAGGCCGCTCGACTCTGGCGCCCACATCGCCAAGAAGGCATTCCAGAGTGCCGAGGGGCGCACACGGAACGAATGGCGGGTGGAGGAGGCAGTTCAGATGCCCAGGGTGCAGGTCGTGTATGCCAGCCGTCACGGTGGCACCGCCGGGATCGCGGAACGGATCGCGGAGGTCCTCCGGAGCGAGGGAGGCGACGTCGTATTGGCCGATGCCGCGGACCGCCCCGATCCCAGCGGCTTCGACGCGCACGTGATCGGCAGCGGCGTGCAGATCGGGAAATGGCACAAGGAGGGAATCGAGTTCCTGGAGCGGAACCAGGCGATCCTCGCCACGCAGCAGGTCTGGCTGTTCAGCAGCGGGCCATTGCCCGGCTCATCCATGGAGACGCAGACCGACGACAGCCTGACGAACTGCCTGGGACCGGCCGAGGGGCCGGGGAGCGGCGGGCGCAAGAAGATCGAGGCGCTGTCGGCCGTCATCCACCCGCGCGATCATCGCGTCTTCCTGGGCGCGTTCGATCCGAAAGACCCGCCGAAGTCGATGCAGGAGCGGCTCGTTCGCCTGCTGCCCGCGGCGCGGCGAGTCCTGCCGGCCGGCGACTTCCGGGATTGGCCGGCGATCGAGGCCTGGGCGCACGAGATCGCCGCGGAGGTCATGGCGAAGGTGCCCGTCGCCTGAGGGCGGTCGCGCCGGCTATGTGGCGTCGGCGGCGCGCCGCAGCTCCTCGACGTCGATCTTGCCCATCTGCAGCATCGCCTGCATGGCACGCCGCGCGCGCTCCGGATCGGGATCGCTCACCAGGCGGTTGAGCTCGGTCGGCACGATCTGCCAGGAGAGGCCGAACCGATCCTTGAGCCAGCCGCACGGGCCGGGCTCGCCGCCGTCGGCGGTGAGCGCATCCCATAGTCGGTCGACCTCGGCCTGGTCGTCGCACTCGATGACGAAGGACACGGCCTCGTTGAAGCGGAACTCGGGGCCGCCGTTCAGGCCCTGCAGCCGCTGGCCGGCGAGGGTGAAGTCGACGGTGAGCACCATGCCGGCCGGGCCGCTGGGGGTGTCCGCCGGCGAGCGCCACACCCTGTCCACGTGGCTGTCGGGCAGGAGCGAGGAATAGAAGGCGGCCGCCTCCTCGGCGTTGCCGTCGAACCAGAGGCAGGGATAGAGCGTGCGCATCGGCTTCTCCTTGCGCGTGAGCGCTGTGTCGTCAGTGGGTAGGACCGTTGCCACCTGCCGGACTCATCGGTGCCGCGCGAGCTCGGCGGCAACCCGCGCGACCTGCGACGGAAGGGGGATTCGCGCGGATGGGTTGGCCCACAGCCGTGCATGACCGGTACCGGACGCCATCTCGTTGAAGATGACGGCGCCACCCAGCCGCAGGAAGCGCTGGTAGAAGCCGCGGGAGCTCTCGAAACCGCGGCCGACGAAGAAGGTCTCTTCCTTGGCGTCCGCTCGTGCACGGATGCCTCGCACGATCGCGTCCAGGTCGACACTGTCCGGGGTCATCCCCTCGACGCCGATCAGGACCGCGTTGGCGACGCTGGGCGGCAGCTGGCGCAGCTTGGCCAGCAGCTGGGCTCCGACGCGTGTCTCGTCGGCGCGGGCACGAAGGCGCGTGACCTCGAGGTTGAACGGCGCCTGACCCGCGATCGAGACCCGGAAATCGGGCCCGCCCCGCGCGCCGTACGGCTCGAAGGTGAGCTCCATGCGCCGGTCGGCGAGCAGCAGGCGCGCGGCGAGGAGCTCGAGGCGGACGTCCCGCCGGCCCTCGGCGTCCGCGGCGGTGCGGAGCTTCTTGCGGATCTTCTCGCGGTTCGAGTGCACGAACGCGCGGAACCGCCGCTCGCCCAACCAGGTGGCGAGTTCCTCGGCGAGCGGCTGGTCGTCCAGGCCCTCGAGCAGGTATGCCGTCAGCGCGGGCGGGGGCGCCTCGCGGTCCCTCGTCGCCATGCCGGCAAGCCTACGAGGGCCAGCCGTAGCGTGCAGAATCGGGGTTGCAGGTCGCAGAACACCCAGCCGGAGACATCCATGCGCGTGACCGTGACCCCCGAGCAGATCCGGTCGGCCTTCGAGGCCGTCAAGGACGACCCTTCCTTCGACGAGAGCCGCGGCCTGTGGGAACGGGGACGGCCGCCGGTCGAGATGCTCCAGGCCATGTGCCTGCGCCCCGAGATCCTGCGCGCCTTCGCCGGCTTCGGCGACGGCGTCTATCCCGGCGGCCTGCTGGAGCGGCGCATCAAGGAACTGGTCATCATCGCCGCCTCGCAGGGAAACGCCTGCCAGTTCTGCACGGACGCACACGTCGACATCGTCGAGCTGGGCAGCATCGTGACCGACCCGCTGGAGGCCATCCAGCGGACCGATGCGCTGGCTCCGCGCGAGCGGCTGGCCGTCGACTACACGCGCGCCGTGATGGCCGATTCGAACGCCATTCCCGCTGCGCTCTTCGCCGAGCTGCACGAGCGCTTCAGCGATCCCGAGATCGTCGAACTGACGTTCCTGATCGGCTACATCAACATGCTGAACCTGTTCAACAACAGCCTCGGCGTCCGGTACGACGGGGACTATCGCATCCTGGCGCACGATTCGGCAGGCTAGGCTGCGAGCACGTCCCGCAGCTTCGCGGCGAATGCCTCGGGCTGCCCGGCCCAGCCGTGCTCGCCGCCCAGGAACCCTCCGTGGTGGCTCGGGAAGACGACGACCTCCTGGCCCAGCCGCTCGGCCACGGCGTACGCGCCACGGTGAGCCATCTGACCGGCCGACTCCTCGCCGGCTGCCACCACGATCCGCGTCGGTGCAGCACGCAGCGCATCGAAGTCCGGCACGTACTCCAGCGTGGCGGGCATGTTCAGGCCCATCAGGGGGTCGCTGCGCCCGCCGTCGTCCTCGGACGGCAGTCCGAACGCCGCCGGATCGGGGGTCGGTCGGTCGACCCAATCGGCCGGGATCTCACCGGTGTGGCTGGTGAGCCCGATGAACTTGGCCATCCCCGCGCCGAAGCCGGCGCGCATGTAGGTGTCGTGGATGTCGCGGCAGGCCGCCAGGGCGGCCTCGGCATCGGGCAGGATGGCTGCGTCAGGCGGCTCGTGGGCGACGAGCGTGCGAACGTCCTCCGGATGCGCGGCGATCAGCGCCAGGGCGTTGACCGCACCGCCGCTGCTGGCGAACAGGTCGACCGGCCCCAAGCCGGCCGCCTGGATGATCCGATGCACGTCGTCGGCGTGCTCGGCGACCTCGTTGCGGCCCGCGCCATCGGTCCGGGTGCTGCGATCGGCGCCGCGCGGGTCGTAGGTGATGACCGTGCGCTCGGGGAAGAAGCCGGCCAGCGTCTGGAACCCGGCCGCGCCCATCGGCGAGCCGATCAGCATCAGCGGCGGCTCGTTGGTGCCGCCCGAACCAGGTCGGACGTCGTAGGCCAGCGTCGCGCCGGGGACGTCGAGCGTGCGCGTCGTCGTCTGGGTGAGAGTCATCGGTCTGCTCCTGCGTCCTCGGCCAGGATCGCGTCGATCTGGCCGACGGCCTGGGTCAGGCCCTCCTCCATGCCCATCGCCGCCAGCTGCTCCATGGCCTCGACGCTCGGGAACTCGCTCGAGATCGACATCCGCGTCCTGCCTTCGGCGATCTCCTGGATGGTCACGGTGGCGACGGTCATCGGGAACTCGCTGTTCCGGCTCCAGTCGTCGTTGGCGAAGCCGTCGCGGAAGACGAGCCGATGGGGTGGCTCCACCACGTCGACCTCCCAGAAGCCCTTGGGCTGATCGCCCTCCGGGCCGGTCATGTGGTACTGCACGCGGCCGCCGGGCCGGAGGTCGTGGGCGTCGACGGTGGCGGGATAGGTCGGGGGTCCCCACCAGCGCTCGAGCTGGCGCGGATCGGCCCACAGCTGCCAGACGCGCTCGGCGGACGCGCCGAACTCGGCGTCCAGGGTCATGGTTCGCGCGGCGGGATCCTTGCGTACGGCGGTGACGGTCATCGATCTCTACTCCTTGGTGGCCTGGGTGGCTTCGTCGAGGAGGGCGGTCATGCGCTCGACGCGGTCGCGCCACAGGTCCTCGTACTGGTCGAGCAGGCGCCGCGCCACGCGGAGCCCCTCGAGATTGGTGCGGACGACCTTCCGCCGTCCGATGCGGTCCTTCCTGACCAGCCCGGCCCGCTCGAGGATGGCGACGTGCTTCTGCACCGCCGCGAAGCTCATGGGGTAGTGCCCGGCCAGCTCGGCCACGCCCTCCTGACCGTCGATCGCGCGGCGCACGATGTCGCGCCGGGTGGCGTCGGCCAGCGCGCCGAAGATGCGGTCATGGTCGAGGACGATCTGCATTCGTACAACCATACGGTTGTATGAGTGTGGTGTCAAGATGGCGCCATGAGCATTCGCGCCTACTACGATCAGTGGCCTCGCTACCACCGGGCGCTCACCGACGTCGTCGCAGACATGTCGCCCGAGACCCTCGCCCTGCGCCCCGCGCCAGACGGCTGGCCGCTGTGGGCGACGATCGCGCACACCGCCGGCACCCGGGTGTACTGGCTGTGCGGCGAGCTGGGTGAGCCGGGCGCGGAATCGACGCCCTTCCCGGATCCGATGAGCGGCGTCGGCTGGGAGGATGACCTGGCGACGCCACGCGACGCGGGCGAGCTGGTGAAGGCGCTTGAGAGCAGCTGGCGAATCGTCGAGGGGTGCCTTGACCGCTGGACCCCCGAGATGCTTGCGGAGACCTTCGTCCGGCGGTGGGGCAGCAGCGGCGCGGTGCACACCCGCGGGTCAATCCTCCAGCGGCTGTTCAGCCACGACGCGTACCACTGCGGGGAGCTGTCACAGACGCTCGGCGTTCATGGGCGTACTCAGATCGACCTGTGGCCGCCCGGCTCCACCGTCTGAACCCATCCCAGCCGCCCAGCCGAGATTCCGACCGAGATCCTCGTGCGCTAGACCCGTGAGGCGGCTGACCTCGCGGCGTTGCGGTCGGCGCGAAGTACGCGGCCCTCGGTACTAACGTCGGGCTGCCAGTGACGCCCGGCGGCGATGACGCTGCGCGACGTGCGACACCCACGGACGTCCCGGCTCGTGCAACAGCTCGCCACCGCGCTCGTCGCGGCGGCGCTGCTGAGCGCGCCGGTGGCCGCGGCCGAGGTCACGCTCCAGCCCGACACCAAGGGCTGCAACGGCGTCCTCCCCTCCACCGACGGCAACACCGACATGAGCCTCGTGGGGGGAACGCTGACGCCAGGCGGGACAGCGGTGTTCGAGATCACCTACCCGCTGGACGCGGCAGACATCGGCAAGTCATTCACCATCACGGCCTGCGCATTCATCAACGACGTCGCCACGCTGAAGTACCTCGTCTCATTCGTGCCCAGCAACCAGTCCTTCCGCCTGCTGATGACCTTCGCCGTCCCGCAGAACGCGCCGGTCGGCGGCGAGTACTGCAACTACGCCAAGACGACGCGCAGCCCGACATCCGCGCAGTCCAGCCAGCGCAAGGCTGGACCGGCGTGCTTCATTATCCGGCCGCCGGCCACGACCACCACCACCAGCCAACCGCCACCGGCATCCGGGCCCACGCCGCCCGCGCCTGGCGCCCCCACCGGCGGGCTGCCCCTCCTGCCCAACACCGCCATGGCGCGCTGACGTTCAGATCTCCCTGCGTCGCCTCGATGACCGATGATTTGGGCGATTCGCATCGGTCAGACCAGCATGAGCACGGTACGCGCGCACATCTCGGTCTCGCTTGACGGCTACGTGGCCGGTCCAAGCCAGAGCATGGAGAACCCGCTCGGCGAGGGCGGCGAGGCGCTCCATGACTGGCTGGTGGCGCTCAAACCCTGGCGCGAGCAAGCCGGGCTGGAGGGCGGGGAGGAGAACGTCAGCAGCGACATCGTGCGGCAGGAGTACGAGAACGTCGGGGTGGAGATCATGGGCCGCGGCAAGTTTGGCCCGCCCAGCCGCGGACCGTGGGGCGCGGATGCGTGGCAGGGCTGGTGGGGAGACGACCCGCCCTTCCGCAAGCCGGTCTTCGTGCTCACGCACCACGCGCGCGAGCCGCTGACCCTGTCGGACACGACCTTCACCTTCGTGACCGATGGCGTCGAGCCGGCGCTGGCGCGGGCGCGCGCCGCCGCAGGCGAAAAGGACGTCTTCATCGGCGGGGGAGCCAGGGTCATCAACGAGTTCCTGGCAGCCGGCCTTTTGGACGAACTGGAGCTGCACGTCGTCCCGCTGCTGCTGGGCGGAGGGGCGCGCCTCTTCGAATCCCTGGGACCCGACGTCAGATTGGAGCCGATCCGCGTCGTCGAAGGGCCTGGCGTGGCGCACCTCAAATACCGCGTCCTGAAATAGCGAGGAACGAACGATGGCCACCACCATCACCCCGCGCGAGACGAAGAACCTGGACGGATACGGCAACCCACCGCTCGAGTGGGGTCGCGTCGTCGCGGCGCTCGATCGGACACGCGAGCTCGAGGTCGAGGACGCAGCAGGCCACTACTGGATCGCCACCACCCGGGCCGATGGGCGGGCGCACGTCATGCCGGTCGGCATCGTCTGGGGCGAGGGCGTCTTCTACCTCGTCACCGGGCCGAAGACACAGAAGGGCAGGAACCTCGCCCGCGACCCGCGGTGCGTGGTGACGGTGGCGGCGCCCGGGGTCGACATCGTGGCCGAGGGCGAGGCCAGGGTCGTCCGCGACGACACTGAGCTCCGGCGCATCGCGGAGCTGTACAGCGGCTGGGGACCGCAGGTGCGCGACGGCGCCTTCTGGCACGAGTACAGCGCCCCCAGCGCCGGACCGCCACCGTGGGACGTCTACGAGATCACGCCGCACACCGTGTACGCGATCGCCGGAGTCGAGCCGCACGGCGCGACGCGCTGGAGGCTCTGACCGGCCCTGGCCCGCTCGCCGGTCGCTAGCCCCGGACCACGAGGCTGTCCGTTCCGAGCTTCGCGCCGAAGTAGCGCGCATCTACGTCGACGACCACCCTCCTC
>DASURX010000012.1:0-2382 GCA_036375355.1 Candidatus Limnocylindria bacterium
AGATCGCGCAGATGTTCAGCCTGTGCCGGCAGCAGATTCACGATGCGATGCGCGCGCTGGTCGACGTCAGCGAGACCGATGCCCGCGCCGTCTGCGCCCGGGACGACGACATCGACCACCTCTACAGCGGCGTCTACGAGGACACCATGGCGCTGATGGCATCGGCCCCGGACAAGGTCCGCCAGGCGACCCACCAGCTCTTCGCCGCCCATCACCTGGAGCGGCTGGGCGATCGCGTGACCAACATCGGCGAGGACGTCGTGTACCTCGCATCGGGCCAGGTCGAAGACCTCAACCCCTGAAGGAGGATGGACCGATGCGACGGCGGGTCCTGGTCGTCGAGGATGACCGCGCGCTGCGCCAGGCCCTCTCGTTCAACCTGGCACGCGAGGGCTATGACGTGGCCGTCGCGGTGGACGGGGAGTCGGCGCTGGCCGCCGCTCGCGATCGGGGATTGGACCTCATCCTGCTGGACCTGATGCTGCCGGCGATGAGCGGCCTGGAGGTGCTGCGCGTCATCCGGCGCGAGGGCATCGGCACGCCGGTCATCATCCTGAGCGCCAAGGGCGACGAGATCGACCGGGTCGTGGGGTTGAAGGTCGGCGCGGACGACTACGTGGCAAAGCCCTTCAGCCGTCCCGAGCTCCTGGCGCGCATCGAGGCCGTGCTGCGCCGCGAGCGCCGCGCTGCCGAGGTCGCCGCAGGATCCGCCGGCCCGGCCGACGTCCTGGCGTTCGGAGCGGTGACCATCGACCGTCCCCACCGGGAGCTGGTCATCAACGGTGAGGCCCAGCACGTGACCACCAAGGAGTTCGACCTGCTGGCGGCCATGGCCGAGCATCCGAACCGTGTCTTCACCCGAGAGCAGCTGCTGACCCGGGTATGGGGCTACGACTTCGACGGCGACGATCGGACCGTCGATGTCCACGTCAGCTGGCTGCGGACCAAGCTTCGCGCGGCAGGCGGCCGAAACTGGTTCCGGACGGTGCGCGGCGTCGGCTACGCCTTTGCCCCGCCCGCCTGAGATGACCGACGAACGACCCGCCGCTGCAGGGTCGGACCTCGCGGCCGCCTTCGAGGCGCTGGTCGAGCGCGCGGGCGATCACCTGGTGCTGCTCGCCGACGACCGGCTGCGCATCGCGCGGGCCGGGCCGGCGCTGGCGCGCCTGGCGGGCCGCCCGCCGGCGTCGCTGGTCGGGATGAGCCTGATCGCGGCGTTGGGCTCCGCCCGGCTGGACGCGGTGGCGCGCGAGGCTATCGCCTCCGGCAGCCCGGCCACCGGCGAGGCGGACCTGGGACGCGGCGGCGAGCGCCGCTTCGAGGTCGACGCCGTGCCGCTGCCGGGCTGGCTCGTCATCTCGCTGCACGACGTGACCACGCTGCGGCGGATGGAGCGCATCCGGCGCGACTTCGTGGCCAACGTGAGCCACGAGCTGCGCACGCCGCTGACCAGCATCAAGCTCCTGGCCGAGACGCTCAGCGCCGGTGCCGCCGACGCCGAGACGGCCGCCGAGTTCGCCGCGCAGATCGAGCGGGAGATCGACCAGCTCTCGCAGCTGGTGAACGAGCTGCTGGAGCTGTCCCTGATCGAGTCGGGAGCGGTCGCGTTGCGGCTGGAGCCGCTGGACCCCGACGCGGTGGTGGCCGACGCGGCGACGCGCATCGGTCCGGTCGCCGAACGACGTGAGATCCGCGTCCGTGTGCTCGAGAGGGCCGCGGATGCGAGCGTACGGGCACTGGCCGACGCGGGACGCCTGTCCCAGGCGCTTGTCAACCTGGCCCACAACGCGGTGAAGTACAGTGACCCCGGGTCAGAGGTGAGGATGGGTTGGGAGGAACACGGGGATGCCGTCCGCTTCCTGGTGGCCGACGAGGGCATCGGCATCCCGGAAGCGCAGCAGGAGCGCATCTTCGAGCGCTTCTACAAGGTCGATCGAGCCCGCGCCCGCGAGCATGACGAGCCGGAGGGGCGCAGCGCGGGGCTGGGCCTGGCCATCGTCAAGCACCTGGCCGAGGCGCACCACGGCTCGGTCGGCGTGACGAGCACCGAGGGCGTCGGCTCCACGTTCTGGATCGAGGTTCCCCGCGGCTGAGGGCTGTTCGGGGACGGCGTCGAGCGCCACAATGCGCTGGCCGTGAACGACCACCTTCGATCGGACGTCGAGCGCCTGCTCGGCGGCGCCAGCCCCTCCTCGGTGGCGCTTGCGGCGGATTTCACGGTGCACCGACCGCAATGGATGGACCGATGGCCCGGCGCCGACGGCCTGGCGCGACTGCAGGACGACCTCCGCGGGCGGACAGCGAGCTGGCGACTGACCGCGCTGGGTGGCGACGCCCTCGCCGTCGAGGAGACCATGCCGGGCGGCGATGGCGCCCGGGCGG
>DASURX010000013.1:0-7217 GCA_036375355.1 Candidatus Limnocylindria bacterium
AATTAAAGCGGTACGCGAGCTGGGTTCAGAACGTCGTGAGACAGTTCGGTCTCTATCCGCCGTGGGCGCAGGGAACTTGAGAGGAGCTGCTCCTAGTACGAGAGGACCGGAGTGGACGAACCAATGTTGTACCAGTTGTCACGCCAGTGGCATTGCTGGGTAGGTATGTTCGGTTGGGATAAGCACTGAAAGCATCTAAGTGCGAAGCTCGCCTCAAGATGAGGTTCCCCACTGGGTTAACCAGGTAAGACCGCAGCGAGACTAGCTGTTCGATAGGCCGCACGTGTAAGCGCAGCAATGCGTTCAGCCAAGCGGTACTAATGGTCGAGGGCTTGACCTAATTCACGCGTCTAGCACGCAGCTGGACCGCGCGGAAACGCCGGGCGCCACGAGCGACCGGCTCCGAGACGATCGACGCTTCCAGTCGAAACGGTTCGAGCGCACCTCACGTGCGCCGCCAATTGAAGATGATCCCGGTGACGCCAGCGGAGAGGATCCACCCGTTCCCATCCCGAACACGGAAGTTAAGCTCTCCAGCGCCGAAGATACTTGGGGGGCAACCTCCTGGGAAAATAGGTCGTCGCCGGGATCTTCACTATTCCGGTAGGGAACGCGAGCGCGCAGCGCCGAAACACCCGTCGCCCGGCCGGTGAGCGGGCGTATCCTCGGGGCCGATGGACCGGATCTGTCCGTACCTCGCCATCGCCACTGACCGGCGCAGCGTCGTCGACGGCTTCGACCCCGACCATCGCTGCCAGGCCGCCAGCCCACCCGAAGCACTCAGCCGCACCGAGCAGGCGACGCTGTGCCTGACCGAATCACATGTCGACTGCGTGCGCTTCCTGGCGGCTCGAGAGGCGTGGGCCAGCTCGCTCCCCATTGCGCCGCGGCCGGCGCCCGACGCGTTCGTGCCGCGCACCCGCCTGGTGCTGCAGCCGAGCGGCGGCAGGCGCCTCGTCGGACCGTCCGCTCCCTTCGCGCATGCCCGACGCCGCTGGGCGATCGGTGGGGCGGTGACGCTGCTCGCGTTCGCCGCCGCCGCAAGCGCGGCGTCCGGTCAGCTCGACGGCGTCCTGGGCGTGCCGCGCGACTCCGGTTCACCGGCAGCCGTTCCGACCGAGGCCGCATCGGAGCCGCCCAGCGCGACAGCCTCGCCCACGGTGCTCGCGACCGTCCAGCCGTCGGTCACGCCGCTCCCCAGCCCGCTCCCCACGCCATCGTCGGTGGCGAGCAGCGAACCGACGCCGCGGACCTACACGGTGGTCTCCGGCGACACGCTGAGCGCCATCGCGGCGCGCTTCGGGACGACGGTCGCAGCCATCCAGTCCGCGAACGGGCTGAGCGGCGAGACGATCAACATCGGGCAGGTGCTGGTCATCCCCTGATCCGTCAGAACGGCGGCTGGCAGGTCCGGCAGAAGGTCGTGGCCTCGTCGCCGCCGATCTGGCGCAGCGGCCGTCCGCAGCGCGGGCAGGGTTCGCCGCCGCGGAGGTGGACCTTCAGGAACTCACGGTGTTGGGTCTGGATGTCGGGTGGGACGAGCTCGCGGACGCGTCGAGTGGCATCGGCCAGGACGGAGCGCATGGCGTGGTAGAGACGATCGATCTCCTCGGGACGGAGCGTGCTGCGGCGGCGCAGCGGGGCGAGCTGAGCGGCCCACAGGATCTCGTCCGAGTAGGCGTTGCCGATGCCGGCCACGAACCTCGGGTTGCGCAGCAGTGACTTGAGCTCTCCCGGATGGCGCCGGATGCGCTCCCGGAACCGCTCGAGCGTCAGCTCCGGATCGTCGGCATCGGGCCCCATCTCGGACCAGCCGGGGATCGAGTCCATGGCATCGGGCGCGACGAGGTAGAGCTTGCCGAGCATCTCGCGGTCGACGTAGCGCAGCTCGCCGCCATCGGCGAAGCGCAGGCGCAGGCCCGTGCGAGCCCGCACGCGGTCCGCCTTGTCAAGGAGCCAGAAGCGGCCGGCCAGCATCGGGTTGGCAGCCAGGATCCGCTGGGTGATGCCGTCACGCTCGAACGGCAGCAACAGGAACTTCCCGCGACGGCTGGCGGGTCCGAGGAGCATGCCGCTCAGGCCGGCAAGCTCGGCCGGAGTGGCGCGGACGAGGATGGGAGCGGGGGCGGTGGCCTCGGCCACGCGGCGGCCGGTGGCCCGTCGTGCGAGCTCCTCGGCGACGACGGTGAGGTCCGGCAGCTCAGGCACGGGGGGCTTCCATCGGCCGTATGGTATGCTTCACCGGCTCTGTCAGCGACAACCGCATAGTCGCGCGGACGCGCGTCGATCCCCATCGGCCGTAGCGGGAGGAGCCCCCGAGTCGTACCGACATTGAAGGCAGCTTCCACAACGAACTCGATTGCCGGGATGAGACGCCCTCCGTGTGCGGAGGGCGTTGTTGCTGCAGGGACACTGTCCATTAAGGAGCGAATTCACACTTGACCGACGAGACCACGCAGGCAGACGCGCAGCCCTCGCCCCAGCAGGGCGAGGAGGAGGTCACCGCCCAGGCGACCCCTGAGACTGCGGAGGCTGCATCCGAGACTGAGGCCCCCGTCGAGGTCGGCGCCGATGCCGAGCCGATGACCGGCTCCCAGCCCGAGGAGGCTGCGCCGGAGGCCGATGTCTCCGCCGACGCTGCTGTCGACGAGCCGATGGCCGAGGCTGCCGAGCCAACTGCCGAGGCCAGTGCCGAGGAGCCGATCCCGGTTGCCGCTGCAGCCGATGACGAGATGGTCCCTGAGGCGGCGGTCGAGGAAGCCGCGCCAGAGGCTGCCCCGGAAGTCGACCTGCCCGCCGCCGGGGTGGCAACTGCCGCGCCCGAGGCGCCGATGACGATGGCCGAGCTGCTCGACCTGCCGGACAACGAGGTCAAGAGCCTCAAGCACGGCGACGTGGTCGAGGGCACGGTCGTGCGGATCGACCCGGACGAGATCCTGGTCGACTTCGGTGGCAAGAGCGAGGGCGTCGTCTCGAACCGTGAGCTCATGAGCCGCCGCGGCCCGCGCGACGGCGAGGAGACCCGGCCGGAGCTGAACGTCGGTGACGAGGTCCTCGTCTACGTCCTGCAGCCGGAGTCCCCGGAGGGCCATGCGGTCCTCTCTCTGCGGCGTGCCGGCCTGGAGCGCAAGTGGCGCGCCATGCAGGAGCGCTTCGATGCCGGCGAGATCGTCGAGGCCCGCGTGATCGACCACAACAAGGGCGGCCTCATCGTCGACCTCGGTGTGCGCGGCTTCGTTCCGATCAGCCAGATCGTCGACTTCCCGCGCCGGCCGCGGGACGAGCAGCCGCGCGACGCCGCTCAGGAGATCGCCGAGAAGCTGCAGCCCTTCGTGGGGCGCACCCTGCGGCTCAAGATCCTGGAGGTCAACCGCAAGGCGAACCGCCTGATCCTGTCGGAGAAGGTGGCCCTCTACGAGGAGCGGCGCGAGAAGCGCGACGAGCTGTTCAGCAGCCTGCAGGTCGGACAGCGCGTCACCGGCGTGGTGCGCAGCATCGCGCCCTTCGGCGTGTTCATCGACCTCGGCGGCATCGACGGCCTGGTCCACAAGAGCGAGCTGTCGTGGAACAAGGTGAACAACCCGGAGACCGCCTACGCCATCGGCGAGGAGGTCGAGGCCGAGGTCATCGACATCAACCACGAGCGAGGCCGCATCAGCCTGTCGATTCGCCGCCTCCAGCCCGATCCGTGGCAGGAGTCGGTCGCCAAGTACAAGATCGGCGACGTCATCGAGGGCACCGTCACCAAGCTCGTGAACTTCGGCGCCTTCGTGCGAGTGGAGGAGGGCCTCGAGGGCCTGATCCACATCAGCGAGCTCTCCAACCAGCGGGTCGCTCATCCGGGTGACGTCGTCAAGGAGGGGGAGGTCCTGAAGCTGAAGATCATCAGCCTGGACTCGGAGCGCCATCGGCTTGGCCTGTCGCTGAAGCAGGCGGAGGAGCGGCCCGCGCCGGCGGCGCAGCCGCGCTACGAAGAGCGGGACCGTCCGCGCCGGGAGCGCCGGGATCGCCGCGACCGCGACTATCGGCCCGAGGACGCGATCAGCGAGCCCGACGAGGGGATCGACAACACGATGGCCGCCGCCTTCGCGGAGTCCGGCCTGCTCGACCAGTTCCGCGCCTCGCAGGCCAAGGCCGCGGAGAGCGCCCAGCCCACCGAGGCCGCTGAGGCCGCGGAGAGCGCCAAGCCCACCGAGGCCGTTGAGGCCGCGGAACCAACCAAGGCCGCGGAGAGCGCCCAGCCCACCGAGGCCGCTGAGGCCGCGGAGAGCGCCGAGCCCACCGAAGCCGCTGAGGCCGCCGACGCCGGAGACAGCGCCGAGCCCACCGAAGGCTCAGAGGGCACCGATGCCGCCCCGGACGCCACGCCCGAGGTGACGGGCGACACGGAGGTCCCGGCGACCGATGCCACGGAGGTGGAGGGCTCAAACGAGGCCGAGGCCGAAGCGGTCGAGGAGGCGAAGGCCTGAGCTGACCTGACAGCTGCCGCGGCCCCGAGCTCGGGCCGGCCAGGCGTCCCGAAGCGGGCCCCGCCAACGGGCCCGCTTCATGCATCCTTCCGGACGCGAACATTGAGCGTCCTGCCTACGGAATCCCTAGTACCTATTGAAGGGCGCCACCCGGCGGCGGTGCCGTACACTCAGACCAGAGCACTCCCTGCGGTACGCGACACATGGATCGATTCGACAAGTTCACAGACCGGGCGCGGAAGGTCCTCACCCTGGCCCAGGATGAGGCCCAGCGCTTCAACCACAACTACATCGGCACCGAGCATCTGCTGCTCGGCCTCGTCCGCGAGGGCGAGGGTGTCGCGGCGCGCGTGCTCGAGAACATGAACGTCGAGCTGTCCAAGGTGCGGACCGCCGTCGAATTCATCATCGGCCGCGGCGATCGGCCAGTCGTCGGCGAGGTCGGGCTGACGCCGCGAGCCAAGCGCGTGATCGAGCTGGCCATCGACGAGGCGCGGCGCCTTGGCCACAACTACATCGGCACCGAGCACCTGCTGCTGGGCCTGGTCCGCGAGGGCGAGGGCATCGCAGCCGGCGTGCTGGAGAGCCTGGGCGTGAACCTGGACAAGGTGCGCCACCAGGTCATCCATGTGCTGAGCCAGAGCACGAGTGTCTCGCCGGCGCAGGAGTCGAAGCGGCCGTCCAAGACGCCGACGCTGGACCAACTGGGCATCAACCTGACCGACGCCGCCCGCTCGGGCAAGCTCGACCCGGTCATCGGGCGCGAGAAGGAGATCGAGCGCGTCATCCAGATTCTCTCACGGCGCACGAAGAACAACCCCGCGCTCATCGGTGAGCCGGGCGTGGGCAAGACCGCCATCGCCGAGGGGCTGGCGCATCGGATCGTCTCCGGCGACGTGCCCGAGACGCTGATGGACAAGCGGGTGCTCACGTTGGACATCGGCTCGCTGGTGGCCGGCACCAAGTACCGCGGCGAGTTCGAGGAGCGGCTCAAGAAGATCATCGAGGAGCTGCGCAGCAGCTCCGACAGCGTGCTGTTCATCGACGAGCTGCACACGCTGGTCGGTGCCGGCGCGGCCGAGGGCGCGATCGACGCGGCCAACATCCTCAAGCCACCGCTGGCCCGCGGGGAGCTGCAGTGCATCGGCGCCACCACCCTCGACGAGTACCGCAAGTACATCGAGAAGGACGCGGCGCTCGAGCGGCGCTTCCAGCCGGTCATGGTCGAGGAGCCGACCGTGGACGAGGCGGTCGAGATCCTGTTCGGGATCCGGAGCCGCTACGAGGAGCACCATCGGGTCAAGATCACCGACGAGGCGGTGCATGCCGCGGTCGATCTGAGCGTCCGCTACGTGGCGGACCGGGCACTGCCGGACAAGGCCATCGACCTGATCGACGAGGCCGGATCCCGGGTGCGCCTGCGCAAGGCATCGGCCCCGCCGGAGATCCGCGAGGCCCAGCGTGCGCTGGAGGAGATCACCCGCCAGAAGGACGAGGCGATCGCCGGACAGGACTACGAGGGCGCCGCGCGGCTGCGCGACGAGGAGGCCCAGGCCAAGGAGCGCATCGAGCAGCTGCGGTCGACCTGGCACGAGGAGTCGGCCAAGGACATCCCCGAGGTGACCGAGGAGGACATCGCCCAGGTCGTCAGCATGTGGACCGGCATCCCGGTGATCCGCATCAGCGCCGAGGAGTCGGAGCGCCTGCTGCACATGGAGGAGGCGCTGCACAAGCGCGTCGTCGGCCAGCAGGAGGCGATCGACATCATCTCCAAGGCGGTGCGCCGCGCGCGCGCCGGGCTGAAGGACCCGAAGCGGCCGATCGGCTCGTTCATCTTCATGGGCCCCACGGGGGTCGGCAAGACCGAGCTGGCGCGGGCGCTGGCCGAGTTCATGTTCGGCTCCGAGGACGCCCTGGTGAAGATCGACATGAGCGAGTTCATGGAGCGGCACAACGTCTCACGCCTGGTCGGGGCACCGCCCGGCTACGTCGGCTACGACGAAGGTGGCCAGCTGACCGAGGCGGTGCGGCGCAAGAGCTACAGCGTGGTGCTGCTGGACGAGATCGAGAAGGCGCACCCGGAGGTCTTCAACATCCTGCTCCAGATCCTGGAGGACGGACACCTGACCGATGCCAAGGGCCGGCGGGTCGACTTCCGCAACACGATCATCATCATGACCAGCAACGTCGGCGCCCAGCAGCTGGCCAAGGACACCTCGATCGGCTTCCGCGCGGGCGGCGACGACGCGAAGCAGGCCATGGCCGATTACGAGCGGATGAAGGGCAAGGTGCTTAGCGAGCTGAAGAACGCGTTCCGGCCGGAGTTCCTGAACCGGATCGACGCAACGGTCGTCTTCCGCCAGCTGACCCGGGAGGAGATCCGCGAGATCGTCGACATGCTGCTGGTCCGGGTGAAGAAGCAGCTCGAGGGCCAGCAGATGGAGCTGGTGGTGACCGACGCCGCCAAGGACGCGATGATCGAGAAGGGCTACGACCAGGCCTTCGGAGCGCGACCGCTGCGGCGCGAGATCCAGAACCAGATCGAGGACCAGCTCGCCGAGCGGATGCTGATGGGCAGCTTCGAGGCCGGGGACACCGTCATCGTCGATGTCGACGCGGATGGAGCCCTGACGATCGAGAAGGGCGCTCCGGCCAAGCGGCAACCGGCCAAGGCAGCCCGCTAGGGTCACTCCGGGGGTGATACGCCTCCGATAAGCGCGCGATGATCGCCACGTGGCACGATGGGGC
>DASURX010000014.1:0-10349 GCA_036375355.1 Candidatus Limnocylindria bacterium
CTCGATCCCGGTAGACCGGCCCTGGCTCGAGCTCGTTCCGGCGCCGGACGGCGGCCAATATTCGCCCTTCCCGCCCGTCCCGGCGGTGGTGCTCGTGCCCTTCGTGGCGCTCGCCCAGGCGCTCGGCGCCGGGGAGCTGTCGAGCAACCTGTACTGTGCGGTCGTCGGCGCGGCGAACGTCGCACTGGTGTACTGGCTGCTGGGCACGATTGGCGTTGCGTTCCGCCCGCGCCAGCTGCTTACGATCGGCTTTGCCTTCACCACGCACTGGTGGGTGGCCGGCATGGGCGGCACGCACCTGTGGGCACAGACCATCGCAGTCTTCTTCCTGCTCGTGGCGCTGCACCTCGGCGTGCGCCGGCGCTGGCCCGCGCTCGCGGGCCTGGCGCTGGGCCTGGCCGCCGGGTCACGCCTCCCGACCGGTCTGGCGCTGCCCCTCCTGGTCGGCTTCTACGCGGACCGATGGGGCCCGACGCGGGCGCACGCCTGGCTGCTGCTGGCGCTGGCCGTGCCGGCCGCGCTCATCGGCTGGTACAACCTGGCCCGCTACGGATCGCCGTTCGACTTCGGCTACGCGCTCATCCCCTCCGGCGACGACGGCCTGGTCACCGATGAGCCCTGGTTCCGCCACGGGCTGCTTTCTCCGCTGTATGTGCCGCGCCACCTGTACGCCATCTTCCTTCAGAGCTTCGACTGGGTGGACCTCTTCCCCAACCTGCGGCCGAACTGGACCGGGCTGTCGGTCACGCTGTCTGCGCCCTTCCTGTTCTGGTCGTCACGCGCCTGGAAGGTCCGACGGCGGGAGCCGTTGGTGCCGCTGGCCTTTGCATCGGTCCTGCTCATGCTGCTGCCCGACCTGCTGCACGGTTCCTGGGGCTTCGCCCAGTTCGGGTATCGCTTCGTGCTCGACGCCGCGCCGGTGCTCGTGCTCCTGCTGGGCTGGGCCTACCGCGAGCGCGCCTCCTGGAGCCTGGTGGCGGCCGTGGCCGTGGGCGTGGCGGTCCACGCCTACGGCATCTACATGATCAACGTGGCGAACTTCGTGGCCTGAGGAGACGATCAGCCTCGCCCACCGATCCCCTCCGGCGGCGGCGGATCCACGTGGTAGGGCACGTCGGCCACGATCGTGTTCGGACGGCGGAACAGGCGCAGCTTGAGGCGAAGCGCGGTCTGGTTGTGGAGCAGGTTCTCCCACCAGTGCCGCGGCACGACCTCCGACAGCACCACCACCACCGGGCGGTCGGGGTCCTGCGCCTGCAGCGCGTCCAGGTAGCGCAGCAGCGGGCCGACCAGCGCGCGGTACGGCGACTCGACCACCACCAGCTCGGTCTTGCCCGCCCAGTCGGGCCACTGCTGGCGCATGCTGGCCGCCGACTCGGGGTCGTTGGTGATGTGGACGGCGGTGGCGTGCTCGCTGATCGAGTTGGCGAACGCGATCGCCTGGCGCGCCGACTTGTCGAGCCGCGCGAGGGGCACGATGACGATCGGCTCGCGGGCAACCTCCTTGCCCTCCGGGATCCGGTCCAGCTCCAGCTTGCCCTCGAGGGTCCGGTAGTGGTGGCGGATGCCCCACAGCAGCATGATCAGGATCGGCACCAGCACGATGACCAGCCACGAGCCCTGCAGGAAGTTGCTGGAGCCGACCACCAGCATCACCACCCCGGTGGTGGCCGCGCCCAGGCCGTTGATCACCAGGCCCTGCCGCCAGCCGGCTTCGCGGCGGGTCCACCAGCGCCAGAACATGCCCGCCTGCGACAGGGTGAAGGCGATGAACACTCCCAGCGTGTAGAGCGGGATCAGCCCGGCGACGCTGGCATTGAACGTCACGAGCAGGACCATGGCCATGCCGGAGAGCGCCACGATGCCTGTGGTGAACGCCAGCCGCTCGCCGCGGAACGCGAACTGACGCGGCAGGAATCCGTCGCGGGCCAGGAACGAGGAAAGCCGCGGGAAGTCGGCGAAGCTGGTGTTGGCGGCCAGGACCAGGATCAGCGCCGTTGCGACCTGGGCCAGGATCAGGATCCAGCCCGAGCCGACCACCTGGCGCACCATCAGGCTCAGCACGGTCTGCTGCTCGTTCGGGTCAGGGATGACGCCCAGCTGCGCGCTGAGGTAGGCGATCCCGAAGAAGAGCAGGCCGAAGATGGCGGCAGCCCAGGTCAGCGTCGTCCGCGCATTGCGCCACTCCGGGCGCTTGAAGGCCGGCACCCCGTCGGATACCGCCTCCACGCCGGTGAGCGCCACGGCTCCCTGGCTGAAGGCGCGCAGGATCAGGAACAGGCCGAGGGCCTGCGTTCCTTCCTCGAGGTGCGCCCATTCGGCGGGGACGTCGAATGGCCGCAACGTCCCGGTCAGCGACTGGAAGATGCCGGTGGCCACGATCCCGCCGATGACCACGATGTACAGGTAGGTCGGCGCCATGAAGATCGTGCCGGACTCGCGGATGCCGCGCAGGTTGCCGAGCATGAGGATCGCCACCGCCGCGACCCCGATCCAGACGCGGTAGTCGAACAGCCAGGGCAGGATGCTCGTCATCGCAGCCACTCCGGCCGAGACCGATACCGCCACCGTGACGACGTACCCGATCAGCAGCGCTGACGCCGCCAGCAGTCCGGCCCGGTCCCCGAGGTTGTCGCTGGCCACGATGTAGCTCGAGGCGCCGTGCGGATAGGCCTTGATCGTCTGGCGGTAGGACATCGTCACGATCGCGAGCATCGCGATGATCAGCGCCGCCAGCGGGACGGTCAGGCTCAGCGCCGCCGTGCCGGCCATGGCCAGCACGCGCGAGATCTCCTCGGGCCCGTAGGCGCTGGAGCTGATGTTGTCGCTGCTGAACACGGCCAGGGCCTTGACCTTGCTCAGCCGCTCGTGGCCCTCGTGCTCGGTGGAGATCGGCCTTCCGATCAGGACGGTGCGCACGCCGCGCAGCCAGGCATGCCAGCCCGATCGGGCCTGCATCGTCTTCTCCGAGGCGATCAGCCGCCCCTCTCGCCCGCGCTCGAACTCGTCCTCGAAGGGACGCACGATGCGGACGTACGCGTCGCCAAGCCGCTGGCCGCGCTTTCGCTCGCGGACCTCGAGCAGGGGATCGATGCGGCGGGGCTCGGCCTGGCCCGGCCTGATGGGCGGTGGGGGATCCTTCGACATCTGCGCCCGCTATTAGAGCATTCTCGGGGCCGCGCCACGTTCGCCTTGCGGCGGTCGTCGTCTTGGCTACGCTACCGATCGTGATCCTGTACCTGTCCTTCCAGCGCTCCTTCGTCGAGGGAATCGCGGCGTCCGGTGTCGAGGGCTGAGCGGCGCATCCCGCCCGCGCCGGGGATCGGGGCGTCGGTGCGTGCTGCCCTCGGCGACCTGTACGACAACTCGTTCCGCTTCCTGGGCGCGAACCTGCTGCTGGGCATCGTCCTGCTCATCGTCGCCTTCCTGGCCATCGGCACTCCGCTGGCGCTGGTCGGCCTGATCGTCGCCGTGCCCTTCGCCGCGGGGCTGATGGCCATGGCCACCCAGCTGGTCCGCAACGAGCACTGCGACTTCTCCGACTTCACCGCGGAGCTCGGGCGCCCCTGGCGATCGCTGCTGATCGGCGCCGTCCAGCTGCTGATCGGCTTCGTGCTCGTTTTTGACATCGTGCTGGGCGGGGGGCTGTCCGGGGCTCTGGGCGCGTTCCTGTCTGTGTCGGCGCTGTACGGCCTGCTGGTCTGGTGGCTGTACGCCGTGGCGCTGTGGCCCCTGCTGCTCGACCCGCTGCGAGCCGGCGAGCCGACCCGGCGCCTGCTGCGCCTGGCGCTGGTCATCGTGGTGGCGCGACCGATCCGGCTGCTGCTGCTCGGGCTGCTGCTAGGGGCACTGCTCGGCGTCTCGACCGTGGCCGTGGCGCCGCTGGTGACGGTCTCGGTCGCCTTGGCCTGGCTGGTGGCCGCGCGCTGGGTGCTGCCCTTCGCCGACGCGCTGGAGGGGCGTCAGCCGGTGGATGTCGAGCCGCACGACGCCTGGGCGCCGGGCCAGGTGCCGCGGGGCTAGTGCTGGCCCAGCGTCCCGCGCACCCGCATGCGGCGCTCGGTCCGGCCGAAGGCCCAGCGCCCCACCCACAGCATCAGCCCGGCGAACCCGACCAGCGCGGCCCACTCCAGGGCCGGATCGACCAGCGGTCGCGTGCCGAGCGCGTAGACCCGCAGCAGGTCGACCGCGTAGGTCGTGGGCAGCACGTAGGCGATCGGCCGGATGAGCCACGGCAGGACCAGCACCGGGAAGGCCACCCCCGAGACCATCGCGAACAGGAAGTTGGTGGCGTCCACGAAGAAGTTCGGCTCCCGGATGAGCAGGACGGCCGACGCCACCAGGTAGCCGACGCCGATCATGCTGAAGGCCGCCAGCACCAGCGCCGGTAGCGCCAGCAGCGCACCGGGCTTCAGCGACGCGCCGAAGACGACCAGGCCGATGGCCACCAGCACGGCGCTGGCCGCGCCGGCCAGCGCCAGCGCCGACAGGGCGCGGCCCAGGACCAGCGTCTCGGGACGGGTCGGCGTCAGCCACGCCGGCTCCAGCGTGCCAGCATCCATCTCGCGCTTCAGGCCGAACGCCATCTCCCAGAACGCGGCGCCGACCAGGCCGCCCACCACCATGCCCAGGAACAGGTAGCCGGCCAGGTCATCGGTCCCGGTCAGCGTCTCCAGCCCGATGGCGCGGCCGCCGACCATGAAGGTGATGCCCAGCAGCAGGCTCGGCAGCAGGAACTGGTAGATCGGCTGGAGGACCTCGTTGACCAGCTGCAGCGGATAGCGCCGCGCGACCTGGAGCTCCTTGCGCGCGATGGCCAGCGCCGCGCGCACCTCGCCGCCGTCCACGATGCGCTCCATCAGTACTGCGCCAGGCTGCCGCCGCGGCGGGCGTAGCGCTCGGTGCGGCGGAAGGCGACCACCGCCATGCCGCACAGCCCCAGGCCGATGGCGAGCACGATCGCCAGGTCGGGGATCAGCGACGCCAGCTCGGCGCCGGCGAGCAGCACCCGGCGCAGGTCGGCGATGACGTAGGTCGGGGGCAGCGCCAGCGCCACACCGCGCGCCCACCCGGGCAGGATCACGATCGGGAAGGTCATGCCGCAGAAGACGGTGAAGACGCCGCGAACGCCCTGCACCAGCGCGCTCACCTCCCCGAAGCGCAGCACCACCGCGGCGAACAGCGCCCCGAGACCGTAGAGCGCCGGCACGGCCACCAGGATCACGGCCAGCGCCCGCGCCACCTCGAGCAGGGTCAGCTGCACGCCGAAGAACAGGACCAGCACGCTGCCCACCACGAGGAACATCCACAGCGCCCAGACCACCTGGCTGAGCAGCGGGCCGAACAGGATCACCAGCCGCGAGACTGGCGTCATGAACAGCGCCTCCAGCGTGCCGCGCACCTGCTCCGTTCGCAGCGCGGTGCCCGGGCCCCACAGGATCATGCTGATCCACATGTACGCTGCCCAGCCCAGGAACAGGAAGCCGGCGATCTCCGCCGTCCCGGCCCGCGCCGCGAAGGCGTCCAGCGCCGCCTGGCTGTCGCCGGCGTAGCCACGCGCCTGCATCACGTAGGCGAGCGGCAGCGCGATCGGCCAGAACAGGAAGCCGATGAACAGGCTCGGGTAGCGACGCAGCAGCCGCCACTCCTTGCGGCCGGCGGCGCCGAAGGCCCGCAGGTCGGCGAGCAGGCTGCGCGCGCTCATTCGCGCAGCGCCCGGCCGGTGAGGGAGATGAAGACGTCCTCGAGCGTCACCGGCTCGACCTCGACATGCTTGATGGCGGCGCCCTCGGCGCGTGCCGCGTCGAAGGCGGCCGGGACGAAGTCACGGGCGCTGCGGCAGTGCACCGTCAGGCCCACCACGCCATCGGTCCGTTTAGCCTGCCTGACCGATCCCACCCGCTCCAGGCGGGCCACCAGCCCGACGTGCCCGTTGGTGGCGGCAATCTCGAGGTGCACCACCTCGGTGGCGTCCACCGTGCGCTTCAGCCCCGCCGGCGTGTCGAGCGCCACGACCCGGCCGTGGTCGATGATCGCGATCCGGTCGCAGAGCTGGTCCGCCTCCTCCATGTAGTGAGTGGTGAGCAGGACCGTGCGGCCCTGCGCCTTCAGGTCGCGCACCCGGTCGCGCAGGTCACGCGCCGACTGCGGGTCGAGGCCCACGGTCGGCTCGTCGAGCAGCAGCAGCTCCGGGTCGGGGAGCAACGCGCGGGCGAGCACCAGGCGCTGGCGCATGCCGGTGCTGAAGCGCTCGACGTAGTCGTCGGCCCGATCCTCCAGCTTGACCGCCGCCAGCGCGCCGTCGATGCGTCGCCGCTGCTCCGCCGGCGGGACGTGGTACAGCGCCGCGAAGTACTCGAGGTTCTCGCGCGCCGTGAGCTTCCAGTACAGGCTGCGCCCGTCGGACAGCACCGCGCCCATGCGGCGACGCACCTCGCGCGCCTCGCGCACCACGTCGAGCCCCAGCACGCTGGCGCTGCCGGCGGTCGGCTCGAGCAGGGTGGCCAGCATCTTCATGGTCGTCGTCTTGCCGGCGCCGTTGGGCCCCAGCACGCCGAAGACCTCGCCGCGCTCCACCCGCAGGTCCACGCCGTCCACCGCGCGGAAGCGCTCGCGCTCGTCCGGCTGGCGGCGCAGGCGCTGCCACAGCGTGCGCCGCCCGCGCTCGAACTCCTTGACGAGCCCGCGCGCCTCGACCGCCGGCCGGTTCGCGGCCGTGCTCACGTCGAGGCCTCGTCGGTCATCAGCCGCGGGATGCCGCTCAGCAGGCCGCCCACCGCCGCGAGGACGATGATCGCACCGGCGATCGCAAACACCGCGGTCACTGCGCCCAGGTCGATGATCGCGCCGGAGATCGCCAGGCTGAAGGGCGCCAGGCCGACGCCGCTGAGCATGATCAGGCTCATCACGCGCCCGCGAAGGTGTTCGGGCGTGCGGACCTGCAGCCAGGCGATGACGCGCACGTTGAGGAAGCCGACGCCCAGGCCGATGCCGGCGCCGATCGGCAGCGCGACCCACACGTTGGGCGCCACGCCCACCAGCGCCTGGCCCACGCCCAGGGCCATGGCCACCAGCAGCACCACCAGGCCCAGGCGCGGCACGTGCCGCAGCGAGCCGGCCAGCACGGCGCCGATCACCGCGCCCGCGCCGAAGGCCGAGAGCATCACGCCCAGTGCGATCGAGCCGCCCTCGAAGCGCGTGTCGGCCAGGTAGGGCAGGCCCACCGAAACGGGGCCGGTGAAGGCGAAGTTGAACGCCACGTTCAGGATGAGGAGGGCCCGCACCGGCGGGTCGTTCCAGGCGAAGGCCAGCCCGGAGCGGATCGTCTGCAGCAGGCTCTCGGCCGCGACTGCCGCCTGCGTGGGATGGCTCGCGGCCGGCACACGCCGCCCGCCGCGCACCAAGACCAGCGCGCCGGCGGCAACGGCGAAGGACGCCGCGTCGACCACGAAGGCCGGCCCGGTCTGCATCGCCGCCACCACGATGCCCGCCACGGCCGGACCGATCAGCCCCGACAGCTGGGCCATGACCTGGACCAGCGCGTTGGCCGGTGGCAGCAGCCGCCCCGGGACCAGCATCGGCACGATGGTATTCAGCGCCGGGTGGAAGATGGCGTCCACCACGCCGAAGATCGCAGCGAGCACGAACAGGTGCCAGAGCTGCGCCTGGCCGGTGAGCACCAGCGCGGCCACGATGCCGACCACCACCGCGCGCAGCGCGTTCGAGACGAGCATCAGGTTGCGCGGCGAGAAGCGGTCGGACAACGCGCCGCCGACGAGCATGAAGACCGCGCGCGGCACGGCCGCGATCATCAGGACCGTCCCGAGCGCGAGCCCGGAGCCGGTCAGCTGCAGCGTCAGCCAGGCCAGCGCCACGAAGTGAAACTGGTCGCCGATCAGCGAGATGCTCTCGCCGGTGAAGACCAGCCGGAAGTCCCGCAGGCGCAGCGGCCTGAGGAGGGCCGGCCCGCGGTCCGCCGCGGCATCGGCTGGGGACTGATCGGCCGCGGGGAGTGTCGTCGCGGAGGTGGTCGTGGTGTCCATCGGTTACTCCAGGGAGATGAGGACGCCGTCGCCGTTCTCGTCCTCGGTGTCGACGATGGTTCCGGGGGTCTCGCCCTGCACGGCTCGCTCGATGAGCGTGGCGTACGAGTCGGGAATGCCGGGGATGCCGCGGGCCGCGATCGCCGCGAATGCGACCGGGATGCGCAGGTCCACCACGCGGCGGCCGCGCTCGCTGACCTGGATCCGGATCCGTCGCCGCGTCGCCGCCTCGCCGTGAAGGCCGTGCGCGGCGGCGTGATCCTCGTGGGGCGGGTGGCCGGCGGATCGCGCCGGAGGCAGGCTGAGGGCCTCGATGATGGGAGCCGCCTCAGCGGCCGAGAGCTTGCCCTCGGCCACCAGGCGCAGGATGGTCTCCAGCTCGTCACGCATCGGGGGCGCCTCCCCCCAGGCGGCGCGCCGCCTCGTCGACGCTGATCTCGCCGCGCTCGAGCGCCTGCAGCACGGCCAGCTGGTCGTCGTCGGCCATGGGGCGTGCCGGCTCCGCGGCCGGCTCCGCCGGCGCGGCCGGCGGGCGCTGCGCCACGGCCGTGGTGCGACGCTGGCGGCGCACCGAGATGTCGCCGGACATCGAACTGAAGATGACGTTCGGTTCGCCTGAGCCGATGACGAGGCGCCGACGATCGAGGCGACCCTCGATCCGATGGTCGAGGTCGCTGCTGATGTCGGTGGAGATGCCCCGCACCTCGAACGTGGCACTGCCGGCCAGACCGATCCCGAAGTCGCCGCTCACCGTCTCCACGCGGAACTCGCCGTCGCGCGCCAGCTCGCCCTCGATCTCGATGTCGCCCGAGACCGACTGCGCCCGCAGCGCGTCCAGGCGGGGAGCCGACAGCACCAGGTCGCCGGACACCGCCTCGACCCGCGCGCTGAGCGGCACGTCGGCGCGGACCACGACGTCGCCGGAGACGGTGTTGATCCGCAGCGCGCCGCCGGCGTCGCTGACGTAGATGTCGCCCGAGGTGGTGGTGTAGCGCTGCTCGCCGCGCATGCCGTCCACGGTGACCTCGCCGGAGACCGTCTCCAGGACGATGCGGGTATCGCGAGGGAGCTCCAGCTCGACGTCGACGCCCACGCTGCCGCGGCCGGTGAGGAGCCGGCCGATGACGCCGCCGAGCGACGAATCGTTGGCCTCCTCGATCGCCAGGGAGCCACTGCCGGCAGCGACCCGCATGCGGCTGCGCTCGAACAGGGCATCGGCCTCGGCCTCGGACGAGGCGGAGATCTCGAATGTGGCGCGCATCACCGCCTGGCCGGCGTCGGTCCCGTGGATTCGGACCGCGGCTGCCGTGACCTTCATCGCCACCCGCCCGTCAAGGCCGATGGGGTGCTCGATGGCCTGGGTGCGAACGTAGCGCGCCATGGCTCAGCCCTCCGCCAGGTTGCGAAGCTCGGCTGCGGCCGCCGCGGCATCGATCTCCCCGCGGGCCAGCCGCTCGAGGATGGCGCGCCGCTCGGCGGAGACGTCGCTCGCAGGTTCGGTATCGACGTGGGGTACGGCGGCGCCATCGGCCTCATCAGCGGCGGGAATGTCGTCGCCCAGCCCGAGCGAGCGCACGAGGGCGTCGACCCGGCCGCGCACGGTGGGGTAGGAGATGCCGAGCTCGCGCTCCATCTCCTTGAGGTTGCCCCGGGAGCGGAGGAAGCTCTCCAGCAGGGAGAGCTGCTCGCGGCTCAGCCGCCCGAAGCGGCCGACCCCGAACTCGCCCTCCAGCGCAGTGCCGCAGCTTCGGCAGTGGAGCCGGCTGATGGTGAGCTCGCCCTCGCACACCGGGCAGGTGGAGATGACGTCGCGCGGCATGGTCTAGCGCCGCCCGACGGTCCGCTGCGGGCGGTCGCCCTCGATGCGGAAGACGCGGCGCACGCCGCGGTTCTGGGCGATCAGCTGCTCGCGGCTGGGCCGGTTGCGATCCTCGGCCGCCATGACCGCGTAGTGAAGTCGGTAGTCCAGCATGTCGTTGCTCCTTGGCTGCGGTCCCTCCGCGTTATTCGCTTCAGGCACCCATACCGTAATGTGCGTTTTACAATCTGTCAAGTCCATTTTCTAGATTGGCAGTCTTCTATTGGCATTAGGGTTCGCGGCGACTTCGCGGACGCCCGCGTGGGAGTGCGCAGCACGGTGACGCTGCGCACCGCGGGTGAGGTACCATCGCCCCCGTTCCGATGCATCCCAGCCTCTTCCCGTATCACCCGGAGCGCGACGTCTACCGGCTGCTCCAGGTGGACTCCACCGCCACCAGCGAGGAGATCTCGGCTGCCTGTCGCCGGCTGGCGCGGACCTTCCACCCC
>DASURX010000015.1:0-21281 GCA_036375355.1 Candidatus Limnocylindria bacterium
CCGGCCAGGCTGGGGAAATAGGTCGCCGCGTCGACCCGCTTGCGAGTCCAGATGCGGGCATGCCTGTCGCGCACCACTGCCTGCACCCGATAGCCATCCCACTTGACCTCGAACAGCCAGTCCGGGTCGTCGAAGGCGGCATCGGCCAGGGTGGCGAGCATCGGCGGGACGAAGTCCGGCATCTTCGCCACCCGGGCTGCGGAGAGGTCGATGTCCCCCTCCCTCCGCGGCGCGCCGGCCTCGAACTCCGCCGGCTTGCCGGACTTGACCTCGTCGTTGGTGCGCCCGGTCTTGACGCTGGTCGGATGGTCGGCGGCGTCCCAGCCGTCCACGGCGGCGTCGTCGCGCTTCTTGATCAGCAGCCACTGCTCGCGGTCGTCGCGCCGACCACCGCGGCCGCTGGTGCGCACGATCGTGAAGCGCCCGGTGACGCGCTCACCGTGGAGGCGGAACTTGAGCTCGCCGGCGCGGACCGCGGCGGCCGGGTCATCGGTCTCCTCCGGCTCGAAGGTGCCCCAGTCCCACACGATCACGTCGCCGGCGCCGTACTGGCGGGCCGGGATGACACCCTCGAAGTCCAGGTACTCGATCGGGTGGTCCTCGGTGCGCATCGCCAGGCGGCGCTCATCCGGATCCAGGGTCGGGCCCTTGGGCACCGCCCAGCTCACCAGCACGCCGTCGATCTCGAGGCGGAAGTCGTAGTGCAGCGCGGTGGCGCGATGCTTCTGCACCACGAAGCGCCCGACGCCATCGCCGACCTCGCCCGGTTCCGGCTCGGGCGTCAGCCCGAAGTGACGCTTGGCCCGATAGTCCTCGAGAGGCATCGGGCCGATGATGCCATCCCGCGTGGCGGCACGCGCCTTGCTCGCCTGAAGCGGCTCGAGCAAGGGTAGCTCGCACGTACGAGGTGACCACACCATGACCATCGCCGTGAACAGGGACCTCGAGCGGCTGACCAGCAGCGGGATCGAACTCAGGGACCCCGCCTGGGACCTTCGCGGGCGGGACGTCCACGATCAGCTGGATGAGCCGTTCGGCGTCGTCGCCGACATGCTGGTCGACCCTGCCGTCCGTGAGCCGCGATTGCTGGAGCTCGAAACGACCGGCGGGCTGCTGGGCTTCGGCAAGAAGCGCTACCTGGTGCCGCTGGAGGCCGTCACCGGCAACGACGCCCGCACGATCTACCTCGATCGGATTCATGACGACGTCGTCGCCGGACCGGAGTACCGCCCGGCGACCGAGGACGAGGAGGAGGCGCAGTACGCCGCGGCGTACCGCCACTACGGCATCGCGCCGTACTGGGAGCACGAGGCCCAGACGCCCTCGGTGATCCGCGGCGGCTAGGCCCCTCCCAGAGGGCCGATGAGCTCGGCGAGCGTCGCGACCACGGCCGCGGCGCCCGCCGCGCGCAGCGCATCGGCATCCACCGCGGCTCCCGCCGTCACGCCCACCCCACGCATCCGCGCGGCGACCGCTGCGCGCATGTCCCAGGTCGAATCGCCGACGTACCAGCACGACTCGGGTGGTCGGTCCACCTGCTCTGCGGCCAGCAGCAGCAGGTCCGGTTCCGGCTTGGCGTGCAGGACGCTGCTGCCGTCGACGATGACCGGCTCCTGCGCCAGGCCAAGGGCGCGGACCGATGTCGCCACCTGTTCGCGGCGCGAGGACGTCGCGATGGCGACGTCGATTCCCCGCTGCTGAACCGCGGCGATGAAGTCGGCGGCGGCAGGCAATGGCCTGGGGTCGGCGTTCAGGCTCTCGAAGATGGCCCCGCAGCGCCTGTCGATCTCCTCGTCGCGGTCGGGAGGCAGCGCGAGACCCGCGGCTTCGGCCACCTGGCGGGCCAGGCGCCGCCCGTCCATCCCGATCAGCGGCGCCAACTGCTGCCGGGTCGCCGGAATACGGAACTCGTCGAAGGCTGCCAGCCAGGCCCGGATGCGGGTATCGACCGTGTCGACCAGGGTGCCGTCCAGGTCAAGGATGACGGCCAGCGGCCGCGGCAGGGCGAGGGGCGGAGCCATCGGTCTACGATAGCCTGCGCATGCCCTCCGAGCTCGCGCGGCACTGGACGCTGGACGCCGGCGTCGACTTCCTGAACCACGGATCGTTCGGTGCGACGCCCGGCGTGGTGCTGGCCGCGCAACAGGCCTGGCAGGCACGGATGGAGCGCGAGCCCGTTCGCTTCATGGTCGAGGACCTGGAGAGGGAGCTGGACCGCGCGCGTCGCGTCCTGGGCGGCTTCGTGGGCGCCGATCCCGATGACCTCGCCTTCGTGCCCAACGCCAGCACCGGGGTCAACACCGTCCTGCGCTCGCTGCGCTTCGCTCCGGGCGACGAGATCCTCACCACCGACCACGAGTACAACGCGGTCAAGAACGCGATCGAGTACGTCTGCGAGCGCGACGGGGCGACGATGGCGGTCGCGCCGCTGCCCTTCCCCATCTCGTCGGCCGATGAAGCCTGCGCCGCCGTCCTCGCCGGCGTTACGCCCGCCACCAGGCTGGTGGTCCTCGACCACGTCACCTCCGCCACGGCGCTGGTCATGCCGCTCGAGCCGATCCTGGCCCAGCTCGCCGCGCGGGGCGTCGACACGCTGATCGACGGCGCGCACGCGCCGGGCATGGTCGCGCTCGACGTCGCCGCCCTGGGCGCGACGTACTACAGCGGCAACCTGCACAAGTGGACCTGCGCGCCGAAGGGCACCGCCTTCCTGTGGGTCCGGCGCGACCGGCAGCCGATGATCCGCCCGCTGACCATCTCGCACGGCGCCAACGCGCCGCGCACCGACCGCTCGCGCTTCCGCCTCGAGTTCGATTGGACCGGCACGACCGACCCGTCCGGCTACCTCGCGGTTGCCGACGCCATCGCCTTCGGTGACACGCTGCTGGCCGGCGGCTGGCCGGCCCTGCGCGCGCGCAACCGCACGCTCGCGCTCGAGGCGCGTGACCTGCTGTGTGCGGCGCTCGGCGTGGAGCGGCCGGCTCCCGACGAGATGATCGGCTCGATGGCCAGCGTCCCCCTTGGCTGGGAGAGTGGCCCCGCGGTGGTGCAGGGCGTCAGCCTGTACGGCGACGACCTGCACGACGCGCTGCTCGCCGAGCGCATCCAGGTCATGGTCACGCCCTGGCCACAGCGGCCGGACGGCGGCCCGTGGCGGCGGCTCGTCCGCGTCAGCGCCGCGGCGCACAACGACCGCGCCCAGTTCGAGCGGCTGGCGGAGATGCTGGTGCGCCTGGTCGGGCCCTTCCGCCATGGCTGAGCGTGCCGGGCCAGCGCGCGTCGTGGTGGTCGGCTCCATCAACGTCGACCTGGTCGTCAGCGTGCCCCACCTCCCGCGGCCAGGAGAGACGGTGCTGGGATCGCGATTCGAGCGCCACTTCGGGGGCAAGGGCGCGAACCAGGCCGTCGCCGCTGCGCGCGCCGGCGCCCGGGTCGAGATGCTGGGGTGCGTCGGACGCGACCCGGACGGCACCGACTCGCTCGCGGCCCTCGCGGCGGAGGGCATCGATACCTCTCTCGTCACGACCCGCGACCAGCCCACCGGCGTGGCGCTCATCTCGGTCACTCCCGACGGCGAGAACCAGATCGCGGTGGCTCCCGGCGCCAACGCGCTGGTGACGGCCGATGACGCCGCAGGCATTGGGCGTGGGCCGGGCGTGCTGCTGGTCTCACTCGAGGTCCCGATGGCGGCGGTCGTCGCCGCCGTGGTGCGTGCCCGGGCCATCGGCCTCGAGCCGATCGTCAATCCCGCCCCGGCCCAGCCGCTGCCCGCCGAGCTGATGGCGGCAGGTCCGCTGCTGATCCCCAACGAGCACGAGGCCCTGGCGCTCATCGGCGCCGCCTCGCTCGACCAGGCCGTGGAACGCCTGGCCGCGGCCGGCATCGGGCGGCTTGTCGTGACGCGCGGCGCGCGCGGCGCACTGGTGGTGGACGGCAGAGAGCGCTTCGACCTGCCAGCCGTGCCGGTCCAGGCGGTGGACGCCACGGGCGCCGGCGACACGTTCGCCGGCGTGCTGGCCACCTGGCTTGCCGAAGGGGCGCCCCTGGCCGATGCCGCAGCTGCGGCCAACGCCGCCGCAGCGGTGTCGGTCACCGCCGCCGGAGCGCGCGCCGGCATGCCGACACGCGAGCGGATCGAGGCGCTGATGCGGTCCCGCGGCTACCGGAAGCCGGCCGGGTAGGCAAAGCGGCGCTCGCCGTCGCGTCAGTCGAGCTGGCGACCCGCCGTGATGAGGTCGCGCACCAACCCGTCGAAGGCCGCACGCCGCTCCTCGGACGAGCGCGAACGGAGGACGGCCGATGGATGGATCGTCGCGATCGCCGGCGGGCCGAGGTCGGTCGGACGCACGCTTCCGCGGTCGCGCGTGACGCGGAAGGCCGATCCGAGCAGCGCCTGCGCCGCGGTTGCGCCCAGGCAGACGATCAGGTCCGGCTGCACGCGCGCGACCTCGGCCTCCAGCCAGGGCCGGCAGGCCTGCTGCTCCACGCGGTCGGGCTTCTGGTGAATTCGGCGCTTGCCACTGGGCGCCCGGCGCCACTTGAAGTGCTTCACCACGTTGGTCACGTAGACGAGCCGGCGGTCGATGCCGGCGGCCTCGAGGGCCTCGTCCAGCAGGCGGCCTGCCGGGCCGACGAACGGCTCCCCGACGATGTCCTCGCGGTCGCCGGGCTGCTCCCCGATGAGCATCAGGCGGGCCTCCTCGCTGCCCTCGCCGAAGACCGTCTGTGTCGCGTTGCGATACAGGTCGCAGGCCCGGCAGCCCGACGCGGCCTTGCGCGCGTCGTCGAGCGTGGCGAGGCCCTGCCTCGCAGCATCGCGCACGGCGGCCGGATCCACGCTCATGCAACCTGACCGTGCAGCCGGCATGCCGCGCATCCGCGAGCACTACCCGTCGATCGTACGAACGGGTCATGGCAGCCGGCCAGGGCGATCGGCTCCAATGCACGCATGACAGCGGATCCGCTTATCGGCCTCCTGGCGCTGGCGCTGCTCGACGCGGCGATCCTGTACGCGTTCGTCGTGTCGCGCCGCGTCCACGAGCGCCGCATCCGGCAGCGGATCGACGAGACGCGGCACCTGGCCGCCGTCCTGCGCGCGGGCCTCGCCGCGCAGCGCGCGGGGGCCTAGTCCTCGGCCCTAATCCTTCGCTGCCTGGCGACGCAGGCCCGCGATCGCGTCGCGCGCCTCGGCGAGGGTGCCGTACGGGCCTGAAAGGCGTGGCTGTCCAAGCTCGTCGGTGTGGTCGGTATCGGTCAAATACCAGAGACCGTCGCTGGCGCTGACGCGGAAGCGGCCATCGGGTGTGGCGTACAGGCCCGCGCTCTGGCGCTTGAGGGTGTCGTCGGCAGGCATCGGTCTTTCATCCTGCACCAGGCGGGCCCTTCTGTCGAAGCTCCCGTTTGTGGAAGGGCTGGGGAGAAGCCGGGAGCGACGCTGAAAACTCGTGGACAAAGGGGCTTCCGTCGAGGCCCGCCCGACCGTAACCTGCATGCAGGCCGGGCGTCGGAGAGGCGACTCGACCAGTCACCGGAGGTGACACCGGGAGCAGCACTCGAGGCGACACTCGATCTCCCACCCGACCCGTCGTCGGTAACGGCGCGGGCACGGGAGGCGACACGGGATCGTCCACGGGACCGCTCACCGGACCACTCCACCGGAGCTGGCGCGGGGGTTCCTCCGGTCCCCGGCCTGTTGCTGTTCCGCTGACCTCGGCGGGCAGCCCAATATGAGGCAGCCGCCACAGCCCTCGGGACGATGGTTCAGCGGCTGCCTCTTCTGGTGCCGGGCCCCGTGCCTCAGCTGCGCGGCAGCTCCTGCGGTGGCTCGTCGACGCCGGGCGCCTGGTAGCCGGGCTCCTGGGTCAGCGGGAACTCGTCCGGCGGAAGCTCGGGCATCGGGTCGTCCTGCGAGGGAATGTCGATGCCCGGCTCGTCCGGCGGTTGCTGTGGAATCGTCACGGGTGGTACCTCCGCCTGCCCGTATCGCACGCCGCGTGCCGGTCTGCCTGACCGATGGCGTGGCCAGGTGCAGGCCGCATGGCACGCAGGCCGCGCCGCTCAATCGGGCCTGGGGCAGCCCGCCATCAGGTAGCCACCCAGGGCGACCATCCAGAGCATCGTCGGGTAGGCGATCATCCGTTCCGTCCCGCCGTGGCCGATCGCGCCGAAGACGGCCGGATTCCCGCCGTCGCCGATGACCATGATCACGACGTAGACCAGGCCGACGATCCCGGCCAGCGCCGAGATCCAGCGCATCGGGCCATGGATCACCGATGCGACCGCCAGTGCCTGCAGGTTGAAGAAGACGAAGGCGAGCAGGGCGAACAGCGAGTGGAGGTCGCCACGGCTCAGCGGGAAGAGGCCGGCACCCAGCGCACCGGTGCCGCCCAGGACGAAGAGGCCCAGGATCCACGCGCGCCGGTGGGACCGATAGAAGAGGTACCCGGCGCCGATGTCCAGGATGCCGATCGCCACCAGGGTGGCGTTGAAGAGCAGCGCGGTCTCCGGGATGACGCCCAGGTCGCTGATCGCGGCCGCGCCGTAGTCGTAGGCCGGAGCGATGGATGCCCCGAGCATGATCACGGTCAGGAAGCCGGCGGCCAGCGCGAAGAGCAGCAGGCCGGCCAGCCGCCGCTCGGCCACCGCGCCGGCGTCGAGCCGGGTTGCGGGCTGCGCCCGCAGCGACGCGGGCTGTGCATGGACGGACATGTCCCCACCTCCTCGAGTGATGTGACCTGCGGCGAGACTCGCGCAGCGGGAGTGCGTCCGGCGAGTGCGGGCTGGACCGTTCTGGCGGGTCCTCGGTCATGTTTCGGTCGGAGCTTGTGCTGCCGGCGGGCGGGAACGCCGAGGCGCCGCGCGCTACCCTATGCAATCTTCACCCGCGGAATGCAGCAGGGGGATCGTGGAGATTCGCGAAGCCACCGTGGCGAGCCCGGCAGGCCGCGCCACCACCCGTCGCTCCTCCCGCCTGGTCATGCTGGTCCTGGGCGGGTCGCTGGTCATCGGCCTGGCGGTCGCCGCGCTGAGCTACCTGGGCACCTCGCTGGCCATCTGGCCCGAGGTGCGGGCCGATGCCGCCGTCCTGCGCGAGCGTGGGGCCCGGCTCTACTTCGACTCCTGCGCCCAGTTCTTCGAGCCGCGCTTCTGGCCCGAGTGCATCGGTGACGCCGACGACAAACGCGCGCGCGGCGCCCGCGAGCTCGTCGCGTTTTGCACGGGCGTGGTGCGCTACAACCGGTTCTTCGGGCCGGAGGACTGCCTCAGCGACGATCGACCGCTGGCTGCCCTGACCGTTGGCCCGCGACCCGAGGACGCGACGGCCGGCGTGGCCGCGGCCCTGGCAGCGCTCGGGGCGTTGTCCGTGGCCGGCATCGCTGGCAGGAGGATCCCCAGAAGGACGCCGGACCTCAGGGCGTCCAGCTGACGACGCCCAGCGGCACGGAGGCGGACCCAATGGCAAGCCCCCCGTCCACTTCGGGCAGCGACGCGACGAGCGCCTGCAGCCGCGTGTCCTTCTCGCTGTGGGGCCCAAGGAAGAGCTGCTGGCGGAGGAAGGCGAGCACCATGTCACGGTCCTGGTGCGCCGACGGGCCGCGCTCTCCCAGCCAGACCTCGAAGAGGCGGCCTCGGGCCAGGAGCAGCGCCAGGAACTCGGGCAGGGCCGGCAGCAGGTCCCGTGGTTCGTCGTGGATCTGCTGGAAGAATGGCGCCGCTGCGGCAGCCGGCGACTCGGCCAGCATGATCGCCACGCACAACCGGCGGGCGCTCGCCTCCATGGCGTCCAGGAACGGACCGATATCCTCGATGTCATACCCGACGTGGGCGATCAGAGCGACATCGGCCGTAGGCGCATCGAGCATCGGCCAGCGTGACGCGACGACCCTGACGTTCTCGATGCCGTGCTCCGCCATCCCGGCCCGGAGCTGATCGAGCATCGCCGGAGATGGGTCCAGCGCGATCACCTCGCTGACCCTCATTGCCAGCGGCAACGCGTAGCGTCCTCCGCCGGCACCGATGTCGAGCCACCTCTCGCCAGCGAGTGCGAGGGACAACAGATGGTGCAGCGCGGGCTCGTCGGTCCGACGTGGAACCCTGAAGACCTGCGCGACAGGCGCGTAGAAGTCGGATCCTTCGGCGCCCTCCCGCACGCGCTCGGCCTGATCGCGGTTGGCGCGTACGCGCAGCGCCCACGCGGCGAGGGCATCCTCGGACGATGGGATGACGCTCATCGGAGTCCGTCGAGGCTCTCTGCCTGGAAGGGGTTGCATCGGTTCGTGGGCGGTTGTCGTGCGGCTTTCATTAGGGAGCGGGCGGTTGGCGTTACGCGCGCGAAGTCGAGGTTCTCAAGGGCCACGGGAATACCGCTGACCAAGCGCGGGCCAGCGCAAGGTCGGCAGGGCGCTGCCCGGAGGCGGTTGCCTCCTCCCGCTGCAGAGTCTCGGACTCCTTCTCGCGGGCGTGCCGTTATGGCGGTCATTTTCGTGCGCAGGGAGGGAGTCTGGTGGGCGACACTGGACTCGAACCAGTGACCTCTTGCATGTCAAGCAAGTGCTCTAACCAGCTGAGCTAGCCGCCCATCGATCTCGTGCCCAAGGATGCTAGCAGATCGCCGGCCTGGGTCGGGACGGGCAGTCATCAGCTCGCGACGGCAGCCTCGCCCGAGGCTCCGAGCCGGCGGGTCCAGGCGGCAAGCGACACCAGGAGGTCGCGCAATTCCGCGATGGTCTCGTCGTGCGTCAGGTTTCCATCTTCGTCGAACTTGTCGTGCCCCGAACCCACCAACACTTCCGGCAGTGGCAGCACGAGGCCGTTGGTGTATGCCAGTCCGTCGCGGAGATGCGCCTGGGCGCGCGCGGTCCCTCCACGGCCCGTGCTGGCACCCATGATCGCCACCGGCTTGCCGGTCAGGACCGACTGGCGAGCAGGGCGCGATGCCCAATCGATCGCGTTCTTGAGCACCCCGGGAACGCAGTGGTTGTATTCCGGGGTCGCGATCAGGAGCGCGTCAGCCGCCGCGATGGCGCGCTTGAAATCGACGACGGCCGGCGGGTCGCCAAGGGCCTCGACATCGGCGTTGAACATCGGAATGTCGGCGAGGTCATAGGGCAGGACCCTCGTCCCGGCCGGCGCGGCCTCGACCGCGGCGCGGATCAGGCCACGGTTGTAGGACGCCTTTCGCAGGCTGCCCGCGATGCCGAGGAACGAGAGCGACGTCCCGATTGTGGTTGCCACGTTGCTGTGCCTCCTTGACGTTCTGGGTGTGTCCTGTGCAATCTCGCGGCCGTGCCGCGCCCCCATCGCGTCGATTCGCGCGTGCGCCGGCTCGGTCCCGCCGGCTCCTCCGGTATTCTCGTGGCATCGAACGTGCAGCCAGACGGGTCGTCAGCATGCCCATCCATGGCGTCACCATCCGCGAAGCGGACAGCATCTGGCACGAGCAGGGTGGCTGGTTCGACGCGCGTTGGCATTTCAGCTTCGACCGTTATCGGGATCCGGACAACGACGGCGTCGGCGCGCTGCGTGTTTTCAACGACGATCGGATCGTGGCGGGAGCAGAGTGGCCGATGCATCCGCACCGCGACATCGAATCGAACACGTACGTCGTCGAGGGTCACTTCCTGCATGCCGACTCGCTGGGCAACAACGGACGCCTGGAGGCCGGCGCTGCGCAGGTCATGACCTTCTCGCACCACGGCGACATGCACTCCGAGAAGAACGGCTCGCCGGACGAGGCGATGCGCTTCATCCAGTTCTGGATCCTGCCCGGCAGCCGCGGACTGCGGACGACCGTGCAGCAGCGCCAGTACACGCTGAAGGATCGGATCGATCGGTGGCTGCAGATCATGGGCCCGGCCGGCCAGGAGGGGCTCGACCTGGCGCAGGATGCTCGGGCCCTGGTCTCCCACCTGACTGATGCCGGCCGCCTGGAGCACACGTTCGGTCCCGGACGCGGCGGCTACCTGTACGTCATCGATGGCCGGCTGTCACTCAACGGAGAATCGCTCAGAACCGGCGACGCCGCCAAGGTCACCGGAGAGGCCGCGCTGCAGCTCACGACCGACGTCGTCGCGGAGCTGATACTGATCGACGTCCCGCTCATCTTCGAGCCAGTGGGGGTATGGGCCGGAGAGCGGTGAGGCATCCCCGCCAGCCCGCTGCCACCGACCACGGGCGATCGCGAGCGAGCGCCCTGGCATCGGCTCAGCCGGGTTGAAGCACTGACAGGATGTTGCCGTCGGGATCCTTGAACCAGGCGATGGGCGGGGGGTACTCGCGGGCGATGCCCCGCTCGTCCTGGCCGAGGCCTTCGTAGCGCTCCATGCCGATGCCGGCGGCCTGCAGGGCGTCCACGGCGGCGTCGATATCGTCCACCGGGAAGTTCAGGATGGTGAAGCTCGCCGGCTGGTGATCATCCTTCGGATAGGCGATGACCTGCCCGCCGCCGGCGAGGCGAAGGGTCAGGATGCCGTTCTCGACGCTGGCATCCAGCCCCAGCCGGTCGCCGTAGAAGGCCCGCGCGCGCTCCACGTCGCGCACCGAGAACCCGGAGAAGGCCCTGCTCTGGCCGAACATGCTCAATACCTCCTGATTGGACCGATATCCCTGCCAGATCGACTCCAGCCGGGCAGCAAACTGAGCGACGCGCCCGATGGGCCGGTGACGACAGGCGTTGCCGGATCGTCCATCATGCTCCCCGCATGGAGCTCCAGACCGGAGATGGACCGATGAGGGCGACCAGCCGGCCGGTGCGCGTCCGTCGCGCCAGGCTGCTGTACGCCGTCATGGCGGTCGTGCTCGCCGCGTCGCTCGGCTTCGGTGCGGTCTGGACCAACACCCTCGGCGCCCGTGACCGGCTCGACCGGCTGATGGCGCGGGTGAGCGCCATCATCGATCCCGCTCCCGATCGGCCGACCCTGCCGACCGTGGTGGTCACGCCACGGCCCACCGCCAGCCCCACGCCCGATCCGACGCCGAACGTCCACCCGGTCGACACCACGCCTGTGCCGACCCCGGCACGGGTCCCGGTCGATGTCAACCTGGTCTCGCAACCCGACGCGGTGTTCACCACCCAGACCACCAACAAGGACTGCGCGGTGTCAGGGACCCAGATGGTTCTCACGATCCTGGGCCTCGGCGAGCCGGGCGAGGCCTTCCAGAAGGAGCTGCACGACCGCATCGGCGAATGGGAGGCCTGGGACGACAGCCACAACGGCGGCTGGGGGCCGGCCGCCATCGCCCAGGCGCTTGCCGCGTACGGCGCGCCCGGGTACGAGGTACGGGCCTACGTCGCGCGCGAGGACGCCCTGCGCGACGCGGCCATCGCATTGAGCCGCATGCACAAGCCGGTGGTGCTGCTGCCGTGGTGGGGCGCGCACACCTGGGTCATGACCGGCTACCGCGCCGATGCCGACCCCGTCCTCTTCCCCGATGCCACCGTCACCGGCACCTACATCCTCGACCCGTGGTTCCCGCGCGTGTCGAGCATCTGGGGGCCATCGGACCCGCCCGGCACGTTCCAGGACCAGGCCGAGATGCAGCGCAACTTCATCGGCTGGTCGCGCCCGGAGGGCGCCTACCCGGACCGCGACGGCAAGTACGTGATCGTGGTTCCGACCACGCCGCTGACCGACAACCCGCCGGCGATCGACCTCTAGACGGGCCAGCGCCGCAGGCGCAGCACGAGGGCGGCGGCCAGCAGCACGACCTTTGCCCCGCTCCCCACCGCGAAGCCGAGCGGGATGGCGACGATCCCCAGCCCCGGCGCCGCCAGCGCGGTCAGGCCCACCGTGATCCCGAAGCCGATGAGCGAGGCGAAGACCTGCAGCAGCGTGTGGCGGGTGGCGAAGATGGCGCGGCTGAGCAGGTGGGTCAGGCTCTCGAACGGCACGGAGACCGCGAAGGCGGACAGCGCCAGCGAGGTGACCGCCACGTCATCGGCGTCGAAGGCTCCTCCGCCCAGGAACAGCTCGATCACCAGGCCGCTGAGCACGAAGAGCGCCACTCCCGCGGCGGTGGTCAGCAGCGAGATGGTGAGCAGGTTCATGCGCAGCGAGCGGACGAATGCAACGCGGTCGCCGGCGGCGTAGGCGGCCGACATGGCCGGGAAGGCGGCCAGCGCGAAGGCCATGCCGATCAGGCTGACCGGCACGCTCTGGAAGTTACGGGCGAAGCTCACCGCGGAGACGCTGCCGGCCCCCAGCGTGGTCGCCACCGCGGTGAAGTACAGGAACGTCATCGGCTCCACCGGATGGCTAACCGTCTTGGGCAGCATGAGCTTCACGAACTCCACCACCGGTCGCGTGCGGAAGGCGAAGCGCGGCCGCACCCGGAACGAGGACCCTCGCAGGCCCCAGAGACGGATGGCCAGGTGCAGCAGCGACCCGATCACCGCGCCGACGGCCGGCCCGTAGATGCCGGCCGGCCCGGACAGCAGCAGCGTTCCGGCGATGATGCCGGCGTTGTAGAGCAGCGGGGCGCTGCCGTAGGCCAGGAAGCGGCGCTCGGCGAGCAGCACCTCGCCCAGCGTCAGCGATGCGGCGAAGACGATGGGCGTGATGAGCATGATCCGGAACAGGTCGACGTACTGCGCGCGCTGCGCGTCGTCGAAGCCCGGCGCGATCAGTGCCGTGGTCTGCGGCGCGAAGACGAACAGGACCAGCGCCACGGCGGCCATCGCGCCCAGCGCGCCGGTCAGGATGGTCTGCCCGAAGGCGTTGGACGGCCCTTCATCGGGAGCGGCCTCCTGCCGAAGCCGCAGGAAGATGGGGATGAACGGCGCCGCCAGGCCGGAGGCGACGAGCACGTCCAGGGTCAGCTCCGGCAGGACGAAGGCGGCGTTGTAGGCGTCCAGCTCCGCGCCGGCGCCGAAGGTGCGCGCGAAGAGCCGATCGCGCAGCAGCCCCATCACGTAGCTGCCGAAGAGCAGCACGGAGAGCAGCACGCCGCCCTGCGGCAGGAAGCGAGTCGCCAGGGAACGGGCACCGGTCACCAGGCGGGACGGCATGCCGCGTAGTCTCGCCCACCGCCGCCGGGCCGCGTCGTGGCATGGCGCCTGCTCACCTTCCGAGGAACCATGCGAATCCTTGGATGGCTCCTGCTTGCCTACGCCGTGGTCGGAGTGGTCTTCGTGGTGGTCGCCGCGCTGGTCGGCGCACCCCTGGTCGGCCGCGCCGAACGCCTCGCCACCAGCGCCAGCGGGACGATGGACGCCGCCGCAGCGGCGGCTGCGACCTCAGCCGACGCGTTCGGCGGCTTTGACGCGAGCATCGAGCAGGCCCGCAGCTCGGCTGCCGACGCCGCCACGCTGACGCGCCAGACTTCGGTCACCCTCGACGGCCTGGCCGACGCGATGAGCCTGTCGATCTTCGGCGCGCAGCCGCTGCTGCCCCTGGCCGGGCAGTTCACCGACAGCGCCGAGCAGCTTCGCCAGCTCGGCGACAGCCTCGAAGGAATCGGGCAGGCCCTGGACGCCAACCGCAGCGACGTCGCCGAGGTGGGGCTGCGGATGCGCGACCTCGCCGACGAGCTGGCCGCCTTCCAGGGGCGGGTCGCCAGCGAGCGGGAGAGCGCCGCCCTCCCCTTGAGCTGGCTGTTCTACGGCTTCCTGGCCTGGCAGCTGCTGCCGATCCTGGCCGCCGCGGTCGCCGGTCGCTGGCTGCTGAGCCGGACCGGCGTCGTGGTCGTCCCGGCGCCGGCGCCCGAGCCCTAGCTGTCGGCGCTCTTCAGGACGCTCCGCAGGCGCAGCAGCGAGAGCAGGTAGAGCGCGATACCGATCCCCGCCAGTGCGGCGAGCATCCACCACGTGCTCACCCCGCCGCGCAGCATGGCCTCCTGCAGGGTCTGGATGCCGTGCGTCACCGGCAGCAGGTAGCTGAAGTACTGCACCGGGCCGATGAAGTCGCTCACCGGCAGCACGAAGCCGCTGAAGAAGACCGATGCCAGCAGCACCAGCATGGAGAGCTGCACGGCCTGGCGCTCGGAGTCGGCGATCAGCGAGATGAGCAGGCCCACGCCCAGCGAGGCGAAGGTCAGCAGCAGCACGATGCCCAGTGCGGCCAGGTAGCCCGACAGGATGGGCACGCCCAGCCCGAAGACCATCAGCGCTCCCACGCTGAGCGTGACCAGCAGGCTCAGGATGGCATAGGCGATGTACTTGCCGACCAGCACCTCCATCGAGTTGACCGGCGCGACCCGGAACAGGTCGATCTGTCCGCCGAGGCGCTCCCGAACCATCGAGAGCGCGGTGAGGGTGACGGCCAGGTGCTGGAGCACCAGGGCCAGCACCGCCGGCGCAAAGAAGTTGGTGACGGTGGCCTTGGTTGGCGAGACGTTCGAGGTCACCGCCTTGGTCGGCTTGGCCACGACGTCCGGCGAGATGTTGGTGGTGCCCAGCTGCCCGCCGGCGATGCTGATCCCCTCGGCGGCGGCCTGGCGGATGATCTCCGCATTCAGCTCGCTGACCATGGTCGACACCGCCAGGTTGGCGAGCTGGTCGTAGACCGGGTCGACCTGGTTCCAGGCCACCAGCAGCTCTGTCTGGCGCCCGGCCTGCAGCTCCTGCGTCGCGTTCTCCGGCACGATCACCAGCAGGTCGGTCTTCTGGTCGCGCAGCCGCTGCTCGGCCGCGGGGCGATCCGAGCCGATCGAGACGACGTGGATGCGGCCCGGCGCCAGGTCCTCGTAGAAGCCGGGATCGGTGGGCAGGTCCGACCCCTCGGGCACGACGATCTCCGTGTCGAACGGCGAGCGGGCGCCGGTGTAGCCCAGGCCAAAGAGCAGCATGATCAGGAACGGCCCGATCACCAGGCTCAGCAGCACGCCGGGACGGCGAATGACCTCGCGCAGCTCCTTGCCCATGAACGAGGTGACGCGCACCAGGCTGCGCCAGGCGTCATGCAGCATCGCGCGCCTTCGCCCCGGCATCGGTCCCGTTCTGGGCCCGATGGCGCTGCACTAGGCTGGCGAACACCTCGTCGAAGGTCGGCTGATGCTCCTCCAGGCGCACGACGTTCACGCTGTGGCGCGAGAAGGCGTCCATCAGCAGCGGGGTGGCCGTGCCGGCATCGGTCACCACCAGCATCAGCTTCCGGGCAGCCGGCTGGGTGACGGAGAGCACCTCGCCGACCCCGGCCACGATCTCCGGATCGACGGCATGGTCGGTCTCGAGCTCGAGCATGTCGCCGCCGAACACGCTCTCGCGCAGGGATTCAGGGCTTCCCAGCGCGATCAACGTTCCGTCGGCGATGAGGGCGACCTGGTCGCAGTACTCCGCCTCGGCCACGACCTGGGTCGTGACCAGCAGGGTGCGACCCTCGTCGCGCATCTGTCGCAGCTCGTTCCAGATCGACAGGCGCAGCATGGGATCGATGCCCGACGTCGGCTCGTCCACGAACAGCACCGACGGCTCGTGAACGATGGCGCAGGCCAGCTCCAGGCGACGCTGCATCCCGCCTGACAGCCTCCCCGCGCGGCGGTTGCGCGCGTCCCACAGCTCGACGATCTCCAGCGCGCGCTTCACGCGCCGCCGCCGCCCGAACCAGGAGATGCCGTACAGCGCGGCGACGAATCCGACATTCTCGCGGGCGGTCAGGTCCGGGTAGAGCGAGAAGAGCTGAGGCATGTAGGCGATCTGCTCGCGGACGGCGCGCGAGAAGTGCAGCGGCTCCTCGCCGAGGACCCGGATGCGCCCCTCGCTCGGCCGCAGCGTGCCCGTCAGCATGCGGATCGCCGTTGTCTTGCCCGAGCCGGATGGGCCGATGAGCCCCAGGATGCGGCCGGCCGGCACCGTCAGGCTCATGTCGCGGACCGCGGTCACGCCGTTGAACTGGCGCGTGACGCCGGCCATGTCGATGATCGCGTTCTCCGCGACCGGGGGGTTGCTCACGCCCCGGCCAAGAGCAAGCGGCGTGCCGCCGCCTCAGCCGCCCGGATCCCCGGTCAGCGCTCCCAGTCGAGCGAGTGGCGGACGACGCCCAGCGCGCGTTGGATCTCGCCGCGGTAGCGCACGCCGGACGGGTGGCGCTCCAGCCAGCGCAGGTAGTCGGGGTCCGTGGTCGCCAGCTCCTCGATGGTCAGGCCCGCGTAGTGGCCGAAGTCCAGCCGCGTCGGGTCGAAGGACGTCCCGCCTCCCAGCCCCGGCCCCACGGGGCGCACGGAGTCAGCGTCGATCTCGAATGCCCGTGGTTCCTCGCCGGTGTCCATGCCTGTGCCGCCCAGCTCGAATGGGTTGCCCACCCGGCGAGCATCGTACGGCGGGCGGTGCCGTCCTGCAACGCGATTCAGGCGCGGTGCACCTCGTTGCCGTCGACGAAGGTGAGCTGCGCGCGCACGTGCTCCAGCCGCTCGTCGGCGGCAAGCAGCGCGGCGAGGCCGGTGTCAAGCACCGCGAAGTCCGCCAGGGCGCCGGGACGCAGGTGGCCGAGGTCGTCGCTTCGCGCAGCCCGCGCGGCGTCGATCGTCAGCGCTGCGAGGCCCTCCGCCGATGTGAGCGCCTGGTCCGGGCGCCAATCCGGCGTGCCGTCGCCGGGGAAGCGGCGATGCACCGCGGCGAACAGCGCATGCCAGGGGTTCGGCGTCTCGATCGGCGCATCCGAGCCGCTCGCCAGCCGCACGCCCCCATCGCGGAACGCTCGCCACGGGTAGGCGCGCGCGACGCGGTCGTTCCAGCACTCCTCCACCAGCGCGCGGTCCGACGCGCAGTGGACCGGCTGGATGCTTGCCGTCACGTCCATCCGCGCCAGACGCGGCACGTCCTGACCCCGGACCAGCTGGAGGTGCTCGACGCGATCGGGGGGCGTGCCCGGCAGGGGCGCGCCGGCTCGCTCGACCGCGTCCAGGGCATCGGCCACCGCGCGGTCGCCGATGGCGTGCATGGCGACGCCGATGCGCGCCGCGCGGGCTGCGCGCAGGATGGCGTCGATCTCCGCTGGCTCGAGGCGCACGATACCGGCGTCACGCGGGCCGCAGGTGTACGGCTCGAAGAGGGCGGCGGTCCGCGATCCGAGCGCGCCATCCATGTAGGCCTTGGCCCAGCCCCAGCGCATGGTGGCCGTGCCGGAGACGCGATCGTTGCTGCGTACGCCGAGCCCGGGTGCCGCTGGCAGGCCAGCCGCCGGAAGGCCCACCGCGACACGGAGACGCCCGTCCAGCGCCTCGCCCTCGTCGAGCAGCGCGGACGCCCGGTCACCCAGCGCGGCGAACGCACCCTCACCGTTGCGGTCGGAGGTGTCGCCCGCATCCACGACGGACGTCACGCCCATCGCCAGCAGCTCGGTGCCCACGTGATGCAGCTGCGCGCGGAGCCGCGCTCCGCGCAGGCGGCCGGCGACCGGTTCCACGACATCGGTGGCCCGCTCGCGCAGGACGCCGGTGGGCTGACCATCGGCGCCTCGCTCGATCCGCCCGCCGGGTGGATCCTTCGTACCGGCCCCGATTCCAGCGGCGCGCAGGGCTGCCTGCGACGCCCAGGCCGAATGGGCGTCGTGGCTGTAGAGCAGCGCCGGGACGTCGACGCGCTCGAGGGCGGCGAGCGTCGCGAGCGTCATGTGCCGCTCCAGCCAGCCGCGCCCGCGCAACCACTCCCCCGCCGGCAGGTGCGCGGCCGCCTGAAGGACAGCCGCTGCCACCTGCTCTGGCCCTTCGGCGTCGTCCAGGCGCAGCTCCCCGCGCGCTCGGGCCATGCCGACCAGGTGCAGGTGGAAGTCGTGCAGGCCGGGCACGACCGCTGCGTCGCGCACGTCGAGCAGGCGGGCGCCAGGCGCGCCCGGCAGGACCTGATCGCGCGAGCCACTGGCCAGGACGCGACCGTCCGCGCCGACCGCGATCGCCTCTGCGGTCTCCACGCCCGACGGCGACGCCGCGACCAGCACCTGGCCGAGGACCACGAGGGAGGCGCGGGCGGTCTCCATCGGCTCAGTCGCTCCGCCGACGGTGCCGCGGGGTCTGCACGAAGACCGATGACGGCGGCAGCAGCGCAATGCGGAACAGCGCCACCGGCACCACCAGCAGCCAGTGCGACAGGAAGAGCGAGCCGCGTGCGGCGCGACCCACGAGCCGCAGACCACGTTCGCCGTGCGCCGCCAGGCCGCCGAGCGCGAGCAGGTATGTCCCCAGGCCGTAGCCCAGGAAGAGGCTGACCGCCACGGTCCAGTGCCCGACGGCGGCGGTCGGCAGGTTCAGCAGGCTGGCGGCGATGGCCATCACGAACAGCGGCGGGACCACGAACTCGGTGACGAAGAGCAGGAAGTCGAGCCGGCGGCCGATCGGCAGGCGGACGTCGGCCAGCAGCGAAGGCCCGTGCTCCATGAGCCGGCGCATGCTCCCCTCCGCCCAGCGCATGCGCTGTCGCCACAGCGGCCCGACGCGCTCGATCGCCTCTTCCCTCAGCTCGGCAGCCGGCGCCAGCGCCACGTGGTGGCCGGCTGCGGTCAGACGGGTCGAGATCTCCAGGTCCTCGGTGATGGCCGACTCGCTCCAGCCACCGATCGCCTCGAGCACCGCGCGGCGCAGGAACATCCCGTTGCCGCGGAGCTCCGCCGTTCCGTCGGTGACCCAGCGGCCGCACTGGCTGGTCATGTCCATCAGCAGCTCCTCGTCCTGTGCGGCCGGCAGCCAGCTGTGGTGGCGGTTCATCGTTCGGCGCTGCGCCTGGATGGCGGCGGCCGATGGATCGGCCCGCCAGGCATGCATGACGCGGCGCAGGAAGTCCGGATCGGCGCGGGCATCGGCGTCGATCACCCCCAGCACCTCCCCGCGCACCTGCGGCGCAACCCATTCCAGGACTGCGGCCTTGGTGGCGGCACCGGCGTCCGGCTCGCGCCGCAGGACGCTGATGCGATCCCCCAGGGGCAGCGCCGCCGCCCGTGCCAGGTCGCCGGTGCCGTCTGCGGAGCCGTCGTCCACCACGATCACGTCGAAGCACGGGCCGCGCTCATCGGCGTAGTCCTGGGCGACAAGGTCGCGCACGACGTCCTCGATCACGGCAGCCTCGTTGGAGGCGGGCACCACCAGCGTCACCCAGCGCTCGGTCGGCGCAGCCTCGCCATCGGTCCTTCGCAGGTCCGCCCGCATGGTCCGCCAGCCGCGATAGGCGAGGTAGCCGACGTACAGCATGGAGACCACCACCACGCCCTGGAGCAGGCGCGCCGCCAGGGGCACGGTGATCGACAGCCAGGCGACGGCCGCCGAGACGAGCAGCGTGCCGGCTGCGAGGAGCCTACTCCTCATCCGTGCCGGCGATGCCGCGACCCGGCTGCGGCTCGTTGCGATGCAGCCCGGAGCGGGCGTTGTGGCGCCACGAAGCGACGCCGGCCAAGAGCGTCACCAGCCCCAGGACGGCCATGACCACCGGGATGCCCGACCCGGGGAACACGATGTTCAGCAGATCCGCTGCGACAGGCCCCAGCAGCACCGGCAGGAACGACGCGACGCTCAGCAGCGTGTTCAGGATGCCGAAGATCCGCCCGCGAACGCCGACCGGCAGCTCCTCCTGCAGCGCGGTCTGCGAGGGAATCGCCACGAATGCGTACTCCACGCCGGCGGTCACCGCGATGACCACCACCAGGGCGATGAGCGACACGATCGGCGCCAGGGCCTGCGGCAGGTTGTGCTCGATCTCGGCGGCGGCGGGACCGAAGAAGAGGGTGAACGGCTTGACCAGGGCCAGGCCAAGGAGCGTGACGCCCATCGCCAGCAGGCCGATGTCGATCACCAGCCGGCGGGGAAAGCCCTTGCCGTACGCGTTCAGGAACAGGATGCCGATGACGGCGCCCAGGCCGGCCGGGCCCATGATGAAGAAGAAGTCCTCGGGTCGCAGCCGCAGGATGTCGGTGGCGAAGCCCGGACCGATGGCGCCCATGACCCCGATCAGGCTCGCGGCAATGCCGAGGTAGGCCAGCGACCAGGCGATGCGCTTGTTCTGGCGCACGAAGGTGAGGCCCTCGTTCACCTGGTCGAAGACGGCGCGCAGGGCGCGACCCGCGTCGGCGCCGTGCAGCTCCTCGCTGCGCTCGGGACGCACGGCGGGCAGCGGCACGATGGCCAGCGCCGCCAGCCCGAACATCACCGCCACCACCACGAACACGGCGTTCGCGCCGGCCGTCGTCAGCAGCAGCGGCCCCAGGAACCCGAAGCCGACCGCGAACGTGGCGTTCACGGTCAGGACGAAGACCGAGTTGGCCGCCATGAGGTGGCGACGCTCCACGATGCGCGGCAGGGCGGTCAGCTCGGCCGGCGCGAAGAACGCCGTGACGGTGGCGATGAACAGGTTGATGGTCAGGATCACCGGCACGTTGGCGCCCACGAAGATGAAGAGCACGGTGCCGACGCCGCGCGCCACGTTGGAGAGCAGCATGATCAGGCGCGCGTCGCTGCGTTCCACGAGCACGCCGGCGAAGGCGCTGAACGCTACCGCGGGGACCAGGAAGGTCAGGATCAGGACGGCATTGGCCGTGTTCGAGCCGGTGGCTGCCACCACCGTTGCCATCAGCGCGGCGAGGACCATGTTGCTGGCCAGCTGGCTCAGCAGCTGCGCGGTCCAGAGCAGGACGAAGCCGCGGTTGCGGAAGACGCCCCCCGCACCTGACAGACCCTGGCCGGACAGGTCCTGCGGGAGGTCGAGATGGCTCACTCGGCTGCCACCTCCGGGCCCCGCTCCAGGTGCTCGACGAAGCGGCGCTCCACGTCCAGGCGGTCCATCAGGATCCGATGACCGCAGGTGCTGCACACCAGGCCGATGTCGGCGCCGAGCCGGTCGACGCGCCAGTCGCGGCCGCCGCACGGATGCTCCCGCCGGAGCCGGATCATGTCGCCGATGCGCAGGTCGACGGCCGCGACCATCAGGCGGAGCTCTCCCCGGCGGTCGCGCCGGTGAAGGCGAAGCGGTCGATGCGCAGCGCCGGGACGCGCGCGTTGATCCCCGAGTACTCCGCGCCCACCAGGCGCGTCTCGGAGCTGATCGCCGATATTGCGCTGAAGGCCTCGGGGATCGCCTGCGTGAAGCGCAGGTTCCGGATCGGCCGCACGATGCGTCCGTTTTCGACCAGGAAAGTCCCGTCCTTGGTCATGCCGGTCAGCACCGCGCGGCGAGGGTGCACGATGTTCACGTAGTGGAAGCGCGTGACCCAGATGCCGCGCTCCATGCCGGCCAGCATGGTTGCCTTCGAGCTCGAGCCGGGGGCCATGAACAGGTTCCAGGTGAGCGGCCCGAAGGTGTTCGGTGCCGGCAGCGCGTGGCCGGTGGACGGCACGCCCGCCCGCGCCGCCGTGGCCGAGTCGTGCAC
>DASURX010000016.1:0-6451 GCA_036375355.1 Candidatus Limnocylindria bacterium
TCATTGCGACGCCGGATGGCACGGCGTTGCGCTCGGACGTGGCGACGCCGGCCCTGGCCACAGCCGGGAGCGGGGACGTCCTGTCCGGCGCCATCGGCGCGATGCTGGCGGCCGGCCTGGAGCCACTGGACGCGGCCGGCTGCGGCGTGGCGATCCACGGCGCGGCCGGGCTGCTGGCCGAGGATCGGATCGGGCATTCCGGGGTGATCGCCCGCGACCTGGTGGCGCTGCTGCCCGAGGCCACCGAGCAGCTGCGCGGCGGGCAGGCATGAGGCAGGCGGCCACGGCGACGCTCGAGGTGCGCAGCCCGCACCGCGCCTGGATCGAGGTGGATCACCGGGCGCTGCGCTCCAACCTGGCGGTGCTGCGCGAGCTGGCCGGTCCGGGAAAGCAGGTCATCGCCGTGGTCAAGGCCAACGCCTACGGCCACGGGGCGATCGAGGTCTCACGCACGCTGGTGGAGGCCGGCGTGGAGCGGCTGGCGGTGGCGACCCTGGACGAGGCGATCGCCCTGCGCGAGGCGGGGATCGGTGCGCCGCTGCTGCTGCTCTGGGCGCTGGGCGAGCCGGAGGCGAAGGCCGCGGTGGCCGCCGATCTCGAGGCCACGGCCTACGACGCGCGCGCCGTCGCAAGCCTGGAGCGCGCCGCGGCGGATGCCGGGCGGCGCGCAGCGGTCCATCTCAAGGTCGACACCGGCCTCGGGCGCCAGGGAGTGGAGCCGGCGGATGCGGTGGCCATGGCATCGGCCATCGCGCGCAGCCCGCACCTGCGGCTGATCGGCACGTACACCCACATGGCCGTGCCGGGCGAGGACGACGCCTACACCGACGTCCAGGTCCTGCGCCTCGCCCGTGTGCTCGACGCCATGCGCTCGGCCGGGATCGACCCCGGCATCGTCCACGTCTCGGCGACCGGATCGCTGCTGGCGCGCGCCGCGCCCTTCGCCGACGCCATCCGACCCGGGATCGGGCTCTACGGGATGGTGCCGGCCTGGGCGAGCGAGCGGCACGGGCTGGTGCCGATCCTGTCGCTCAAGGCGCTGCCGCTGCGCCTCTTCGACCTGCCCGCCGGCGAGGCCATCGGCTACGGGCTCCGCTTCCGTGTCGAGCGTGCGACGCGGATCGCGACGCTGGGGATCGGCTACGGAGACGGATGGCCGCGGGTCCACGCCAACAACGGCAGCGTGCTGGTCCACGGGCGGCGCGCCCCGATCGTGGGAGCCATCAGCATGGACGGCCTGACCGTCGATGTCGGCCAGATCGATGATGTAACCTACGACGACGAATTCGTCCTGATCGGCGAGCAGCTGGGCGAGCGGATCACCGCCGACGAGGTCGCGAGCGAGCGGCGAACCATCAACTACGAGGTGACGACGGCGCTGCGCGACCGGCTCCCGCGCCTGCACCTGGGTGCGTAGCCACGAGGACGTCACCAGCGGCGAGCGTGTGCGAGTGGCAATCCCGATCGAGATCGATGTCTGGCAGGGGGATATCGCTGAGCTCGAAGTCGACGCCATCGTCGTGCCGGCTCACGAGAGCCTGTTCATGACCAGCGCCGTGGCGCGCGCCGTCAAGCGCCGCGCCGGCGATGGCGTCGAGCGCGACGCCGTGCGCCAAGGACCCATGCCGGCCGGCTCGGCGGTGGTCACCGCCGGGGGCAGCCTGGCGGCGCCGTACGTCATCCACGCCATCGCGGTCGGGCACGACCTGGTGGCCGATGCCGGTCGCCTGGCGGCGGCGCTGGACGAGGCGTTCTCGGTGGCGACGCGCCTGGGCCTGCGGCGCCTCGCCATGCCGCCGCTCGGTGCCGAACGTGGCGTCTTCGGCGTGGGGGAAGCCATCGCACAGCTGCTGGCCGTCGTGGAGCGGCGGGCGGCGGCGGCGCAACCGCTGCCGGCATCGCTGGTCATCGCGGCGGGATCGCCGGCGGAGGCGACCGCCATCCGGGCCGCGCTGCCGGTCGGGTTCGCGGGCTGATGGCGGACACGAGTCCCACCGAGGCCGTCGAGTCGCTGGCGAAGGAGCTGAGGAGGAGAGGGCTCGGCGCACCTGTGCGCCTGCTGCTGGACGCACACCGGCCGCTGCGGCCGCTGCTCGGCGACGCGCTGACCTTCATCGGACCGACCCTGAGGCCCATCCTGGGGCGCGGCGTAGCTGACCTCGAGCGCGCCGTGCGCGACCCGGCCGCCTACGAGCGGCTCATCGACGACCTGGGCGAGGATCCCGCGGAGACCCGCCGCTGATGCCCAGTCCCGGGGAGATCGTCGCGGCCGTCGTTCGCTTCGTGGGCGACCAGATCGCCGCGTCCTCCCTCCGCCTCGGCCCCGTTCCGACCATCACCGCGTTCGCGGTGGTCCTCGTCCTGCTCTCGCTGGTCGCCCGCCCGTCGACTCGCTGGACGCTGCGCGATCTCGGGCGCCTGGCAGCCGTGCCGCGCGCCATGGCGCTCGCCGCGGAGGCGGGCTCGGTGGCGGTCTTCTCGCTCGGCGCGGCCGGCGTGGCGCGCAACGCGGCTGCCGCCGACCGCATCCAGACGCTCGCGGCGCTGCCCCTGCTCGGCCACGTCGCCCGCGCGGCCGCGCGCAGCGGCGTGCCGCTGCGGGTCACCGCCAACGATCCGGTGGCCGTGCACCTGGCCGAATCCACCCTCGCCGAGGCGCATCGCCGCACCGAGACCGAGGAGCGTGGAGAGCGATCCCAGGCCGCGTACCTGGGCGAGGGCCGTCCCGCGGCCGCCGCTGCCGCGCTCTCCGCGTCCGAGCGGCCTGAGGCGTCGTTCGTGCTCGGTGGCCTGGGCGAGGAGGCGCTGCTCATGCTGTCCGGGAAGCCCGGCGATGCCGACTCGACGACCTACGGCACCGCGGCGCCGTCGCAGGCCAGCAGCGTCCTGCTGCTCGGGTCCGGCGCGCTGATCGGCCCCGAGCTCTTCCAGGCGCCGGCCGACCTCGGTGCCTCGGTCGGGGCGCGCACCGGAGCGCTCGCCGCGAACCGGCTGCTGCTCGGGGCGCTGGGCGTGCTCGTCCTCGGCTCGCTGGCAGCGCTCGCCTCCGGCGTGGACCTGGCCACCGTCATCGCCGGCCGCTGAACGTGCGCCGCTCGCTGCCGGCCTTTACGGTCGTCCTGGTCGGGCTGCTCCTGCTGCTCGATTTCGCGCTCATCAATCCACTGCTGGCGGCCGTCTCCGACGCGCTGCTCGAGCTGGTCGTTCTGCTGGCCGCGGCTGCGGCGCTGGCCGGCGGCGTGGCGCTGGTCCTGCGTCACTGGACCGATCTCGTGGAGCGGCGTGGCGACCCGCTCGGTTCGCTGGTCCTGCTCGCCGGCTTCGCGGCGATCCTGTTGGCAGGGTTCTATCCCGGGTCGGGCGGCGCGACCGACCCCGCAGTTCGCTGGCTGGTCGCGGCCCTGCTGGCGCCGCTCATCGCCGCGCTATTCTCGCTGCTCTTCTTCTTCCTGCTCGGCGCCATGCGTCGCGGGGTGACCCTGCGCGGCCGCCAGACGGCGGTGATGCTGGTGGCCGCCGCCGTGGTGATCGTGCTGCTGCTGCCGGTGGGCGGGCTGCTCGGCGAACGGCTGGCAGCCGTCTCCGGCTGGGCGCTGGCCGTCCCGATCGGCGGCGTCTTTCGCGGCCTGCTGATCGGCGTGGGCATCGTCACCGCCGTGCATGCTGGCCGGATCGTGCTGTCCGTGGACGGTCACGATGATTGACCGCGTTCGTGGGAGCCGCGGCGCGCTGCCGCGCCTCGCGCCGCTGGCCCTGGTGCTGGGCATCGCGGCGGCAACCTGGATCTGGCCGGCCGAGAACGCGGACGGCCTGTCGACCGCCAACCCGGACCGCTCCGCTGCGACTCAGGTGGACGAGGCGTTCGACGCGCTGCCGCCCGACGCACTGGTCCTGGTCGCCATGGACGCCGACCTGGGCACCTACCCTGAGATTCGCGGCGCGGTCCGCGCCGCGATCGACGACCTGCTGCTGCGCGGCGCACGCCTGGCCTTCGTCAGCTACTCGCCGGAGGGCCGCGCCATCGCAGCGGCTGAGCTGGAGCGACGCGGCGACTCGGCGGCACTGCTGGACCTGGGGTTCGTGGCCGGCGCCGAAGCCGCGCTCGTCCGTTCCGTGAGCGACATCCTGCCCGCCGGCGCCGGCGCCGGCGGCGAGATTGCCAGCGCGATCCGTTCGGGCGGCAGCGGCATCGGCGCATTCGACATGGCCCTGCTGGTGGGCGGCTCGGACATCGGCCCGCGGAGCTGGGTGGAGCAGGTGGGGACGCGCCTGCCGCAGCTGCCGATGGTCGCGATCGTGCCAACCTTCGCGCAGCCGGAGATCGCGCCATACCTGCGCTCCGGCCAGCTGACAGCGGTGCTGGCCACTGCCCGCGACGATGCGGCATTCGTCGAAGTGACGAGATCGGGCGACGCCCTGCGGGCCTCCGACGTCCCGAGCAGCGTGGCGATGCTCATCGGAGCGGTGGTCGCGCTGGCCGCGATCGCGGTGGCCCTGGCGGGGAGCATCGGGCCGGCGGGTTCGGCGGCGTCGAGCCCTGACGCCGCCGAGAGCGACGAGGCCGAGCCATGAACGCCTTCTTCGGCGAGGGCATCGCGGGCAGCGTCGCGACCTGGGTGGCCGCCCTTGTGACGATCGGGGTGTGGGCCTACCTCGTAGGCGAGCGGCGCCTGTTCGGCCTGGCGCAGCACCTGCTCGCCGGCCTGGCCACCGGGTACCTGGTGCTGCTCGCCGTGCGCGAGGTGCTCATCCCGCGGCTGCTCGTCCCGCTGGCGACCGATCCGGCCGGCAACCTGCTGCTGTGGCCCGCCCTGGCGCTGGTGGCCGCGATGGCTGCGGCGCACTGGTTGCCGCGACCCGTCGTGGCGGTGCCGGTGGCGGTGCTGGTGGGGAGCACGGCCGCGTTCGCGCTCGGCGGCGCGGTGGCGGGCACGATCCTGCCGCAGCTCGCCGCCAGCCTGCTGCAGCCCGATGCGGGGGCGACCGGCGTCGTGAACGGCGCCATCGGCCTCGTCATCACCGCCGTCGTCCTGTTCGGCTTCCTGCACGGCGTGCCGCGCGGGCGCATGGTCGGCACGGTCGCGCGTGGCGGTCGCTGGGTCCTGCTGGCGGGCGTCGGCGGCTGGCTCGGCTTCCTGGTGGTCAGCCGCCTGGCGCTGCTCGTCGACCGGGTCGGCTTCCTGCTGGGCGACTGGCTGGGGCTGGTCCGATGACGGTCCGAGCGCCGGGGCCGGGCGCCGAGGTCTCGCTGCTGATGGACTTCGGCTCGGCATGGACCAAGGCGTCGGTGGTTGGTCGGGCGCGGGGCCGATGGCGCATCGTCGGCCACGCCGCGCAGCCGAGCGCCTGGAGCGAGGCTGAGCTGCGGCATACGCTTGCCGCCCGGCTTGCCGGCAGCGCCGACCAGCGTGTGGTTGAGCGTCTGGACGACCTGCTGGCGGCGGCTCCGCGCCTTGCGTGCCACACCCCGCGTCGCGCCGGACGGCTGGCCCTGGCGGCGGTCTCCGCCGAGCTGTCCGGGGCTGCCGCGCGACGTGCGGCCGAATCCGCAGGCTGGCTCGTGGTCGAGGAGGCCACGACCGACGACGGCCGGTCGCTGGCCGATCGCCTCGGCGCCCTGCAGGAGGCGGACGTGGACGCCTGGCTGATCAGCGGCGGCTTCGAGGGCAGCCGATCCGAGCAGGCGCTGGAGTTGGCCGGCCTGGTGGCGGCGGCGCGGGGCAGCTCGCGGGCGCCGGTGGTGTGGGCCGGATCGGCCAGCCTCGCGCCCGAGATCGAGGAGCTCTTTCCCGATGGCGAGCTGATGCGCGTCGCCAACCCGCGCCCATCGGCCTCCCAGGAGAGCACGGTGCCGCTGCGCCACGCCCTGGAAGGGCTGCTGCAGCGCGTGGTCGAGCCTGGCGGGACGCGGCAGCACAGCCCGATCGCCTTCCGTAGGGCAATCTCGCAGCTGGCGCGTGCAACCCTGCGTCGGGTGGTGGGGGTGGACCTCGGCGCACGCTACCTGACCTGGGTCACTGCCGACGAAACCGGCGAGGCGGAGAGCCGCGTGTATGCCGGCGGCGGGCTGGCGGCGGCGGCGTTGGTCGGACCGGGCGGCTCCGGCCGGCTGTCGCGGCTGCTGCCGATGGCGATCGACGAGCTGGCGGTGGCCGACGCGCTGCAGAACCTGCACGCGCGCCCCGGGACCATCCCCCAGACCGACGACGAGCTGGCGATCATGCACGCAGGCGTCCGCCACCTGCTCAGCCGGGCGATCGAGGCGGAAGGCCCGGTGGCCGGCGCGGACCTGCTGATCGGATCGGGGCGAACGATCGCGGCCGCTCCCACGGCCGGGCAGGCCGCGCAGCTGCTGGTCGATGGCGTGCGTCCGCTGGGCGTCACCCAGCTGGCACTGGACGCAGCGGGCGTGCTCGCGCCGCTCGGCGCGCTGGACGACGTGGAGATCGCC
>DASURX010000017.1:0-4443 GCA_036375355.1 Candidatus Limnocylindria bacterium
CGCGCCCCCCAGCATCACCATCATGGCCGTGCCGAGATCGGGCTGCACCATCACCAGGCCGACCGGCACCAGGATCACGACGACCGGCGCCAGGGTGTAGAGCAGGCGGCCGGCCTGCTCGCGGCTCAGCCCGTGATAGTAGCGCGCGAGAACCAGGATCACCGCGACCTTGGTGATCTCCGACGGCTGCACCTGCAGCGGCCCGATGACCAGCCAGCGCTGCGCGCCCATGCCGATCTTGCCGGCGACGTCGACCGCCACCAGGAGCAGCAGCGACGCGATGTAAAGCGGCCAGGCGAGCGACAGCCAGACCTTCGGATGCACCAGCGCCACGACCAGCATCAGCACCAGGGCGACGCCGTAGCGGATGGCGTGCTTTTCCGCCCATGGCTCGAAATGCCCGCCGGCCGCCGAGTAGAGCGCCACCACGCCGATGCCGGCGATCAGCGTAAGGACCAGGACCAGGCCCCAATTGATGCGCCAGAGCTTCTCGCCGAAGCCGATGGGCTCGGGTGCACCGAGTGAGAGCGAGGTCATAGCGAGGCCGTCTTGCGGAAGCGGTCGAGCCGGCGCGAGGGATCGCGCTTCATGACCTCGAGCAGGACGTCGCGGCCGATCGGGCCGGCGGTCGCACCGCCCGCCATGCCGTGCTCGACGACGACGGCGCAGGCATAGCGCGGATTGTCGACCGGACCGAAGCAGACGAACAGCGCGTGGTGGCGCAGGCGCCAGGGAAGCTGCTCCTGCGTGATGCCCATGGCGCGCTCGTGCTCGGTGATGCGCTTGACCTGCGCGGTGCCGGTCTTGCCGGCGAAGTGGAAGGCAGGATCGATCGGCTTCTTGTCGGCGTCGAGGCGGAGCTGGGCCGCCGTGCCGGTGGGCGAGTTCACCACCTGGTTCATGCCCTCGTGCACCAGCGCAAGGTGCCGGGGATCGATGCGCAGCGACGATGCCGACACCTTGAGCTGCGGCATGGGCGGCGCAAGCTCCTGCCGGGGCGCCGCCTTGGCGAGCAGGAGGTTCGGTTGCACGTCGTAGCCGCCATTGGCGATGCGCGACGTCATGATGGCAAGCTGCAGCGGCGTCGCCGTCATGTAGCCCTGGCCGATGCCGAGATTGAAGGTGTCGCCCTGCTGCCAGGGCACGTTGTACTTGTCGAGCTTCCAGGCGCGGGACGGCTGGTTGCCGGCCGCTTCGCCCGGCAGGCCGAGGGTGCTCTCGTGGCCGAAGCCGAGCCTGGTCGCCATCTCGTCGATCTTGTCGACGCCGGTGCGCTGGGCCGCCTGATAGAAGAAGCAGTCGCACGAGTTGGAGATCCCGCCGACCACGTTGAGGCCGCCGTGACCGCCCTTCCACCAGCAATGGAACTTGATGTTGCCGAGCTCGATGAAGCCCGGGCAGTTGAGGATGGTGCCGGCGTCGATCGCCCCCGACTCGAGCGCGGCGAGCGCGACCGCGACCTTATAGGTCGAGCCGGGCGGATAGACGCCGGCGATCGCCTTGTTGTTCAGCGGATGGGCCGGATCCTCCAGGAGGCCGCGCCATTCGGCCTGGGTGATGCCGCGGGCGAAGACGTTGGGGTCGAAGCCCGGCTCGGAAACCATGGCCAGGACGTCGCCGGTGACGATATCCATCACGACCAGGGAGCCGCTCTTGTGCTCGGCGTTCGCCTGCTGGGCGCGCAGGCGGTCGGCCGCAAAGCGCTGCAGCTCGACGTCGAGGGTCAGCAGCACATTGTCGCCGGGCTGGCCTTCGGTGCGGTCGAGCTCGCGCACGATGCGACCGACGGCGTTGACCTCGACCTGCACGGTACCGGCATGGCCGCGCAGGTCGTCCTCGAGCGCCCGCTCCACTCCCTTCTTGCCGAAGCGTATGGTGGGAAGCTGCAGCAGGGGATCGTCGCGGCCGGCGAGATCCTCCTCCGACACCCGGCCCGTGTAGCCGATGATGTGGCTCGTGAGCACACCTTGCGGATAGTCGCGCGTCTGGCCGATATCGATGAACACGCCGGGCAGGTCCGGCGCATTGAACTCGATGCGCGACACCTCTTCCCAGTCGAGGTTCTCCCGCACCACCACGGGCTGGAAGTTGCGGCTGCGCCGAAGCTCGCGCAGCAGGCGCGTGCGCTCGGCCTCGCCGATGTTCAGGATCTGATCGAGCCGGGCGATCACGACCTCGGCCGTGCGGCCGCGATCACGGTCGGACGCCAGCATGGCGCGGAAGTTGTTGCGATTGATCGCCAGCGGCTCGCCGGTCCGATCGAAGATGAGGCCGCGGGTCGGGGCGAGCAGCCGGACGTTGACCCGGTTCTCCTCGGCGAGCGTCGAGAAGCGTTCGCGCTCGAGGATCTGGAGCTGGTAGAGGCGGCCCGCCAGCGCCGACATGAGGGTGAGCTGCGCGCCTCCCAGCAGCAGGGCGCGGCGCGTGAAGAGGCCCGCGCGCTCGCCATCGCTCTTGCGGAACCGGATCACGTCGCCGTCTCCCCCGGCTCGGCGGTGCCGCGCGACAGCTCGGGCACATTCAACGGATCGCGCGGCCGCACGCGGGCGATCAGCGGGCCGAGCAGCGGATAGATCACGATCACCACGGCATACTGCGCCATGGCCGGCACCGGGTCGATCGACGTCCAGGTCCAGAGGGCGGTGAAGCCCCACACCAGCACCATGAAGAGCCAGCACAGGATGCAGAACCCGACCCACTGGAACAGGAACGGCACGCCGACCAGATAGCGCCGGTTGGCGACCACGGCGGCGCGGATCAGCACGAAGCCGAGCGCACTCACCCCGACCGGCGCGCCCGGCCCGCCGAGCAGGAGATCGAGCAGCACGCCCATCGCCAGCAGCAACGGACCTGGCAGGCGTTCGGGCGTGGCGAGGCTGAACTGGAACACCACCAGCGCCGGCAGGAGCGGCAGGGTGTCGGAGAGATAGGGGACGCGCAGCGGTGCCAGCGTCAGGATCACGAAGAAGAGCAGCACGGTGCCGGGCAGGGCGAGCCGCCCTGCCCGATCGAGCCTGGCGAGGACGCCGTCGGCCCGCATCTCAGTGTCCGTCGGACGCTGTCGCGCCCGTGTCGACCAAGCCGGTGATGCCGTAGTCCACGACGCGCACGAACTCCAGCCGCGAGAAATCGGCGAACGGCCGCACACGGATGCTTCCCTCCTTGCCGCCGCGCACCACCTCGCCGACGGGAATGCCGATCGGGAAGCTGCCGCCGCTGCCCGAGGTGACGATGCGGTCACCCGGCTGGACCCCGGCCATGCCTTGCAGGAGGGTGAGCCGCAGCAGCGCCGAATTGTTGCCGACCAGGATCGCGCCCTCGCGCGTGCGCTCGACCTGCACGGGCAGCCGTGAATTGACGTCGGTCACGAACAGCACGCGGGCGCTGTTCTCGCCGACCTCGGCAATGCGCCCGGCCAGGCCCACGCCCGTCAGGACGGCCTGTCCCGGCCGGACGCCGGCCTTGCGGCCGACATTCAGGAGCGCGCCGCGCACGTAGGCGCTGACGCTGTCGCCCACCACCCGCGCCGTGATGTAGGCCGCCTCCGGCCCCTCGCGGAAATGGGCCAGCTCGCGCAGCCGTGCATTCTCGTTCTCCAGCCGGCGCGCGGCGGTCTGCCAGGCCAGCAGGCGGCTGTTCTCCTCGCGCAGGCGTGCATTCTCCTCGCGCAGGGAGGTGAACTCCTTGAGGTCGGCGATGGCGCGGTTGGCGGCGGCGACCGGCCGGGCGATCGCCTCGAGCGCCGGACTGGCGAGATCGAGCGCCAGCACGCGCGCCTTCTCGACCAGCACCGAATCGGCCTTGCCGATCAGCATGGCGACGAAGGCGGCAAGCACCAGCAGCACGAGCGCGGAGCGCTGCAGGACCGTGCGCAGTTGCTGGGTCGCTACCTCGAAGTCGTCGCGAATCGCCATGTCCGACCCATTCTACTCCAAGCGGGCCGCGGCGCGCGGGTCTCAGTACATGGACGACAAGACGCCGCGCAGACGGTCGATGTTCTCCACTGCGTGCCCCGTGCCGAGAGCGACGCAGAGCAACGGATCCTCGGCCACCGAGACCGGCAGGCCGGTGGACTGGCGCAGCACGGTGTCCATGTTGGTGAGCATGGCACCGCCGCCGGTGAGCACGATGCCCTTGTCGACGATATCGGCGGCGAGCTCGGGTGCGGTGTTCTCGAGCGCCACCTTGACGGCCTCGACGATGGCGCTGACCGGCTCCTGCAGGCTTTCGGCGATCTGCCGCTCGGTGATGACCAGCTCCTTGGGGACGCCGTTCATCAGGTCGCGGCCCTTGATCTCCATCGTCCGGCCTTCGCCGTCGTCCGGGGCACAAGCCGAGGCGATCGTCTTCTTGATGCGCTCGGCCGAGCTTTCGCCGACCAGCAGGTTATGGTTACGGCGGATGTAGGCAATGATCGCCTCGTCCATCTTGTCGCCGCCGACG
>DASURX010000018.1:0-5464 GCA_036375355.1 Candidatus Limnocylindria bacterium
GCGTGCACACCGCCGGCAAGACCGGCACCGCCCAGCGCGGCGAGGGGCAGGCACCCCACTCCTGGTTCATCGGCTTCGCGCCGGGTGGCGAGAACGAGACTCCGCAGATCGCGGTCGCGGTGCTCGTCGAGGGCGGCGGCAGCGGGGCCGGGCTGGCCGCGCCGATCGGCGGACGAGTGATGGCCGAGTGGCTCCGGCTCGAGGCCGAATGAACCGCTGCGTAACGTGCTGGGGTATTGTTTCGCACGAGGGGACCGAGCCCCTCGACCGCCCCAGCACGAAGGACCATGCATGGTGAAGAACGTCCAGGAGCCGGCCGAGCGCGTCGCCGCGAACGTCGAGCGGGTCATCGTCGGGAAGCACGTCGAGGTGCGGATGGCCCTGGTCTCGCTCCTCTGCGAAGGCCACATCCTCATCGAAGACGTCCCGGGCGTCGGCAAGACGATGCTCGCCAAGGCGCTGGCCAAGAGCATCGGCTGCAGCTTCCGCCGCATCCAGTTCACGCCGGACTTGTTGCCGTCCGATGTCACCGGCCTCTCGATCTTCAACCAGAAGACGCAGGAGTTCGAGTTTCGCCCGGGGCCGATCATGGCCCAGGTGGTCCTCGCCGACGAGATCAACCGCGCGACGCCGAAGACGCAGAGCGCCCTCCTCGAGTGCATGGAGGAGCGCCAGGCGACGATCGATGGCGTGACCTACCAGATGCCGTCGCCGTTCCTGGTGATCGCCACCCAGAACCCGATCGAATACGAGGGCACCTTCGCCCTGCCCGAGGCCCAGCTCGACCGCTTCATGCTGCGCCTGCGGCTCGGCTATCCGAAGGCGATGGAGGAGCTCGTCATCCTGGACGAGCAGAAGCGCGTCCATCCGCTCGAGGAGATCAGCCAGGTCCTCGGCGTCGACGAGCTGCGCCAGATGCAGTCGGCGGTCAAGGAGGTGTACGTCGACCAGTCGGTGGCCGAGTACATCGTCCGGCTGTCGACCGCGACCCGCGAGCATCCCGACGTCTACCTCGGCGCGTCGCCGCGCGGCTCGATCAACCTGTACCACGCGGCACAGGCGTATGCCGCCCTCGACGGACGGGACTACGTGATCCCCGATGACGTGAAGGCACTGGGCGTGGCGGTCCTGGCACACCGGCTCATCGTCAAGAGCCAGGCCTCGCTGCGCGAGATCGATCCCGACGCCATCGTGCGGGAGATCCTGGCGCAGGTGCCGATCGGCCAGGCGATGGACGTGGGCGCAGCCAGCTAGCGGAGCATCCTCGAGCATGGGCGGCCTCGCGCGCCAGCTGCGCTTCATCTTCATCGGCACGGCGCTGGTCGTTGCCGCGTTCAGCACCGGGCTGAGCTTCCTCTTCTTCCTGACCTACCTGCTCGCGGCGCTGGTGCTCGGCTCCTGGCTGTTCGCGCGCAGCGGCCTGCGCGGCGTGCGGGCCGGGTACCACGTGCTGAACCCGCGCGCGCACGTTGGCGAGGTGCTCCAGGCGGCGTATCGGATCGACAATGGGAGTGGCTGGGCCAAGCCATGGATCGAGCTGTGGAACGAGTCGACGCTGCCCGCGACGCTGCCCGGCCGCGTGATCGGCGTCCACGGCCGTTCGAGCCGCCAGTGGCTGGCCAAGGTGACGCTGCTGCGTCGCGGCAGCTACCGCCTCGGACCGCTGCGGGTGCGCACCGGCGACCCGTTCGGCCTGTTCACTTCGGAGATGGTCGTCGGCCAGCCGACCGGTGTGGTCGTCTTCCCGAAGACCGTGGCGCTGCCGCACTGGCGCCTGCCGCCGTCGCCGGTCGACGGCAGCCGGCCCGCGAGGCGCCGCTTCGAGACCGCGTCGGCACTGGTCAGCGGCATCCGGCCGTACGTGCAGGGCGACGCGATCAACCGCATCCACTGGCTGTCGAGCGTGCGGCACAGCGAGCTGCAGGTGAAGGAGTTCGACCTCGAGCAGGCAGCCGACCTGTGGGTGGTGCTCGACCTGGATCGGGCGAGCCACGCCGGCATCGGTGACGACGCCTCGGTCGAGACCGCGGTGACCGCGGCGGCCTCGATCGCGCTCCAGACGCTGGGCGACAACCGGGCCGTGGGCCTGACTGCCTCCGCCCGCCGGCTGCACCTCCTCCAGCCCGACCGCGGCACGCGCGTCGAGCAGAAGATCCTGCACCTGCTGGCAAACGTGCAGCCCGACGGTTCGCAGCCGCTCGCCGAGGTGATCCTGGGCGTGCTGCCGCAGCTGCGGCGGGGGATGACCCTGTGCATCGTGACCGGCTCGACGGAGCGCGACTGGGTGCGGGCGCTGGCCGGCCTGCGGCGGCGTGGCGTCGGCGTGGTGGTCGTGCTGCTCGACCGCGCCTCCTTCGTGAACCGTGACGACGACGAGCAGAGCCGCGCCGAGCTTGCTGCGGTGCGCCACGCGCTGGCGGAGTACGACATCGAGCATCACCTGGTGCGGTCCGGCGACGACCTGACCGAAGCACTCGGCGGAAGGGGGCGCACCCGTGCCTGAATGGCTGCGACGCGTCGTCCGTCCGCGCGAGGGCTGGCTCAGCCTCGCGCTCCTGCTGGTCATGCTGCTGGCGCTGACCTGGTCGGTCCAGGCCGCCGGCTGGCTCGAGCAGCTCGAGTTCCTCATGCCGGTGGCCTTCTACGCGGCGTTCCTGGGCGCGTTGCTGGCCCTGCTGCCGCTGAGCGTGGTGATCACGCTGCCGATCGGAGCGCTCGTCGGCGCCGCGATCGTGCTGTGGACCGTGGGTGGGGAGTACTTCACCAAGCTCGACCAGCTCGGCCGGCTCATGGCACTCAATGGCGACAGCATCGGGTTCGTGCGCAGCCTGTTGAACAACGCGTATCCCACCGAGCTGTCGCCGTATGCCGTCGGACTGGCCGTGCTGATGTGGTCGGTCGGCTTCATCGCCGCCTACACCCTGTATCGGCATCATCGCGTGCTCGATGCGATTCTCGTGGTCGGCGCGGCCATGATCGTGAACATGAGCGGAACGTTCACCCAGCTGCTCGGCTACCTCGTCCTGTTCGTCCTGGCGGCCCTCCTGCTCTGGCTGCGCGGGGCCCTGCTCCACCGCGAGGAGGGCTGGCAGCTGCGCCGGGTCAACGAGAACACCGAGGTACCGCTGTCGATCATGCGCAGTGGGATCGCGTTCATCGCCGGCAGCATCGCCCTCGCCTGGCTGCTCACTGCGGTGGCGGTGGCGGCGCCATTGACCGGCGCCTGGCGCAGCCTCGACGGTGTGTGGTCCGGACTGCAGGACAACCTGGACGGCGTGTTCGGCAACCTGACGAATCCGGAGTCGCGTTTCAGCGGCACGACGTTCGGGTCGAAGTTCCGCGTGTCGGGCACCTGGGTCAGCAACGACGCAGACGTGATGACCGTCGGTTCGCAGCACGGCTACTACCTGCGCACGATCACCTACGACCAGTACACCGGCCACGGCTGGGACCGCACCCAGGGCACCAGCCGGCCGGTGGCCGCCGGGGACCCCATCTTCCCCAGTGCGACGCCCGAGCGGCCGACGGCCGGCGAAGCCTTCGAGATCGAGACGATCAGCATCCAGGTCCAGGGCCAGATCGGCCGCAACATCTTCACCCCGGGCTTCCCGACCGCGGCGCTCGTGCCGGTGAACGTCTACCAGTCGGGCGGCGAGCCGTTTCTCGGCGGGCTCGAGGCGACGAATGCCATCGCCGAGGGCGACGGCTACCAGGTGACGGCCGCCATCTCCAACGCGACGGAGGCCGAGCTCGCCGCAGCCGGCACCGACTATCCCGACTCGATCAAGGAGTTCTATCTCGGCACCGACGGCGTCACCGAACGGACGCGTGCCCTGGCGCAGCAGATCGTGTCCGGCCAGAAGGATCCCTACCACATGGCCGATGCATTGGCCGACTACCTGCGCACGAGCCCCGATTTCCACTACGAGACCAGCGTCGACGCGCCTGATCCTAACCGCGACCTGGTCGACCAGTTCCTGTTCGATCCGGACGGTCGGCGCGGCTACTGCGAGTACTTCGCCTCGGCCATGGCGGTGATGGCCCGCAGCGTCGGGCTGCCGTCGCGCGTGGCGGTCGGCTTCGCGCCGGGGCAACGCCTCGCTCAGGGCATCTACCAGTACCGCGAGAAGAACGCGCATGCCTGGGCGGAGGTCTACTTCCCCGGCTACGGCTGGCAGATCTTCGAGGCCACGCATTCGATCAGCCCGCCGCTGCGCGAGCGTGGCACGCCCAGCACGGTCAACGAGAATCCGGGCGCCGAGGGGCCGTCGCGAGGCGGCAACCAGGGCCTGATCGAGTCGGAGCCGGGCGTCATCTCGGCACTGCCCTCGTTCCACGCTGCGCCCGGGGCCGTCGACCCGGGCACCAAGGAACCGCCGGCATCGGCCCAGCGCGAGGGCAACGGGATGGTGATTCTGCTGATCGTGCTGCTCGGGCTCGGCGTTCTCGGCTGGCAGCTCCTGCGCACGCGCCGGCGCTGGCGCTTCATGGCCCCGGGAGACCGGCAGTGGCATCGGCTCACGCTGGCGGCCAGTCGTGCCGGCGTGGGGCAGCAGGCGTCGGAGACGATCTACGAGTACGCCGGCTGGCTCGAGGACCAGATCCCGCAGCGTCGGCCGGAGATCAAGACGATTGCCGACGCCAAGGTCTGGCAGGCGTACTCCGGTCGGTCGATGGGCGAGACGATGATCGAGCGCATCGAGCGCGCCTGGACCCGGCTGCGGCTCCCGCTGATGTGGCTCGCGGCGCGGCGCCGCATCCGGCGCTTCCTGCATCCACGTCACGCGGCGCGCGACAGCTGATCGGCTGCCGGTCAGAGCGCGAGCGGCCGGCCCTCGGACTCATCGACGTGCGTTGGTCCGCCGCCGAGCAGGTGATGCGCGTCGTTCCACGACAGCAGCCGCCAGCCGTCGGCATCGGTCCAGGCCAGCTTCGAGAGCGATGCGTTGTCCAGGTCGAGCGTCCAGGTCTGCGGCGCGCCGAGCGACAGGAGGTGGCGGGCCAGCAGGCGCAGCGTCCCGCCGTGTGACACCAGGCAGATCGGCCAGATCGTGCTGTCGGTGACCTCGTCGAGCAGCTCGGCAACGCGGGCCAGTGCGTGGTCGAGCGGCTCGGCGCCGGGCGGCTGTTCGTCGCTGTGGCGCCGCCAGGCGGCGTAGCGCACCGGATCCTGCACCTCGAGCTCCGCGTGGGTGCGTCCCTCCCAGATGCCCTGGCCGATCTCCATCAGCCGCGGATCGGACTCGACGTCCAGGTCGTCAAGCGCCGTGGCGACGATCTCCGCGGTCTGCCTGGCGCGGCCGAGCGAGGAAGAGATAAGCCGGCGCGGCCGCTCGGGCGCGGCCGCCAGCCGACGTGCCAGGAGCTGCGCCTCGTGGCGACCCTCTTCCGAGAGCGGGGGATCGAGATGGCCCTGGAAACGACCCTCGCGGTTCCAGGCGGTGATCCCGTGGCGCACCAGCAG
>DASURX010000019.1:0-11018 GCA_036375355.1 Candidatus Limnocylindria bacterium
ATCGGGTACGTGATCCCGTACCGTCCGGCAAAGTCCCGGACCGATGCCTCGGCCTCTCCCCGGTCCACGCCCAGGATCAGGAGCCGATCGCCGTAGGCTTCGGCCAGGCGCTGCATGGCCGGCATCTCCGTGCGGCACGGCTCGCAGCTGGTGGCCCAGAAGTTGACCCAGGTGAGCCGGCCGGTGCCGTCAGCCAGCGTCCAGGTGCGGCCAGCGAGGTCGGCCGCCTCGATCGATGGCGCGGGCTTTCCCACCAGGCTGCCCTGCGTGCCCGAGGCGTCGCCGCGCAGCAGGGGGACGGCGGCCAGCACGGCCAGCAGCACCGCCACGGCGACGATGCCCGCCAGCCAGGCCAGGTTCCAGCCGCGCCGCCGCATAGGTCCGTCCTCAGCCGTCCAGCCGGCGGAGCAGCGAGCGGAGGTCGTCCGCCGTCATCGGCGCCTCCAGCCGGTCCGCACCGTCAACCGCCACGACCGGGACGCGGAAGCCGTAGCGCAGCACGAGGTCGTCACTCGTATCGACGTCCACGCGCAGGTATCGGTCCGCACCGAGCATCTCGTCCATCAGGACGCGCACCTCCTCGCAGAGGTGGCAGCCCGAGCGCTCGTAGAGGGTGACCTGTGAGGGCATCGGTCGATCATAGGCCGCCGTCGCGTGGCTGCCGTGTACGATGCGGGCCGTCGAGGTCAGTGCTGCATGAAGGTCCTGAGCGTTGTCGCTGCGTTGGGCGTGCTGTGGCTCGCGGGCTGCACTGTGGCGGCCACGCCATCCCCGGTGCAGAGCGTCGCCCCATCCCCGAGCGAGGTGGCCAGTATCTACCCGTACAGCATCCCCTGGCCTGCCGACGAGCTCGAGACGAAGTGGCTCTACGCCTCGACGGCATGGGACGGCGAGTCGCGGATCGACCACGGCAACATGTACACCGACGAAGTGCGAACCCGCGATGGCTACCTGTTCGCGTTTGGATTGCCCATCTCAGGTACCGCGGCTGACATGCAGGAGCTGGTGGCCCTCCAGGCCACCGAGTGGCACGGCTGCAGCCGCGAGCCGAGCGAGGAGCACCCGCTGGCGGGAGGCGGCGAGGAGGGGATCTTCGCCGTTCACGACTGTGGGGGGGAGACAGTCCTGCGCTGGTTTGCTGTCCACAAGGGCTTCGGCCTGTTCGCAGCGCTGATCGTGGCTCCGGACGCTGACCCCCAGACCGCACAAGCGCATTTTGAGCACCAAATCGGCGAGTTGGTCTGGACCGATTGAGCGGGGTAGCATTTGTCCGGCGCCGCCCCCGTAGCTCAGCGGATAGAGCGAGGCCGTCCTAAGGCCTGCGTCGGGGGTTCGATTCCCTCCGGGGGCGCCAGCAACACACTCTCGGTCCGCGTGCAAGGCGGCGAGGTCGGCTGCTGCGCAAGCCTGGCGGCAGGCGGCCGACGACGTCTCGCTTGAACAACCCGCCGGAACGGCCGTGGAGCAGGTGCCAGCGCGGACGATCGCGCGCGAGCAGGTCCAAATCCGGCGGCTAGGGCGCTTCGGCACTTTCCATCCCCTTCGACCGTCCGAAAATCACGGCGAGTGCCACGGGTGAGAGTCATGACGCGGTTGGTTGCGGCGGTCGCACTCGCGACCTGCCGAATCTGCCGAATCTCACGCCGCCACCGCTCGTGGCGACCTACTCGTACGTATTCGTGTCGATCAACGGCCCGATCGTCTCGAGGGTCCAGCTGATGTACGAGGCCGGCGACGAAGTGCCGCCCCTGCCATGAACCAGCGACGTGCGTGAACGGCCGGATTTCGTTGGCCAGGCGGGCAACCCCGCCGCGCGACTGACCGAGGTTCGGAACGCCTGCCCGGCGACGGGTGACGGTGAGCCGAGCTGCTGCGAGGAGCAGGCGGGGCGTGCCGCGGTGCGTGTCGAAAGCCAAACGCACGGCCTCGGCTGGCTCATGGTCTGCATCGACCGCGACCGATGCGGCGCACAGGCACCGACCTTCTCGGTCCCGTAACGCATCGGCCGGCCTCTAGAATCGTGCGTGCTGGCCGCCGGCCAGCCAAGGGATTGGCGGAGGCGGGATCGAGATGCTGAACCGGTTGAACGCGGCGCTGGTGGCCGAGGCCGTGGGCACCTTCCTCTTCTTCTTCGTCGGCGCGGGCTCGGTGGTGCTGACCACCGCCGCGGGCGACGGCGGACCGGGCCTGGTGGGCGTGGCGCTGGCGCACGGCCTGGTGCTGGCGGTGCTGGTCTCCGCCTTCGGCGCGATCTCGGGCGGGCATTTCAACCCGGCCGTCACCGTCGCCGTGCGCCTCGCCGGGCGGATCGAGTGGTCGCACGCGGCGCTGTACGTGGTCGCGCAGCTCATCGGAGCCGTGGCAGCCGGCTTCGCGCTCCGCGCGGTCTTCCCGGAATCGGCCTGGCAGCCGACCAACATCGGCACGCCGGCGCTCGGCGCGGGCATCGGCGTGGGCGCCGGGATCGCCATCGAGGCGGTGCTGACCGTGGTGCTGGTGCTGGCGGTCTTCGGCACCGCCATCGACATGCGCGGGCCGAAGCTGGGCGGGATGGCCATCGGCCTGGCGGTCGCCGCCGACGTGCTGATGGGTGGCCCGCTGACCGGCGCGGCCATGAACCCGGCGCGCTGGTTCGGGCCGGCCGTGGCTTCCGGTGCCTTCGACAACTGGTACGTGTGGTGGGTCGGGCCGCTGATCGGGGCGATCGTCGCGGCTGTGCTGTTCCGCTATGTCTTCGAGGGCGAGGCCGAGGAGGACGTCACGCCGGCCGAGCCGGAGGGCTAGCGCGGCCGTCAGTGCGCGGCCGTGGCTGATCCGTTGAGCAGGATGACGCCGACGATGATCAGCCCGATGCCCCCCAGCTTGACGGCGTCGAGGACCTCGCGGAAGAGCACGAAGCCGATCAGCACGATGGCGGCGGTCCCGATTCCCGACCAGACGGCGTACACCACGCCGAGCGGAATCGAGCGCAGCGCGATCGCCATCGCGTAGAAGCTGAGCCCGTAGCCGACCACCACCACGCCGCTCCAGCCGAGCCGCGTGAATCCGTCGGACAGCTTCAGCGCGGTGGTGCCGACCACCTCCGAGACGATCGCGAGGGCCAGCCATGCGACCGGATGCATCGGTCCACCTCCGTGAATCCCCCGGCTCGCGACTCAGATGAAGAAGGTGAAGAGCCCTGCCATGGTCGCGAACGCGTTCGTGAAGATCAAGACCCCGATGAGCATGATGAAGGCGCCGGAGACGACCTGGACGGCCCGATGGTGGCGGCGCAGCGCGTCGAGCAGCGGCTTGATGCGTGGCAGCGCCACGGCCGCCGCCAGGAAGGGCACCGCCAGGCCGGCGGAGTAGGCCACCAGCAGCAGCGCGGCCACCCAGGCGTCCTGCGCAGAGGCGCCCATGGTCAGGATCGTGCCCAGCACCGGGCCGATGCACGGCGTCCAGCCGATGGCCACCAGCCCCCCCAGCGCCAGCGCGCGCAGTCCGCGCGCGGTCGGCAGCAGATCGGTCGGTAGCCCGATGCGCCATCGGTCCAGGACGGGCCCGAAGGCGCCGGTGGTGAGCAGCCCGATCCCGATCACCAGCACGCCGGCCACCTGCCGGACGACCGGGACGCGGAACAGCGGCCCGCCCAGCAGGCCGATGGACACGCCCAGCACCACGAAGAGGAGCGCGAAGCCCGCCACGAACAGGAGCGCCTGGCCGACGACGGGCGTGCGCCAGCCAGGTGACGCCATTTCGCCAACCGTTGCCGATCCGGGCGCGGCCGCGGGGGCGGTGGCCGATTCGCCCAGGAAGGCGAGGTAGACCGGCACCAGGGCCAGCACGCACGGGGAGACGAAGCTCAGCAGTCCCGCGGCGAAGGCGAGCGCCAGGCTGACGTCCATCGGCTCCGGGACCTCAGCGCAAGAGCAGCGCGGCGGGCGTGCTGCCCGGTTCCAGGGTGATCGGCGCGGCGATGATCCACAGTGAGAAGACGGTGTAGCACACCATCAGCACCACCAGCGGCAACCCGGCCAGCACCGCGCGCCGCGGCGCGTCGCGCAGGGCGAGGCGATGGGCCAGCACCACGGCCACCACGTGGCCGATGACGATCGCCGCGACCGAGAGGTACCAGACAGCGCTGGTCGGGATGAAATCCAGGTTCGGGGCGGCCCCCGAAAGCGGGTTGGCCACCAGCTCCGGTAGCCAGACGGCGCCCTGGATGACCAGGGTCAGGTAGTGCGCGATCAGGTAGCCGCCGGCGATCGGCAGCAGGGTCGCCGCGTAAGCTCCGGCCGTGGCCCCCAGCGGCGCCACGCGTCGATCCCGGTCGTGCAGGGCGCGGGTCAGCCAAGCAGCCGCCGTGAAGGCGACCAGGAAGGTGATCCACACGACCAGCAGGCCGCCGGTCTGGACCAGCAGGACCGTGTTCAGCGCGCCGAAGGCATCGCCGAACGCCTCGAACACGGGGCGCATCAGCGATCCCCAGAAGGCGGTCTCCTTCAGTCCGTCGTAGCTCACCCCGGCCAGTGCCAGGACGATGAAGGCCGCATCCGACCAGCCGGCGCGCTGCACTTCCGTCAGCCCGGCGAACCAGGGACGCAGCACGGCCCGCCGCTCACCCGGATCGGCGGCCACGGCGCATTCGGGGCAGTCGACGCAGCGCTCCGGGTCGCAGCCCTCGCCGCAGCCCTCGCAGACCTCCGGCGCAACCACCCGGCGACCGATCGGTCCGACCCGGCCGAACCAGCCCAGCAGCACCTCGAACAGCTCGGCATTGCGCAGCCAGGCCACGCGCCCGAAGGCGATCATCCCGATCAGCGTGACCAGGGTGTAACCGATCAGCAGCAGCGCGACGCTGCGCGGCTCGGACGTGCCGGGCAGCACGAGCTCGCACCATAGGGCGGCGAACAGGAGGATCACTGCGGGCCATCGGGCCAGGCCGGGCGGGTAGGTCAGGCCGGCGTCCAGGCGTTCCACGCCCAGGCGGCGAGCGGCCGCCTCGAGCATGCCCATCAGCGTGCGGAACGGCGACAGGCTGGGCCACGGGTTGCCGAGCAGGACCGCGGCGATGGGCAGGCCCACCCAGACGCCGATCCAGACCAGGACCGCGGGGAGTGGCGAGATGGGGTCCACCACGAAGCCCAGGGCGATCGCCCCGAACCACCAGCCCAGGCCGATGACCGCCAGTGCCAGCGACGCCGCCCGGGCGAGCGCATCGCCGATGGCGCGGGTCGGGTAGTGCGGCACGGGGCCCGCCGGCTTGAGGGCGATCACCGAGACCACGAAGCTTGCCGCGACCGCCACGCCCGCGCCCGCGAAGTACACGATCCGCGGCACCGGCAACGTGAAGACCTGCCCGATGGCGTGGCCGGCCGCGACGCTCGCCAGCGTCGCCAGCAGCGTGAGCGCCGCCGCCGAGGCGGCGAGCAGCCGCCTAGCGCTCATGCACGATGAAGGTGCCTGCGTCCGCCTCCGCGTCCTCGGTCGTGTGCACCTCGATGGGGAACTGGCCGGGGTGCGTGGCGTCGAACTCGAGCTCGATCACGTCGCCGGCGTGCACCTCGGTCGCGTCGACCTGGTCGTCGTAGCCGTGCATGTGCAGCACGCCGTCCTGCTCGATGGTGTACTCGATCGTCACGTGCTGGTCGCGGCAGACCTCGATGGTCGCGGGGTCGAGCTTGTTGTCGGCCAGCGTCGCCTGGCGCGTCACCGCCGCGTCGTCGCAGTCGTCGGGGAGGTTGACGGCAGGCACGCAGGCGGCCAGCAGCAGGGCGACAGCGAGCGCCGGCGCGGCGCGCAGCCTGGAGCTCATCGGCGCACCTCCCGCACGCCGAGGGTGAGCGAGCCGAGCAGCAGGACCACGCCGAGCAGGGTGGCCAGCCCTGTGCCAGGCAATGGCATGGCCGTGTTCGGGGCGGCGTTCGCGCCGTAGGTGAAGGTGATGGTTCCCTCGGTCAGGTGGCCATCCGCGGCTGCGGCCGCGTAGGTGACGGTGTAGACCCCCTCGCTGCTGACGTCGACGGAACCCCGGAGGATGTTGCGGTCGGCCACCTCCAGGTCGACCTCGCCGCTGCCGACCTCGTCGCCCCCGGCATCGGTCAGCGTAAAGCTGCTCTTGTCCGGATCGAGCTCGTCGTCGAAGGTCAGGACGACCTCGCCGGGTGGCGTCGTCAGCGTGGAACCGTCGGCGGGGCTGCTCGAGACGAGCTCGGCATGGGCCGCGGCTGCGGAAGGCAGTGCCAGCAGCGCGGCGGCGATCGCCAGCGGTACGAGGCGGGAGCGGCGCATCTGTGGGCCAGACCTCCTGTTCAGGGCTCGGTGCGCCCCCACGTGGCGCGAAGGTAGTTGACCAGGTCCCATCGGTCGTTCTCGGAAAGGGTAGCGGCGAACGCCGGCATGCGCGTTCCGGCCGTGCCGACCGCGATCCGGTACGCCAGCGCGCCATCGGTCAGGTGGGGGAGGACCGCGTCCAGCGGGCGGGGGCGCAAGATCATGGTCTCGGCGATCGGTCCGTCGCCGGCGCCTTCCACGCCGTGGCAGGTGGCGCAGTTGGCGAGATAGAGGTGGTGGCCGCGCGTCACCGAGGCCTCGTCGGCGAGGATCGGGTTGGTGGCTGCCGCGGCGGCCGGAGGCGCGGCATTCGCAGCGCGCACCGCCTCGCGTGAGCCAACCGCGACGCCGGCCACCAGGGCGAGCGCCACGGCTGCCAGCCGGGCGTAGGCCAGCGTGCTCCCGGCCCGGCGCCGATGGAGCAGTCCCAGCAGCAGCGCCACCGCCAGCAGGGCCAGCGGGATGGCCCAAGCGGCTGCGCCATCGGGCAGGGGAGCCCACAGCGCGAGGAGCGGCAGCGGCACGCCGACCCCGATGTCCGGTGGCGGGACCTGCCGGGGCGGCAGGGGCTCGGTCACGGGCACCTCGAACGCCACCGATTCGTCGCGGACGCCCGCGCGGCGGACCACGACCTCCACCTGCCAGCTCCCGACCACGGGGGTGTAGGCGCCGGTGGTGCCCCACAGGCCCGGATCAGCTGCGCTCGTCAGCTGGACTCGCTCGGAGGCGAGCCCGCTGTCGGGCGGTGGCGAGAAGACCAGGAAGGCGCGCTGCACGTCGGTGCGGTAGCTGCCCGTGGTCGCGTCCGCGACCGAGATCTGGTACTGCTGCTCGCCCGGCGAGGGTAGGTTGACCGCCAGGTGGACCGATGACTCGCCGGCCACGCCGTACAGGTGCAGCGCGCCGATGGCCGAGGCGGAGATCACCGGTGCCCGCGTGGCGGCCGGCTGCCCGGTGACCATGCCGGCAGCGGCCAGGACTGCCAGGGCACCGATGCCAAGCTCCCCGGCGATGACCGGCAGCGAGCGCGCGAACGTCCCGCGCCGGACGAAGAAGAAGTTGGCCGCCCCGATCGCCACCGCGACACTGAACAGGATCGCCTTCGCGAGGAGCAGGTTGCCGTAGCCGGACGCGACCAGCTCGCGGCTGCTGGCGCCGAGCACCACCGGCGAGTTGGCGAGCCCGCTGAGCACGACCACCGGCGCGGCCACGAGGGCCAGCCGCGAGTGGCGCCGGAGCGCCGCGGGCACCGCCGCGCGATCCCGCCGGGCCAGCAGGAAGAGCCCCGGCAGCGTCCCGATCCAGGCGGCCACGCCGACGAGGTGAAGCAGGTCAAAGCCGGCGAAGAGCGGCCCGTCGGCCGCCGCGTGGCCGGCCAGGCTCATGCCCGCCAGCGCGAGCAGCGTGGCACCCAGCGTGAGCATGAGCCAGGTGCGGCCCGCGTCGCGCGCGAACCTCAGCCAGCGAACGGCGGCCAGGACGGTCGCGGCCGCCAGCCCCACCATCGCGACGCGCATGGCGATCGCGAACGGCGTCCAGCCGAAGGGCGCGGCAGGGTCGAGCGGGATGGCCGAGGGAGGAGCCCCGCCGCGGGCCAGGATCGGCGCGGCGCTGAGCATCAGGTACAGGACCAGGCCGAGAAGGCCCATCCCGGCCGACAGTGCCAGCGCACCCCATGGCACCGATGCGTCGCCAGCGCCGGACAGCGCGGGCCGCGCCGAGAAGAGCCAGAAGAGGAGGATGCCGGCCGCGGCCAGCGCCCCGGCCAGCGCCAGCCAGCGGGCCGCGATGACCGGCGGGCCGTCGGCCAGCGACGCGCTGTGACCGGTGACGCCCGGGGCGGGCTGGGTCCCGGTCGGATCGACCAGGAAGGCGAAGATCCCGCTGGTGATGTGGCCGTCGGCGGCCGAGATGACCTGGTAGCTCACCGTGTAGGTGCCGGGACCGAGGTCCGGCAGCGAGGCGCTGACCGTGGTGCCGGCCGCGTCCACGCCGACCGTCCCGACCCCGGCGATCTCGGTCCCGCGCGCGTCGAGCAGGCTGACGTGAGCCGTGGCCGGGTCGACCGGCTCGGTGAAGGTCATGGTCAGCACGTCCGGCGCGGCCGGCAGGCTGCTGTTGGCCGCGGGATCGGAGGTGATCAGCTCGGCGTGGGCGGCGGCCAGGCTCGGTGCGGCGAGCCACGCCGCGAGCAGCGCGAGCAGAGGCAGGGCGCGGACCAGTGACGTGCGGCCTATCGACGGGCTCTCCGGTGCGTGGGGCGGAAGCGGTGCCGAGCGAGTATACGAAGGCGGGCACGGTCACCGACCACGCCCGCCAGGGTGCTAGGTGGGGCGCCTAGTGTGCGGCGCGCATCACGTCGGCGTCGTCGGAGACCTCGATGTCGTGCCGTCGCGCCGCCCTGAGGATCTTCTGAGCGGCGTCCTTCTTGGCACCCGCATCCTCGAAATCGGTCTGGCCGAAGCGCGAGATCGCGTTGCGAACGTGCGTCTCGTCGTTGATCGGCAGGTGCTCGCCGCCCTTGGAGTCGACGTACGCGAACTCGTCGCGGTCCAGGCGCTCACGCTGCTTGGTGCTCATCTCAGGCATCGGTTCACCTCCTGGCGAATGTCACCTCCTGAGATCATGCAGGGCGCGTGCCGGGCGTCACTCCTCGGCGAAGAACGGATCGTCGCCGAACAGCTCCAGCCATCGGCGCCGCATGAGGCGGATGGTGGCGACTACGGCCTCCTCGCGGGTGCCCGGTGGCAGCAGGCGGGCGATGCCGGCCCGGACCTGCTCGGAGCCCTCGACGCCGAGCAGGGCCAGGTAGTCGTGGACGCGCTGCGCGGGACTGCGACCCTGGGCGCGCATGCGGACCAGGACGTCGGCCTCGTGCTCGAGCCCGCCGGCGTAATCCGCACCGGTCCGCTCGAGCTCGGCCATGAGCGCCGGGACGTGGTCCAGGCGGGGGTCCGAGTAAGCCCAGCGCACGAAGGAGTCCAGCGCACGCCCCTCGCGCTCATGGTGCCGCGCGTGGAACCCGCGCAGGTACTGCTGCCGTTCTGCCTCCGTGCGGGTGAGCGCGATCTGGGCGATCTGGCGCATCTCGGGCGTCCAGCGCCGCAGCGATTCGACGAACTGGCGGAGGGTGAGGCTGCCGGCCGGCTGGGGCCGGAACTTGTGCTCATGGACCGGGTGCACGGGCCCGTATACTAGCCGCCGCATGCCCCGCCTGACCGCAGCGGGCCGGTGGCCCCGCCTCATGGTCGGGATCGCCGCGCTCGCAGTCGTGCTCACCGCCTCGCTGCCGGCACGCCAGGCCCACGGGGCCGGTCCGGAGCTGCGGTACCTGGGCGGCGAGATGAAGACCCTCGATCCGGCGCGCATCGCCGACGCCGCGGACGTCCAGCTGCTCCTCCAGCTCTACGCGGGGCTGACGCGCCTCGATGAGAACGGCGAGGCCTACCCGTCGCTCGCAGAATCGTGGAGCGTCACCGACGACGGGCGCACCTACACCTTCCGCCTCCGCTCCGGCCTGACCTTCTCCGACGGCGCGCCGCTCACCGCCCAGGACGTGCGACGCTCCTGGCTGCGCATCCTGGACCCGGCGATCGGGAGCTCCGCGCCAGACGTCCTCAACGTGATCGTCGGGGCGGCCCAGCGACTGGCCGGCGGTTCCGAGGACGAGGTCGGCATCCAGGCGCCCGATTCCCGCACGCTGGTGGTGCGGCTCCGGCATCCAGCCGCCTACTTCCCGGCCATCGCGGCGACCCCGACGGCCTTCGTGGTTCCTCCCGCGGCCGATGGCTCTGTCGACTGGCAGACGGCGGACGACTTCGTCGGCTCCGGCCCGTACGTGGTTGACGGCATGGACGGCGACACGCTGCGCCTGGTGGCCAACCAGCGCTACGTGGCCGGCCCGCCGCCGATCGCGACGGTGGAATGGCTGACGCGCCTCGACGGCGATGGCGCGACCGCCTTCGCCAACGATCAGCTGGACCTCGTGCCCGTCGCCTCCTTCGACGCGTCCTGGATCGCCTACGACCCCGACCTGGGGCCGGCGCTGCACCAGGCCGCGGCACTCAACGTCTCCTTCTTCGGCTTCGACACGACGCGGCCGCCGTTCGACGACGCGCGAGCGCGCCGCGCCTTCGCGCTCGCGCTCGACCGGCCACGCCTGGTGGAGCTGTCCGAGGGCAGCGGCGGCGTGCCGGCATCCAGCGTGGTGCCTCCGGCGCTGTGGCCGGAGGGATTCGAGGACGACCAGCCCCACGACCTGGCGGAGGCGCGGCGACTGCTGGACGACGCCGGCTACGCGGATCGCTCGCGGCTGGGCACGATCACCGTCAACGGCGCCGGCCTGGGGGTGGGACCGGCTGTCGCCGCCTGGGAGGAGGATCTGGGCGTTGATATCGCGGTCGAGGGCATGGATTTCGGTGACTACCTGACCGCCCTGGAGACGCACCCGCCCCAGGTCTTCACCATCAACTGGATCGCCGACTACCCGTCTCCCTACGCGCTCTACAGCCTGCTCCTGCTCCCCGGTGCGGCATCCAACTACGGCTCCTGGGCCGATGACGCCTTCGTGCAGCTCCTCGAGCGGGCCTCTTCCGCCGAGACCGATGCAGAGCAGGCATCGGCCTACGCCGCGGTGGATAGCTACGTCGACGAGCAGGCACCTGTCATCCCGTGGTCGTACGGCACCTCGTGGTGGCTGGTGC
>DASURX010000020.1:0-10238 GCA_036375355.1 Candidatus Limnocylindria bacterium
GGGGTGCGGGTCACCAGCATCCCGCCGACGTGGATGCCCAGGTGGCGCGGGAAGCCGTCGATCTCGGCGCACAGGGCGAGGAGCCACTGCCAGCGGTTGCGGGGAGGGGCGTGCGGAGTGGCGGCACCGGGTGGAGGTGAGAGCGGCACCTCGGGCAGCACCAACGGCCGGCGGCGCTCCTCGACCGGCATGCCGCTCTCCGGGTCCACGCGCACCACCGCCGGCCGCTCGCTCGAGGCGCCGGGCGTGCCGTTGTCGCGCGGCCCGGGCAGGTCCAGGTCGCCGGCGCTCTCCTCGGCCACGCCGCGCAGGCCGCCGGGACCGTAGCGCTTCTGCTGCCAGCCCTCGTGCCGGACGGAGACCACCGAGGTGTCCAGCACGCTCGGCCGTCGCGGCGGGACCCAGCCGCTCTCGCTGTAGGGCCGCCCGTCGTGGTCGTCGGCCGCGTCCCGGGCGCGCGCCTCGGCATCGGCCAGGTCGGGGCGCAGCGGGAGGGACGCCGGCGCCAGCACAGGGCGAGGTCGCGAGTTCCACGAGGAGTCGGAGGTGCGGCTCACGAGCGCTGCGCCATCGGTCCGTGCGCGACCCTGGCGATCCGACGGGACCGCCGCTGCCTCCATGGGAACGCCGATCTCGTCGAACAGCCAGCCGAAGCTGCCGTCCAGGGCCAGGTCGCGGGCGACGTCGGTGGCGTCGCGCGTATCGAGCGCCTTGGCCACGCGGTCCACCGCCTCAAGCGGGAAGCCGAGCGCCTTGGCCACCTCGCGCACCGCCGAGCGGGCCCGGTAGGTGATCACGGTGCAGACCATGGCGGCGTGATCCGCGCCGTAGCGGGTGTAGAGGTACTGGATCACCTCCTCGCGCCGGTTGACGTCGAAGTCGATGTCGATGTCGGGCAGCGTCCGCGCCTCGTTGATGAAGCGCTCGAAGAGGAGCTTGTGGGCGATCGGGTCGACCTTGGTGATGCCCAGGCAGTAGGCCACGATCGAGTCGCCGGCGCTCCCCCTTCCCTGGCCGATGATGCCGTTCCTGCGCGCGAACTCCATCAGGTCCCAGACGATCAGGAAGAACTCGGCCAGGTTGGTGCGCTCGATGATGTCCAGCTCGTGCGCCAGCTGGTTGACCGCCTGCTTGGTAATGGGCCGATAACGGCGCCGTAAGCCGTCGTGTGCAAGCTGGTACAGGTATGAGAACGGCGTCTCGCCCTCGGGGACCGTGAAGCCCGGAAACCGATAGCGCTCGAAATCGAGATCCAGCCGGCAGTTCCGGCCGATGGCACCTGCGCGCGCCATCCCGTCCGCCCATGCGCGACGGCTGCGCGCGTCGGGGAGGCCCTGGCCGATGGCCGCGAGCTCGGCCCCCGGCTTGAGCCGGTACTCGGCGTTGGGGAGGAGCAGCTCGCGCGCCTCGTCCAGGGTGGCGCCATGGCGGATGCAGACCAGCACGTCCTGGAGCCGATGGCTGCCCGGGTCGGCGTAGTGCACCTCGTTGGTCACGACGGTGGGCAGGCCGGTGCGCTCCGCCAGCTCGGCCAGCTGCGCGACGAGCCAGTCGTCGTCCGGCTGCAGGTGGTGGCTGAGCTCCACCCCGAAGTCCCCCTCCGGGAAGTGGCTCGCCCAGCGTTCCGCCGCGGAGCGCGCCTCGGCGACCTCGCCGGCCAGCAGGCGACGCGGCACCTCCCCGTTGCGGCAGCCGGACAGGCCGATGAGGTGGCCGCGCGCCGCGTCGAGCGCCTCCTCGACCAGGCCGCGCTCGAAGACGGGAAACTGCTTCTCGCCGGCCAGGTGCCCGCGCGACGCGAGCTGGGCGAGCGCCGAGTAGCCGGTCGCGTCCCGCGCCAGCAGGACGAGGTGGTCGCCGGGGATCGGGCCGGCATGGTGCTCGCCGGGCCAGCCGCGGCTGGCCCGCTCGCCGCGGAGCGGTTCGTTGAGCTTGCGGCCGCGACGGGCGAGGCGGAGCTCACCCGGGTCGCGGGGAACGGCCACTTCCAGGCCCACGATGGCAGTCACCGGGGAGAGGCCGGCGTCGTGAGCGGCATCGGTCCGCGTCTGCTGGGCCGCCTTCCAGAGGCGGACCGCCGCGTACAGGCCGGCATGGTCGGTGACGGCCACGGCGGCCATGCCGATCTGTGCCGCGCGCCCGATCAGCTCCTCGGGGTGGCTCGCGCCGTCCAGGAAGCTGAAGTTGGAGTGGGCGTGCAGCTCGCAGTACTCGGCAGCATCAGGAACGGGAAGGCGGTCGTCCGGCGTGCCCATCGGACGGTCCAGTATAGAACGGATGTTCTAGTACGAACAGCCTGCGGGCCACCAATGGCGACGGCAGTGCCGGCGCCTGCGGCATCATCGGCGCATGGAGATCGAGATTCCGACGCTCGAGACGGAGCGGTTGACGCTGCGACCCTGGCGTGAGGCGGACGTGGAGCCCTTCTTCGCCCTCATGCAGGACCCCGACGTGGTGCGGTTCATCGGCGACCGCCGGGTCCCGACCCTCGAGGAGGTCTGGCGGGCGGTGGCGGGCTGGATCGGGCACTGGTTCATGCGTGGATACGGGGTGTGGGCGGTCGACGAGCGGGAGAGCGGCGAGCTGGTGGGTCGTATCGGCCTCATCAACCCCGCCGGCTGGCCAGGGCTCGAGGTCGGCTACACGCTCGGCAAGCGGTGGTGGGGACGGGGATACGCCACCGAGGGCGCCGCGGCGGCGCGCGACTGGGGCTTCGAGCACCTTCCCACCGACGAGCTGATCAGCCTCATCGACCCGGCCAACTGCGCCTCGGTCAACGTCGCGCGCAAGCTGGGCGAGACCCTCAAGAGCGAGGTCGACCTGTGGGGCCACCGGGTCCTGGTCTACGCGATCACGCGGTCCCGATGGCAGGAGGGAATGAACGTCCCACGGTAGCCCGACGTCAGTAGGGTGCGGTGAATGCCACAGCCAGAGGTCACCTTCGCCCGCACTCTGCCGGCGCTTTGTCGGGAAAAGCCGACATAACGACCCGCGAACCGTCTGCGGACGCCGCCCGTCGGCTCGTCTGGCGGTAATTCCCGACACAATGGCCGATAAGGGGTCAATCCGGGACTCCGCTTGGTCGTTATGCGGGAAAAAGCTGACACCGACCCGTCCTGAGCGGCCGGGATCGGCGTGGACCTAGCCGGCGAGATCCTCGAGAACGGAGAGGTTCTCGGTGGTGCCGTCCGCGCCGAGCGGGATGATGGCCACGTGGTCCGCGCCGGCGGCCACCAGCTCGCCGATGCGGGCGTGCAGGGCCTCGGCATCGCCCCAGGCGACCATGGCGTCCACCAGACGGTCGCTCGCCGGCTTCTCCCAGTCGGCGGCGTCGAAGCCCTGCATCTCCCACGAAGCCTGGTAGGTCGGCGTGCGCAGGTAGGGCGCCAGGTAGGCGCGCCCGGCGGCACGCGCCTCGGTCGCATCGGTCGACAGGAAGGCCGGCAGGCTGACGGCGAGCAGTGGTCGGCGATCGGCGCTGGCGGCCGCGTCGAGCACCGACCGCGTCCAGGCCACGCGCTCGGGGGTGACCAGGTACGGGAATGCGCCATCGGCATCGGTTGCCGACAGGGTCAGCATCTGCTCGCGCAGGGCGGCAAGCAGCAGCGGCGGCTCGGTCCAGCCCTCGGCCATGGGCCCCTTGTAGATGGCGGAGCGGTAGGCGGCCACGAACGCGCGCATGCGGGTCACTGGTCGCTCGAAGGTGTGGCCGCGCAGGCGCTGCGCGAGGTGAGGGTGGGAGACGCCGAGTCCCAGCACGAAGCGTCCAGCGGTGGCCTCCTGGAGGGTCATGGCGGCCATGCGCGTGGTCTGCGCGTCATGGCCCCAGATCGAGACGATGCTCGTCCCAAGGCGCAGGCTGCTCGTCTCGCCGGCCAGCAGCCCGAGGAGAGCGAATGGCTCGCGGCCCACCGTCTCGGGCACCCACAGCGTCCCGAAGCCGAGCTCGTCCACGCGTCGCGCGTAGGCCCGCGCCTCGGCGATCGGCAGCGAGTCGAGGTGCCCCCACGCTCCCAGCCGTCCCAGCGGCTGGTGCTCGAGCAGCGCTTCGGTCATGGCCCGATGCTACCCCCGCTCCCCGTCGCGAGCCGATAGCGCAGGAAGAGCTCGTCGCCGGCCCGATGCGCCGACACCAGGCTCGCCTCGCGCGGCGCGTCGAGGGCCACCGGCGCGACCATCGGCAGCGCCGACGCCCCGACCAGCCGCGGACCGACCGTCCAGTACACCTCGTCGATGAGGCCCGCCGCCAGGAAGGCGGCATTGACGGTGGGGCCACCCTCGAGCAGGAGCGACCGATGCCCTGCGGCCCCGATCCGTTGCAGCAGCCAGGCTGGCTCGGGTCGCGCGCTCGGAGCGACCCACGTCTCCACCTCGGGGAGGACCTCGCCCGTGGCGTGCGGGCTGCCGGCCCCAACGACCACGATGCGCGGCTGGTCGTCGTAGCCGAACCAGGCCCGGTCGCTCGGAACGCGCGCCATGCCGCCGATCAGCAGCGCGGTCGGCTGCCGTGGACGTCCGGCGGTCGTCCGGCGCTCGGCCAGGTCGGCCGCCACGCGCGAGTAGAAGTCGTCCGCGCGCAGGGTGCCGGCCCCCGCGGCGACCACGTCGAAGGCCGCACGGTAGAGGCCCATCAGCCGCCGGTCGGCGCGCGAGCCGAGCCCCTCGGCGGTCCCGCCCAGCTGCGCCCGGCCGTCGATGCTGGTGACCATGTTGATCGCGACGGTCGGTCGGCCAGCCTCCGCCGGCAGCGCGAGCTCACGGGTGACAGCATCCAGCGGCAGGTCCGCCACCGGATCGGGCCAGAGGCGGTCGACGCGCGTTGCAGGGGCGGTCACGCCGCCAATGGTAGGCCGCTGCTCAGCCGACCGGCTGGTACTCCGGCAGCCGCTCGACCTCGTCGGTCGCCACCTGGGCCTGCACCTCGGAAGGCGTCAGGCTGGTGACCGCGTCGGCGGGGATCACCCGCGTGGGGCCACCCGCCGCGGGCTTCATGGCGATGCCGTGGAAGATGCCTTCCGCCTCGGTGCCGAGCATGGCCTCCACCGATCCGATCTTCACGCCCTCACGCCCGACGACGTCTGTGCCGCGGTCGATGTACGTCCAGGCCACCGGGTCGTCGGGGCCTGGCAGGTCGAGCTCCGCGGCCTGCGGCTGGCCGCCCGCTCCGGTGTCGTCCGCGGTGTCGCCCGGTGGCAGGCTGTCTAGCTCCGGCTCGATACCGCCCTTCATCCCCGGATCGTCGATCGCTCCGGGATTGCCCTTGAAATCGGTCATGGCGGCGAAGCGGGGTTGCACGACGGGTGCCACCCCGTTCTGCACGCGTACCATCGGCCGATGGGCCTGCCGCTGCTGCTCGTCGCCGTCGCGCTGGTCGGCGTGCTCGCCGGCGGCGTGGCGGCGATCGCCGGCTTCGGCATCGGCAGCCTGCTCACGCCGCTCGTGGCGATCGCCTACGGCACCAAGGTGGCGGTGCTGCTGGTCGCGATCCCGCACTTCGCCGCCACCGCGCTGCGTGCCTGGATGCTGCGCGCCAGCGTCCAGCCGCGGGTGCTGCTCACCTTCGGGGCGGCCAGCGCGGCGGGTGGCCTGGCCGGCGCCCTCCTGCATGCCAGCCTCGGCAGCCGCGTCCTCTCGATCGTGCTCGGCGTCCTCCTCCTCTTCTCGGCCCTCTCCGGCCTCGGCGGCCTGTCACGGCGATATCGCGTCGGCGGTGGCGGCTGGGCGATCGCCGCCGGGGCATTGTCCGGCGGCTTCGGCGGGCTGGTCGGCAACCAGGGCGGCATCCGGACGGCGGCATTGCTCCACTTCCCGCTGGATCGGCTGCAGCTGGTGGCCACCGCCACGGCCATCGGCCTGGTCGTCGACCTGGCCCGCATCCCGGTCTACCTGGCCACCGGCGGCGGGCAGGTGCTGCAGCACTGGCCGGTGGTCGTGGTGGCGCTGGTGGCGGTCGTGCTCGGCACGGTGGCTGGAACGCCGCTCCTGCGCCGCCTGCCGGAGGAGGGGTTCCGTCGCGCCATCTTCGCGGCGATCGGCCTGCTGGGGCTGGCCCTCGTCCTGGGCCTGGCGGGCTGAGCCAGGGCTACAGGACGAACGGCGGGGAGAAGCCCAGGAAGCGGTCGAACCGGCCGAAGGGCCGGCTCGCCATCAGGAACGACACGAACTGGTCGATCTGGTGGCCGCGTGCCAGCAGGTGACGCATGGCGACCGCGTTGATCATCGGCACCTCCATCGCCAGGGTGTCGCGCCCCAGGGCGGCCGCGCGCGCTTCCAGCTGCCGCAGGATCGGCACCTGGTCGTCCGGGTGCAGCGCCGCCACCGGCCCGGAGCCCACCGCCCCCACGCAGCCGAAGCCGATGCACTCGCCGTCGCGCCGGAAGACCCAGCCTTCGCGCTGCGACAGGATCCAGCGCCACTCCTCGCGGTCTCGTGGGAATTCGAGCACGGCTCCTTCGAGGGCCATCACCTCGTCCAGGTTGGCCTCGCTCATCGGCTCGACTGCGACCTCGAGCGCGTCGGCGGCGTCCGGGCGGGCGGGTCCGGACAGCCCGGCGATCGGGAAGCGCGCCACGGTCCCGGCCTTGTAGTAGCGCGCCTGGGCCCGCACGTCGAAGGTGGCGACGATGGCCCGCACCTCGCCGCGAGACGGCGGGAAGGCGCGCGACAGAAGCTCGCGGCCGACGCCTGCCGATTGCCGTCCGGGACGCACGAAGAACTCGGATAGCTCGAACAGCCCGCCGCGCTCCACCGAACGGGCATAGCCGACCAGCTCGCCGCCCTCCACGGCCTCGGCCACCCACCATTCGGCGGCGTGCGTGGCCAGGCGCTCGTAGAGCGGCCGCATGCGCGGCCAGATCTCCTCGGGGTCGGGATCCCATGGCGTACCCAGGCGCCGGGCGAGGTCGGAGGCAGAGGCGAGGAACAGGTCGTGCGCCGCGCGCGAATCGGACATGGTCCCACGGCGGAAGGTGACGTGCTCGGTCATGAGGCCGCTGAGCCTATCAGCGCCCGCCGGTCGCGCCAGTCAAAGATGCGTCAGCGGCCGCGTTCAGTCGAAGATGCGCTCCAGGTGCCAGGTGCCGGTCATCTCGTCGAGGTAGATCGTGCAGAGCAGGCCGTCGCGGGTGACGAGCTTGTAGTAAGTCCGCGCCAGGGGCGTGCGCCACCAGTCGTCGTCCAGCCGCCATCGGTTGCAGATGCCCACCTCGGCGTGCGTCACGCCGTCCAGCCGCAGGCGGGTGGGGGTGCCGGCGGCATCGGTCTCCACCTGGACCAGCGGGTGGCCGTCAACCAGGCGGGTCATGGACCGATGTCCATGAGCCGCCACCGCCGGTCGGCCAGCGACGCGGCCGGACGGTCGTGCACGGCCCGCCACAGGCGGCCCTCCCCGAAGCGCGCCGACAGCCGCTCCAGCGACCAGCGCAGCTCCTCCCAGCGCCCGGCCTGGGCCTCGAAGGCGGGCAGCTGCCGGCTGGCCGGGTCGCTGAGCCGGTCGAAGGCCAGGCCGATGGAGGTCACGCGCGGCTCCTCCTCCATGCGGCGGTTCCTGGCCGCTGCCTCCAGCCGGCCGATGAGCAGGCGCGCGATCCAGTCCGGCTCCAGGGCGGGCGCCGGGAAGGCGAGCTCCACGCGCAGTGGGGCCCGGTCCTCGAGGTACAGGCTCAGGCGGGCACGGCCCGGCGCCAGGTGACGCGTTCGCAGCCGATCGCACAGCTCGGCGCAGGCGCGGCGCAGCGCCAGGGCCGTGGCACCCACGCCGTCGAGCGGCGGATCGAAGGCGATGCGGCGGCCCAGCCGCTCCGGGCGTTGCCGGGGGACCAGCGGGCGTGGGTCGTGACCCCTGGCAAGGTCCTGCAGCCGCTCCCCGACCGGCCCGAACTGGGCGCCCACCGCGGAGCGCGGGAGGGCGGCGAGCTGCCCCATGGCGGTGAGGCCGAACAGCGCGAAGCGCTGCCGCGTGGCGGCGTCGGCCGGCAGCAGGTCGACGGGCAAGGCGGCCAGCTCTCCGCGCTCCAGGACGCGGAGGGCGGCCGGGGCATCGGGCCGTTCGTGGTGCGCCAGCCGCGCGGCCAGAGCCGCCAGCCAGCGGTTCTCCCCCACCCCGCAGCGCACGGTGAGCGACGCCACTCCGCGGGTCAGCGCCACCGCCCGGGCCGCAACGCGCCGCTCCTCGCCGAGCAGCGCCCCGAGGCCAGTGATGTCGACCAGCGCCACGCCCACGTCCACCGCCTCGACCCGCGGGGAGAGGTCGTCCAGCCGGTCCAGCATCGGCTCGAAGGCGGACCGGTCCGCATCCGGCGCCCGGAGATCTGGCCAGACCAGCGCCAGCAGCCGCGTCATCGTGCCTCAGGCTCCCACGACGCGCAGCATCGGCCGCTCCGCACGCTCCACGGCGACCGGCTCCGGCTGTGCCGCGGCGCGCAGCTGCGCATCCACCCGCCGCCCCTCGGCGAAGAACAGGTCCAGCTCGGCGCGGCCCCCGGCCAGCGCCCAGCGGTTGCGCTCCACGCTGGCCTCGACGCGCTGCCCGACCAGGTCGGACCCGACTGTCAGCCAGGCACGCCGGCGGAGGGTGATCCGGACGTCGGCGCCGGCACGGGCCGGATCGCCGGCCAGCAGCAGCGCCAGCGAGCCGCTGCGCACGAGCAGGCCGGCCAGCCGGTCCAGCCCGCGCGAATGCGGCGGCAAGCCGGCCAGGTCGAGCACCAGGGCGTCGATCCGGCCGTCGCGTGCCAGCCAGGCGGCCATCTCCACCGCCTCGGCCGCGTCCGCGGGGCGGACGACGAGCAGCCAGGTGAGGTCCACCCCCAGGCGGGCAGCCGTGGCCGGGTCCAGGCTGCGCGCCGGATCCAGGTAGGCCACCACGCCGCCAGCGGCCTGGGCCGCCGCCAGCGAGCCGAGCGCCAGCGTGGTCGCCCCGCCCCCCGCCGGAGCATCGATCAGGGCCAGCGCGCCGCGCGGCCAGCCACCCGTCCCCAGGGCGGCATCCAGCGCCGGATGGCCGGTGGGAAGCGCCGGGCGCAAGGGCATCGGTCCCGGATCCACGCCCTGCCGCAGCCCGCGGTCGCGCAGCGCGGCGAGGAGCTCGGGGAGGGGTCGGACGGGACGGGAGACATCGGCCTGGAGGCTCATGGCCCGGTCAATGATAGAACAAACGTTCTAGAGCGCAAGACCTCCGGGAGGCCCTGCTATACTCGCCGCCGGCCCGCCACGCGCACCCGTGGGGATGTAGCTCAGCTGGGAGAGCACTGCGTTCGCATCGCAGGGGTCAGGGGTTCGAGTCCCCTCATCTCCACCACCCACCCACTGGCACGACCCGTGCTTCTCGTGCCCGTATGAAGCTCCTGCGCGATTACAGCCTCAGCATCGTGCTGGGCGTGCTGTTCCTGTTCAGCTGGCTGCTCCAATCGACGACCGGCTGGGTCGAGTTCGTGGCCGAGCAGCAGGCGCACGGCGAGACCGCGCAGCTGTTCGGACCATCGGGCTACTTCTGGCCCTGGATGCAGTCCACCTTCGAGAACTGGCAGTCCGAGTTCCTGCAGCTGTTCACCATGGTCGTGCTCGTCTCGTTCCTGATCCACCGCGGCAGCCAGCAGTCGAAGGACTCCGACGAGGAGCTCAAGGCGATGCTCGAGGACGTCGAGGAACGGCTCGTGCGGGTGGAGGCAGCGACGGTCCCCCGGGAGAAGCGAGGCGCATGACCAGTCCCATCGAGCCCACGCCCGAGCTGAAGCACATCCGCGACCTGCGCCGGCAGCGCGTCGAGAAGATGCTGCACGACGAGTTGCTGCGGCAGGCGCCGGGCAATGCCGTCTACTGGATCGCAGTCGTCGGCGGCTCGTTCGTCCTGAACCTGCTGGTCCTGGTCCTCATCGCGCGCTAGAGAGACCGATGCCTCCGCCGCGGCGGAGGCATCGGTGCATCATCGGGACGCCCCATTCAGAAGGGGAGCGCTCCGGGGTCGTCGGTCACCTGGTCCGATGGCGGCGGCGTGACGTCGACCGCCTCGTCGAACTTCGACAGGGTCAGCGTGATCGAGAAGGTCCCCACCGTGTCGCTGGCCACACTGGTCGAGGCCTGGATCAGGTAGTTCTTCTCGCGATCGAACTGCAGGTCGAGGACCAGCGCGTCGCCGAAGACGTCAGAGGGGTCCATGCTCGCCTCGGCGGCCGCGTCGCTCATGAGCTCGGCCGGGATCGTCAGCCGCACCAGGTAGCACTTCGCGTCGCCGCACTCGA
>DASURX010000021.1:0-33284 GCA_036375355.1 Candidatus Limnocylindria bacterium
GCGGCGATCTCGCGGCTGCCGGCCGTTGGCTTCCTGGAGGCGCTCGCGCCCGCGATCGACGTGCGCGGCGTCGCGATGGCACCGGGCAGCGCGTTCGGGCGTGATCGGGACGGGACCGCGGACCGCCTCGCGGCCGCCGGCCACCAGGTCGTTGCCGTGCCCGCGCTGGCCGTCGACGACGAGCCGGTGAGCTCGACCCGCATCCGCGCGGCGCTGGCCCGCGGCGACGTCGCCACGGCGATCCGCCTGGGGGCGGAGCCGTACCTGCGCGGTCGGGTCGTCCGCGGCGACAGGCGGGGACGCGAGCTCGGGTTTCCAACGGCGAACCTCGCCTTCGACTACGCGCCGGCGATGCCGGCGATCGGCATCTACCTGGGCGCCGTCTCGGTGCCGGAGCGCGGCGTGGGGCCGCGACATCCGGCGCTGGTCAGCGTCGGCGTGCGTCCGACCTTCCACGACGACGGGCGCGTCCTCGTCGAGGTCTACCTGCTCGATTTCGACGGGGACCTGTATGACGCGACGCTCGCCGTCAGCCTCGAGGCACGGCTGCGCGAGGAGCGGAGATTCGACTCCGTCGAGGCGCTCGTGGAGCAGATGCGCGCCGACGAGACGGAGGCCAGATTGGTGCTCGCTGGCCGCGAAGTGTCCGCATAGCGTCCAGCGCAAATCAGCGGGTTGTGCTACCCTTCCCGAGATTACGGGAATGAATGTGGAGGAAAGTGTGCCGCTCGCGAAGGACACCAAGAGCGCGATCGTGACCGACTACGCAACCCATGAGGGCGATACCGGCTCTCCCGAAGTTCAGATCGCGCTGTTGACCGAGCGGATCAAGTCGCTCACTGAGCATCTGCGGACGTACCACAACGACAATCATTCGCGGCGTGGCCTGCTGAAGCTCGTCGGCCAGCGCCGACGGCTCCTGGCCTACCTGGTCCGGAAGGACGTCGACCGCTACCGCGACGTGATTGGCCAGCTGGGACTGCGCCGCTAATAGAGACCATTGCGAATCAACCCAGGCGTCACACGCCTGGGTTTCGCACATCCAGGCCCGAGCCGAGCTCGGCCGTGCTGCCTCGTTGGATCGATGCAGCCGCTCCGGAGGCGCCGCACGCCGCGCTGAGCAGCCCGCGTTCGCCGCGCGCACCGGAGCACCCCCGACATGACACAACATCTGGAGGAATCAGTGGCAATCAAGGTTGAGGCCGAGATCGGCGGCCAGAGCTTCTCGCTGGAGGCGGGCAAGCTCGCAGAGCAGGCCGATGGAGCGGTGCTCGTCCGGTACGGTGACAGCGTCGTCCTCGCGACGGCGGTCGCGGCAAAGGAGCCGCGCGAGGGCGCCGACTTCTTCCCGCTCACCGTGGACTACGAGGAGCGGATGTATGCGGCCGGCAAGATCCCCGGCGGCTTCATCAAGCGCGAGTCGCGCCCGTCCGAGGCGGCGATCCTCGCCATGCGGCTCACCGACAGGCCGATCCGGCCGCTCTTTCCGAAGGGCTACTACAACGACGTCCAGGTCGTCCTGACGGTCCTCTCTGCCGACCAGGAGAACGACCCGGACATCCTCGCCCTGAACGGCGCCTCGGCAGCGCTTTCGATCAGCCAGATCCCGTTCCTTGGCCCCGTCGGCGCCGTCCGCGTCGGCAGGGTCAATGGCGAGTTCGTCGCCAACCCGACCACCTCGCAGCTCGCCGAGAGCGACCTGGACCTCGTCGTGGCCGGCACGCGCGAGGCGGTGATGATGGTCGAGGCCGGCGCGAAGATCGTCCCCGAGTCGGTGATGGCCGACGCGATCGCGTATGGGCATGCCGAAGCGCAGAAGAGCATCCAGCTCCAGGAGCGGCTGGTCGAGAGCATCGGCAAGCCGAAGAAGGTGCCGTTCATCGCGCCGAAGGCGGACAGCGTCGCGAAGCTGGGCGATCGCCTGGCGCGCGGCGAGTCGGAGTTCGTGGTGATCGACCTCGAGACGACGTCGATGAAGCCGGAGATCGGCTCGATCGTCGACGTCGCCGCGCTTCGCGTGCGCGATGGCCAGGTGGTCGATCGCTTCGAGTCGCTCGTCAATCCGGGCCGTCCGATCGTGGGGCACCAGATCCACGGCATCAGCGATGACGACGTGGCGAACGCGCCGTCGACCATCGAGGTCCTGCAGCGCCTCGTCGAATTCATCGGCGAGACGCCGGTCGTGGCCCACAACGTCGCGTTCGACCTGCCCTTCATCACCCGTCACCTGGCCGGCGACAACGCGTGGCAGCCGAGCGCGGTCTTCGACACGCTCGAGCTCGGGTACCAGCTGTATCCCGATGCCGGCGGCTACAAGCTGTCGGACCTCGTGCGCTTCGTCTTCGGTCGCGACCACAGCTCGGCGCACCGCGCGATGCCCGATGCGGAGGCGGCGGCGGAGCTGTTCGTCAACTTCACGAGCGGCCTCTCCGAGCGGCTGAACGCCGTCCGGGGCGAGATCGCCGACGAGGTGCGTCGCGCGCGCGACCACTACGACCGCAGCGAGCAGGGGAGTGCCTTCGAGGACATCCGGCGTCGCCACGGCATCGGCTCGGCGCTGATGGATCACCTCACCAAGACGACCGTGCGTGAGCTCGTCCTCAGCGAGAACGTGCGCATCGACGGGCGTGACACGGCGACGATCCGGCCGATCAATGTCGAGGTCGGCGTCCTTCCGCGCACCCATGGGTCCGGCATCTTCACCCGTGGCCAGACCCAGGCGCTCTCGATCGCCACCCTGGGACCGTCGAGCGACGTCCAGCGCATGGACACGATCAGTCCGGAGACCGAGAAGCGGTACCTGCACCACTACAACATGCCGCCCTACTCGGTCGGGGAGGCGCGCTTCATGCGTGGCCCCGGCCGTCGCGAGATCGGGCACGGCGCGCTCGCAGAGCGTGCACTCGTCCCGGTGCTCCCGACTGCCGAGGAGTTCCCGTACGTGATCCGTGTCGTGAGCGAGGTCGTCAGCTCGAACGGCTCGACCTCGATGGCCTCGACCTGCGGCAGCTCGCTGGCGCTTATGGACGCCGGCGTGCCGATCAAGGCGCCAGTCGCCGGCGCGGCGATGGGCCTCATCACCGACAGCGCCAGCGGCCGCTACGCCGTCCTGACCGACATCAACGGCAAGGAGGACGCGTACGGTGACATGGACTTCAAGGTCACCGGCACCGCCGACGGCGTGACCGCGCTGCAGATGGATATCAAGGTCGCCGGCATCACCGTCGAGATCATGCGCGACGCGTTGGAGCAGGCACGCGTGGCGCGCCTCTTCATCCTCGACAAGATGAACGCGGTGATCAGCGCCAGCCGCAGCGAGCTCTCGCCCTTCGCCCCGCGCATCACGACGATCAAGATCCCGGTCGACAAGATCCGCGACGTCATCGGCTCAGGCGGCAAGGTGATCCGCCAGATCGTGGCCGAGACCGGCACCGAGATCAACGTCGAGGACGACGGCACGATCCAGATCGCCTCGGTCTCCGGCGATGCGGCCAAGAAGGCGATCGCCTGGATCGAGGGCCTGACCCGCGACGTGGAAGTCGGCAAGGAGTATCTCGGCAAGGTCACCCGGATCATGAACTTCGGAGCCTTCGTCGAGATCCTGCCCGGCAAGGAGGGGCTGGTGCACATCAGCCAGCTGGCCGACTACCGGGTGCCGCGGGTCGAGGACGTGGTCAGCATCGGCGACGAGCTGATGGTGATCGTGACCGAGATCGACCGCATGGGACGCGTCAACCTGAGCCGCCGCGCGGCGATGGAGCGGCACATGGCCAAGACGGGCGCGGGTACGTCACAGTCCTGACGTCAGGGCGCGGCCCGCGGCCGGAGGGCCCGTCGGCCCGGTAGGATTGCCCCGATGGGCACCCACGCCGAGCTGGCGGCGATCGCCGCCGAGGTCCGCGCCTGCACGCGCTGCCCGTTGCATCGCGGCCGCACCCTTGCGGTCCCCGGCGAGGGCAGTCCGCTGACCGACGTGCTGTTGGTGGGGGAGGGTCCCGGCGCGCGGGAGGACGCCACCGGACGGCCGTTCGTGGGTCCCGCGGGGCAGCTGCTCAACGAGCTGCTGGCGTCCATCGGCTGGGCGCGGGAGGAGGTCTTCATCGCGAACGTGGTGAAGTGCCGGCCGCCCGGCAACCGCGACCCGGAGCCGGACGAGATCGGCGCGTGCGCCGGCTTCCTGGATCGCCAGGAGCGGGCGCTCGACCCAGCGGTCATCGTCACGCTGGGACGGCACTCGCTGCAGCGCTACCTGCCCGGGGCGCGCATCTCCGCCGTCCACGGCCAGGTGCGCCACTCGGGCAGCCGCTTCGTGTTCCCGATGTACCATCCTGCTGCGGCGCTGCACCAGGCTTCGCTGCGCGAGACGCTGTTCGCCGACATTCGCGGCCTGCCGGCCGCGCTGCTCACCGCGCGAGAGGCCATCGAGGCAGAGCGGAGCGTGGAAGCGGCTGCTGCGCCGAGAGCGGAGGACGCGGCGACGGAGGCGGTGACATCGGCCCAGCCGGCGGACCCAGAGCAGCAGCTGACCCTCTTCTAGGAGTGACATGACGGATACCCTGCGCATCATCCCGCTCGGCGGGGTGGGCGAGGTCGGAAAGAACATCACGGCCATCGAGGCGGCCGGGGAGATCCTGGTCGTCGACTGCGGCCTGGCCTTCCCCGAGCCGGAGATGCTCGGCATCGACCTCGTCATCCCCGACACGACCTACCTGGCCGAGAACCGCGAGCGGGTGCGGGGCATCGTCCTGACCCACGGCCACGAGGATCACACCGGCGCGCTGCCGTACGTGCTGCCGCGCCTGCCAGGGGTGCCGATCTATGCCAGCAAGCTGACCAGCGGCCTGGTGACCGGCAAGCTCAAGGAGCACAAGCTGCTGGAGAGCACCCGGCTCGAGCTGATCGAGCCGGCGACCGAGGTCCGCATCGGCGTCTTCTCGGTGACACCGTTCCGGGTGAACCATTCCATTCCGGACGGGATGGGCCTGGCCATCACCACGCCGCTGGGCGTGATCGTGCACACCGGCGACTTCAAGTTCGACCTGACCCCGCCCGACGGCCTGCGCGCCGATCTGGGCCTCATCGCCGAGATCGGCAACCGTGGCGTGGAGTTCCTGCTCTCCGACTCGACGCGCGCCGAGCGCGAGGGCTACACGCTGTCGGAGGCGACGGTCGGGGAGTCACTGCACCAGCTCATCGGCCAGGCGCCCGGTCGGGTGATCGTGGCGACGTTCGCCTCCAACATCGGCCGCGTCCAGCAGGTCCTCGACGCAGCCTGGGCGCACGGCCGCAAGATGGTGGCGCTGGGCCGGTCGATGGAGCAGAACATCGCCATCGCGGTCGAGCTGGGCTACCTGGACACGCGGGATGGCACGCTGGCGCGCAAGGACGCGCTGCAGCGCCTGCGGCCCGACGAGCTGGTGATCATGACCACCGGCTCGCAGGGTGAGCCGATGTCCGGCCTGACCAGGATGAGCAACCGCGACCACCGCAACATCACCATCGAGCCGGGCGACACGGTGATCGTCTCGGCCTCGCCGATCCCCGGCAACGAGGAGGCCGTGGCCAAGACCATCGACAACCTGTTCAAGGAAGGCGCGATGGTCCACTACGAGCCGCTGAAGCACTGCCATGTCTCGGGCCACGGCTCGCGCGAAGAGCTCAAGCTGATGCTCAACCTCGTCAAGCCGCGCCACTTCATCCCGCTGCACGGGGAGTACCGCATGCTGGTGCAGCACGGCCTGCTGGCGGAAGGGGCGGGCGTGCCGATCGACAACATCTTCGTGCTCGAGAACGGCCAGGTGGTCGAATTCGACGGCTCGCGGGCATGGCTGGCCGGCAGCGTCCCGGCCGGGGCGGTGCTGGTCGACGGCATCGCCGCGGTCGACGGCATCGACGGGGTGGTGCTGCGCGATCGGCGCATGCTCGCCTCGGACGGGGTGGTGATGGTGGCGGTCACCGTCGACGCGGCCACCGGCACGCTGGTCGGCGGGCCGGACCTGGTGAGCCGCGGCTTCCTCTCGAACCCGGACGATCCGGTGATGGCCGATGCGCGCCGGCACCTGGCCGACGTCCTGCGCCAGCCCGCCGGCGAGGGCAACCACGCGCCCGAGACGGGGTACCTCAAGTCGAAGATCCACGATGCCCTGTCGCGCTTCTTCTTCGACCGGACCAAGCGGCGGCCGATGATTCTGTCCGTGGTGATGGAGGTCTAGCGCGCGTGGCGACCCGACGCAGCTCCGGCTCCACGCGTCGCCGGCCGAGTCGCCGCCGACGGCGCGCCACCACGACCTTCACCGTCAGCGGCCGCGTCGTCCGCGAGCTGCTGGCCCTGGTGCTGGTCTTCCTGGCCATCGTCAGCGTCATCGCCCTCTTCGCGCCGAACGCCGGCGCCATCGTCCAGCCCTGGCACGACGTGCTGGCGCGCCTGCTGGGCTGGGGCATCGCCTTCGCCCCGCCGCTGCTGGCGGGATTCGCGCTGATGCTGTGGATGAAGTCGATGCCCTCCGAACGCTGGATGGCGGCGACCGGCGCCGCCATCGTGGCCATGTCGCTGCTCGGCGCGTTCCACCTGGTCGCGGGGAGCAGCCCGGAGGCGATCGATCGCGGCGAGGGCGGCGGCCTCATCGGGCTGGCGGTCAGCGGGGCCCTGACCGCGGCGATGGGGACGGCCGGCGCCTGGGTCGTGCTGGGACTGCTGTTCGTGGTCGGGCTGCTGCTGTACTTCAACATGACCATCGGCGATCTGGTGGCCGCCTGGCTGCAGGGACGCGAGGAGCGGCGCGAGCTGGCGGCGCTCGAGGCACGCCGGGGGGCGGGCGAACGGCGTACCCGCGAGCCGGTGCCGGTCGGGCCGAGCCATCCGGAGCCGGAGCGCGCCGGCCTGCTGAGCCGGGTCCGCAGCGCCTTCGGCGGGCCGGACGAGGACGAGCAGCCGCCACTGATCGTGCGCCGTGCCCGGGTCGAGGGTGGCAACGGCACGAGCACGCCCACACGGCCCGGCGTCCCGCGCCCGCTGCCCGCGACGGCGACCGCCGTCCCGGTCGAGGGCGGAGAGGCCGAGGCGGTGCTGCCGGCGCGCCTCGACGAGGGCGAGGAGTCGCACCTGGCCGAGGTGGGGGAGCACGACGCGATCGACGCGGCCCTGGAGGCGACCGGCCGCAGCTGGGAGCTCCCGGAGATCGGGCTCCTGGCCGATGCGCCGGCGAGCAGCGCGGCGCAGCTGGACCTGACGGCGAAGGGGAACCGGATCCGCGAGACGCTGGCCCACTTTGGCATCGGCGTGAAGGTGGCCCGCATCCAGGAGGGACCGGTCGTCACCCAGTACGCCCTGGACGTGGAGCCCGGGATCAAGCTGAGCCGCATCGAGGGCCTGGCCGACAACCTGGCGCTGGCCCTCGCAGCGCGCTCGATCCGCATCGAGGCGCCGATCCCCGGCGAGCCGTTCGTCGGCATCGAGATTCCCAACAGCGCGTTCGACCTGGTCACGCTCAAGGAGGTGCTCGCCAGCCGCAACTTCGAGGAGGCCGCCGACCGCAGCAAGCTGGCATTCGCGCTGGGGCAGGACGTCGCCGGCCAGCCGTTCAGCGCGGACCTCAGCAAGATGCCCCACGTCCTGATCGCGGGGGCCACCGGATCGGGCAAGAGCGTGTGCGTGAACGCGATCATCTGCTCGTTGCTGATGCGCGCCACGCCGACCGAGGTCAAGCTGATCCTGATCGATCCCAAGCGCGTCGAGATGGCCCAGTACAAGGGCATCCCGCACCTGCTGACCGAGGTCATCGTCGACACCGACAAGGCGGTCAACGCCCTGAAGTGGACGGTCGGCACGATGGAGAGCCGCTACCACGAGTTCGCGCAGCGCGGGGTGCGCAACATCGCCGGCTACAACGAGGCGCTCCGTCCGGGTGAGCCGCGGATGCCGTACATCGTGATCGTCATCGACGAGCTTGCGGACCTGATGATGGTATCGGCCTATGAGGTGGAGGCGACGATCACCCGCATCGCGCAGCTCGCGCGCGCGACCGGCATCCACCTGGTGGTCGCCACCCAGCGCCCATCGGTCCAGGTCATCACGGGGCTGATCAAGGCCAACATCCCGTCGCGCATCGCCTTCGCGATGACCTCGGGCGTCGACTCGCGCACGATCCTGGACACCACCGGTGCCGAGGACCTGCTGGGCCGCGGCGACATGCTCTACCAGCCGATCGACGCGCCGCGTGCCGTCCGCCTGCAGGGCGTGCTGGTGACCGATCCGGAGATCGAGGACGTGGCGCGCCACTGGAAGGCGCAGGGCGGGCCGCAGTACCGGCCCGAGATCGTGGCGCCGAGGCGTGACGGCAAGGGCGGCGGCCGCCCGGGCGAGGACGAGGACGACGATGCCGATCCGCTGCTGCAACAGGCAGTGGATATCGTGCGGCGCTCGGACAAGGCGTCCGCCTCGCTCCTCCAGCGGCGGCTGCGCATCGGCTACGCCCGCGCGGCGCGCATCCTGGACCAGATGGAGGACCGCGGCATCGTCGGCCCCGCCGACGGCAGCCGCTTCCGAGAGGTGCTGGTCACGCCGGACGGATGGGGTGGTGACATCGCGCCCGACGAGGACGAGGGGTGACCGATCGGGAGGCCCCCGAGCGGGAGGCTTCGCACAAGCTCGGCGAGGTACTGCGCACGGCGCGCGAGGCGCGCGGCGTCGACCTGGCCCGCGTCGAGCGCGACACGAAGATCCGCGCCCGCTACCTGTCCGCGCTGGAGCGGGGCGAGTACCGCGAGCTGCCGGGGCCCGTCTACACCAAGGGCTTCCTGCGCAACTACGGCGCGTACCTGGGCCTGGACCCCGAGTACCTCGTCGACCTCTATCGCCTGGAGAGCTCAACGGCGGCGATCGAGCGCCCGAGCGTGCAGCCACCGCCGCGCCCGCTGGCCACGCGCCGGGGCCGAGCCTTCGTCCTCACTCCGGGAGTGATGGTCGGCGCGTTGCTGACGGTGGGCGTGATCGCCTTCGTCGTGTACATGGTCAGCGAGTTCGTGACCTTCGCCCAGACGCCCGAGCTGCGCATCACCGACCCGCTGGGCGACGTCGCCGCGTACCAGGAGCTGAGCTACCGGATCAAGGGCGTGACCGAGCCCAACTCGACGATCACGATCGAGGGGGCGGTCGAGAACCCGACCGTCACCGCCGACGCGGAGGGCGCGTTCGAGGTCGAGGTGCGCTTGGTGCCGGGCTCGAACGTCCTGCGTTTCACGGCGCGCGACCCGCTGACCAACCGCGACAGCGAGACGCAGTCCCGCACCATCGTCGTCGGCGGCGACCTGCCGAGCGCCTCTCCGGGTGGCGCGCTGGCGCTCACGGCACCCGCCGAAGGAGCAGCTGTCAGCGCGCCCGTGGCGCTGGCCGGCACGGCGCCTCCCAACGCCACCGTGGCCGTCGCGGCGACCTTCGTCTCGGCCGCGCCGCCGACCTTCGCGATCGTGAACCTGGCCAACCAGCCGGTGCCGATCCCGACCGCCCCGCCGGCCGCCCCGGCGCCCCTGAGCCTGACGGCCGATGCGGCCGGGGCGTTCGAGGGCAGCATGGACCTTCCACCGGGGACGTGGCAGCTGACGCTCTCCGCCGTTCCCGGTGCCAGCGGCGAGGTCACCCTGACGCGGCAGGTCGTGGTCCAGCCGCCGGCGGGGCTGGCCGGCACGCTGAGCGTGCAGGGCGCGCAGTCGTACCTGGAGGTCTACCAGGACGACCAGGTGAACGGCGAGGTCTCGTTCCGCAACGCGCAGCCCGGGACCACCGTGCCGCTCCAGGCGCAGGGCACGCTTCGCATCCGGGCCGGCAACGCCGGCGCGGTGCACCTGGTGCTGAACGGCATCGACCTTGGCGTGATGGGCGGCTCCGGATCGGTCATCGAATGGCACATCGCGCGCCAGTAGCGGGCAAGATAGGGGAGAGGAGGAACGCATGGCTGACGCATCGTTCGACATCGTCAGCGACTTCGACCAGCAGGAGCTGGTGAACGCGCTCGACCAGGTCCGGCGCGAGGTCGCGACCCGCTACGACTTCAAGGGTGCCAAGGTCTCGCTGGAGCTCGGCAAGGGCGACATCACGCTGCAGGCCGACGACGAGTATCGGGCCGGCTCGGTCAAGGACCTGATCCAGACCAAGGCCGTCCGGCGCGGCCTGTCGCTCAAGATCTTCGACTGGGGCAAGCTCGAGCCAGCCGCAGGCGGCACGGTGCGCCAGCACGTCGCCCTGCGCCGCGGCCTGACCAGCGACCAGGCGAAGGAGCTCAGCAAGATCATCCGCGAGGGCTTCCCGAAGGTGAAGCCCACCATCCAGGGCGACGCCGTGCGGGTCGTCGGCAAGAGCCGGGACGAGCTGCAGGCCGTCATCGCTCACCTGCGCGGCATGGACTACCCGGTGGCGCTGCAGTTCGAGAACTATCGCTGAGCCTGGAGAAGGACCGATGCCTGCGCCCGATGAGCTCGACCTGGCTGCGGCCGCACGACGGCTGGGGGATGCGTTGCGCGCCGCCGGCTGGCGGCTGGCCACGGCGGAATCGTCGACCGGCGGCCTGATCGGCCACGCCATCACCATGATCCCCGGGTCATCCAGCTACTACCCCGGCGGCGTGATCAGCTACTCGAACCAGGCCAAGGAGGTCGAGCTCCACGTTCCGCACGAGATGCTCCTCGAGCACGGCTCCGTGTCCGCAGAGGTCGCGGTGGCGATGGCCGAGGGAGCGCGCGACCGCTTCCGCGTCGAGGTGGGCATGAGCGTGACGGGCATCGCCGGCCCCGAGGGAGCGACGGAGGGCAAGCCGGTCGGCACGCACTGGGTTGCCGCCGCGGTGCGCGGCCACCCTTCCCGGGCCGAGCATCACGTCTTCCTGCACGATCGCGACGGCAACAAGGCCGCTGCGGCGCTGGCGGCCCTCGAGCTGGCGATCGCCGAGGTGCTGGCCGCCACCGGGCGGCAACCCTAGCGCCGATGGTGCGCCCCGGGCAGCGCGTCCACGTCATCGGGATCGCCGGCTCCGGCGCGGCAGGGCTGGCGCTGCTGGCGCATCACGCCGGAGCCGAGGTGGACGGCTGTGATGCCGACACGCCATCGCCCTACACCCCACCGCTCGAGGGAGCCGGTATCCGCGTCATCAGCGGCCACGATGCGGCGCACCTGGCCGGCGTCGAGCTGGTGGTCATCACGCCCGCCCTCCGATCGCACCCGGACCTGGCCGAGCTCGTCGCCGCGCATGCTGCAGGCCAGCCCGTCGTCACCTGGCAGGCGGTGCTCGGCGAGCTCATGGGCGCGGAGGGCCGCGTCGGCCTGGCCGTCACCGGCACGCACGGCAAGTCGACCACGACGGCGCTGCTGGGCCACCTGCTGATCGCCGCCGGGATGGACCCGACCGTCGAGGTCGGCGCGTTCATCGCCGACTGGGGGGCGACCGTGCGCCCCGGCAACGGGGCGCCGTTCGTGGTCGAGGCCGACGAGTTCGGCGACAACTTCCTCAACTACCATCCCGCCGCTGCGATCGTCACCAACATCGAGATGGACCATCCCGACTACTTCGCCGACCGCGAGGCGGTGCTGGCGTCGATGGAGCGCTTCGTGCGGGGGATGGGGGAGAGCCCGGCCGTCGACGGACGGCTGCTGCTGATCGCTGCCGCCGACCCGGGAACGCGGGACCTGCGCGCCCGACTGCGCGACTGGGACGGACGGGTGCTGACCTACGGCCCCGGCGGGGACGTCGCGGCGGAACGCGTTCGGCTGGATGCCGCCGGCACGACCTTCGACCTGCTGGGCCGTACGTTCTTCTCGCCCCTGGCAGGGGAGCACAACGTGCTGAATGCCACGGCCGCGCTCGTCCTCGCGCGCGAGCTCGGCGCGGACCTCGACGCGCTGGCAGAGGGCCTGCGCACGTTCCGGGGCGCCGGGCGGCGCCTGGAGCTGATCGCCGATACTGCCGGCGTGACGGTCTTCGACGACTACGGCCACCATCCGACCGAGGTGCGCGCCACGATCGCCGCGGCGCGCCAGCGCGTCGGCGACCGCCGGCTGTGGGCGATCCTCGAGCCGCACATGTACTCGCGCACCGCCCTGCTCATGGACGAGTTCTCGCGCGCCTTCACCGGTGCCGACGAGGTGGTGATCGCCGACATCTTCGCCTCGCGTGATACCGATGAGGCGCTGCGCGCCACCTCGGCCGAGGCGCTGGCGGATGCCATCGAGCGCGTCTCGGCGGTGCCCGCCATCGCGACCGGCGACGTGGATGCCACAACCACCTACGTCGCGGAGCACCTGCGTCCCGGCGACGCGGTGCTGGTGATGGGCGCCGGCAAGTCGTACCGCATCGCGCAGGGTCTCAAGCGGGCGCTCGAGGCGGGGGTGCTTACCGCGCCGCGCGGCTTCGGGGCCGGGACGCCGTGATCGGCGCGCGGTCGGTCGTCCTGGGCGCGATCCTCGCCTTCGGCGTCGCCCTCCTGGACCAGGGGCTGGTGCGCCTGGTCGAGGCCTCGGGCGCCCGCGACCAGCCGGCCGTGATCCTGGTGCTGCTGCTCTCCGCCTTCCTGGGGTTGCTGACCGCGGTCCTGACGCGGGCCTTCGACCTGCCCGGCGCCGTGGCACCAACCGCGCTGGTCCTCGGCTGGATCGTCGTCCCGCCGGTGATGGGCGCCATTCCGGCGCAGGCCACGCAGGTCTTCGCCGGCAGCGCCGAGCAGAGCGCCTCGCAGGCCGTCGCGCTGGCCGTGGCGGTGCTTGCGGCCACCATCACCCTGGGCGTGTCGAGCCGCTACGACTGAGGCGCGCAGCCATGGGTCCCTTCCGCCCGTGGACCGATGCCCGCCGGCACCCTGCCGCGTGCCGTTCGGCCCATCACGCGCGCGGGGTCGTGCCGCACAATCGGTCCATGCAGCGAGTGCAGGAGGGCTGAGCCCATGTGCCTGGGAGTCGCCGGCAAGGTCGTCGACATCAACGCGGAACGGCCGGAAGAGGCCCGCGTCGAGATCGAGGGTGTGGCCCGGGAGGTGAGCCTGAGCATGCTCGAGACGCCGGTGCAGGTCGGAGACTGGGTGCTGGTGCACCTGGGGTTTGCGCTCCAGAAGCTCACCGCCGAGGAGGCGGCCGAGTCGCAGGCCGACCGCCGCGCCGTGGGCCTGGGGCCCGATGAGGACGAGGCGGACGGGGCCCCAGCGTGAATCCCGGCGGCGCCATCGCCGATGCGGCGCCCCTTCCCACGCAGCCGGCAGCAATCGGTCGCAATGGCCTCGATGGCGCGACCATGTTCGCGCGCTACGCCTATCCGCCCAACGAGCTGGGCTACTGCGGCCCGGATGATCACGCCGCGCTGCTGCAGTACGCCGCCGCCGGGGTCGTCGACCCCGGGCTGGGGCAGCTGGCACGCGGCTTCGCCGGCGCGTGGCCGTACCTGGAGCTGATCGCCGGTTCGACGCACATCGGCCATCCGCTCGATCGCCGCGTGGTGGAGGCCTACTGGCTGGGGAGCAGCCTGCTCGAGCGGATCGACATGCACGATTTCGGCAACTCCCTGTTCGAGCGCTTCCGCAGCCGCGCCGGGGCGGGGTGGAGCTCCCTGGCCGAGGCCATCCCCGTCGGCGCGTTGCCGACGCACAGCTTCCACGTCTTCGGCGTGTATCCGTGGGTCGGGCTGCTGCGCGGAGAGCGCTCCGAGCAGCCGCTGCACGTGCTGGAGCGCTGCCGCATCCGCTGGGGCAAGGTGCTCACGGTCGATGGTGACCAGGCGGTTGTCGCCTCGCAGCCGCTGACCTGGGACGGCACTCGGCTGGCGCTGGGGGAGTATCGGCCCGAGACGGTGACCCGAGGGCTGGACGGCCGTGGCCTGGCCGCCGAGATCGCGCCGGGCGACTGGGTTTCGATGCACTGGGGCTGGGTCTGCGAGCGGCTGTCGCGACGCCAGCTGAGCAACCTGCGCCGCTACTCGCTTCTCGAGCTGGACGTCACCAACCGTCGGGTCTCGCGTCCGGGCGCGGCGGTCGTCCTCTCGTGAGCTGCCGGGAGGTGACGCCCATTCCCTGAGCCGTCGGCACCCAGGCGTGGAAGCCGGCCCGGACTCACCGCAGGCCGCGAGACTTCCGCTTGAGCAGGAGTTCCCTCGATGCAACCTCCCTCCGCGGCGTACGCCGCCGCGCTCCCGCGCGCACTGGCCTCGGCCACGCTCGCGCTGCTCCTCGTCGCGTGCACCGGCGTCACGTCCTGCACCGGTGCAACCTGCGACGGCAGCAGCCGTCCGCCATCCGGCGGACCCGATGACGCGCCGTCGGGCACCGTTCGCCTCTACACGTCGGTCACGCAGGACACCGTCGATGCGGTCCTGGCCGCATACGCAGGGGCGTTTCCGCACGTGACGGTCGAGGTGTTCCGGGCACCGACCGGCGAGCTGGACGCGCGGATCGCGACCGAGAAGCGGACCGGCAGGATCGCCGGCGACGTGCTGTGGGGGACCGACCCACTCTCCGTGCAGGCATACGCGCAGCAAGGGCTCTTCCGAGCCTGGACGCCGCCGGAGGCCGATGCCGTGCCGCCAGCCTATCGCTCGTCGACCTTCTGGGGAACCCGCATCCTGAACATGGTGATCGTGCACCGGACCGATGCCGATCCCGCGCCGGCGGACTGGCGCGACCTCGCCGACCCGGCCTACGCGGGCAAGGTTGGCTTGCCCGATCCCGGCTTCGCCGGCTCCGCGTTCGGCATGCTGGGCTATTTCGCCACGACCGATGGCTACGGCATGGACTTCTACCGCGCGCTGCATGACAACGGCGCGGTGCAGGTGCAGGCCATCGCCGAGGTGCTGACCGACGTCGCCGAGGGTCGCTTCACCGCCGGCATCACGCTCGACAAGACGGCCCGCGACGCGATCGCGCAGGGCTCGCCGGTCGAGATCGCGTGGCCGTCGAGCGGCGCGATCGCGATCTACAGCCCGGTCGCGGTCTTCGCCGACACGACCAACCCCGCGGCGGCCGAATCGTTCGCCAACTTCCTGCTGACGCGCGAGGGCCAGGCGGCGATCGCGGGCACGGGGTGGCAGCCGGTACGCGACGACGTCGCGGGCGGACCGCCGATCGACGGGACGCAGGTTGCGCCTTCCTGGGACGGCCTCTTCAGCCGCCAGGAGGAGCTGCTGGGGGAGTATCGGGCCATCTTCGGTGGCTGAACGCGGCGCTCGCTCGCGTCTTGCGGCTCGCGTCGTGCTGAGCGGTGCGCTCGTCGCGCTCGTCGGCTGGCCGCTGGCCCGGCTGCTCGCGGAGGGCCTCGGAAGCGGGCCGGCCGCGCTGGCGGCCGCCGTCGGCCAAGGCGGCGCGCTGGCGATCGCCAACAGCGCCTGGACCTCGCTGCTGGTAACCGTCCTCGCGGTCCTGCTGGGGCTCGGCGGCGCGCTGCTCACCACGCGCTGGTCGTTCCCCGGGCGCCGGGTCCTGGCCATCGGCGTGCTGGCGCCGCTGCTGGTGCCCGACTTCGTGTCGGCCATCAGCTGGACGCGTGCCTACGGACCGGCCGGGCTGTCGCAGCGGATCCTGGGCGTCGAGCTGCCCGGGCTGTACGGGCCGGCGGGCATCGTGCTGGTGCTCGGCGCCGGAGCGGTGCCGCTGGCCTACCTCGTCACCCTCGCCGGCCTGCGGGTGCGCGCCGAGCCGGACCTGGAGCGCGCCGCGCGGGCGAGCGGCGCGTCGGCCTGGGAGGCGTTCACGAGCGTGACCCTGCCGCTGCTGTGGCCCGTGCTCGGCGCGGCGGGGGCGCTGGTCTTCGTCATCTCCATGAACGCCTTCGGCGTGCCCGCCGTGCTGGGCCGGCCGGCTGGATTCACCACAATGACGACCCGCATCTACCAGGACCTGGCGTTTTCCGCTTCGGATGCGGCGTTCCTGCGGGTCATCGGCCTCGCCGCCGTGCTACTGGTCGTCGCCGTCAGCATGGTGGCGCTCGCCGATCGCCTGGCGCCCGATGCCGTGGCCCGTGCTTCCACCGGGCCGGGCCCGGCGGCCGCGCGCCGGCCGGCGCCGATCTGGATGCCAATCCTGGCCTGGGCCTTCGTGGTGACGACGGTTGCGATCCCGATGCTGGCGCTCCTGCTCACCGCCATCACGCGGGGCGTGGGCCTGGACCCGGTGCCGCCGAACCTGACGCTCGCCAACTTCGGCCGCGTGCTCGATCGCCACGCAGTCGGCGCGCTGGCCAACACGCTGATCCTGGCGTCGATGGCGTCGCTGGGGTCGGTGGCCCTCGCCGGGCTGGCGCTCGCCGCGACGCGGGGTCGCTGGCGGGTACGTGTCGGGTCGCTGGTGACGGTCTCGTTCGCGTTGCCGGGATCGGTCCTGGCCATCGCCGTGCCGCTCGCTTACGGCGCCTCCCTGCGCGACACGTTGGCTATCATCGCCATCGCCTACCTGGCCAAGCTGTGGGCGCTCGGCCATCGGCCGCTGGCCGCCGTGCTCGACCGTCTGCCACCCGACCTGACGCGCGCCGCGCGGGTCCACGGGGCTGATTGGTGGACCGCGCTCCGGACGGTGACGCTGCCGGTGCTGGTCCCGGCGCTCGCGGCGGCCGCGCTGCTCGTCTTCGTCTTCGCGCTGCACGAGGTCACGATCTCGATCCTGCTCTACGGGCCGTCGACGGCGACGCTGGCCGTCGTCGTGCTCAACCTCCAGCAGCTCGGCGACCCGACCCTCACCGCCGCGCTGGCGGTGCTGCTGACGCTGCTGGTCGCGGGCATCGGCATCGTGCTGGGGCTCGTCGGCCGCCGCGGATCGTGGATCGGTGCCTCATGAGTGGCACGCCGCCGCCCGCGCTCGAGCTCCGCGACCTCCGGCTGGCGTACGGGGCGACGCCGGTCCTCGACCATGTGAGCCTGTCGGTCGCAGCGGGGGAGACGTTGGCCGTGCTGGGACCCTCTGGATCGGGCAAGACCAGCCTGCTCTACGCCATCGCCGGCTTCGCCGCACCGGCGGCGGGTGAGATCCTCGTCGGCGGCCGGCTGGTGGCGAACTCCCGCCAGTCCGTTCCGCCGGAGCGGCGCGACATCGGCTTCGTCTTCCAGCACTATGCGCTGTGGCCGCACCTGACGGCGCTCGAAACGGTTGCCTACCCGATGCGCCGGCGGGGGATCGGCGCGGCGGAAGCGCGCTCCAGGGCGACGGAGCTGCTCGGGCTGATGGGCGTGGCGCACCTGGACCGGCGACGCCCGGCGCAGCTTTCCGGCGGCGAGCAGCAACGCGTCGGGGTGGCGCGCGCGCTGGCACGCGAGGCGGGGCTCCTGCTGCTGGACGAGCCGACCGCGCACCTGGACGTGCCGTTGCGTGGCGCGCTGATGACGGAGCTCGCCGAGCAGCGTGCGCGGACCGGCGCCGCGGCGGTGTACGCGACCCACGACGTGGGCGAGGCGCTGGCGGTAGCCGACCGCGTGGCGGTCCTCGGCCAGGGCCGGATCGCGCAGATCGGGGAGCCGCTCGAGGTCTACGAGCGGCCCGTCGACGAGTGGGTGGCACGGCTGACCGGGCCGGCCTCGGTGCTTGAGGCGACGCTCACCGAGCGGTCCGGGGGGCGCGCCACGCTGACCATCGAGGGTGGCAGCGTGACGATCAGCGTCGACGGGCAGGCCGGTGCGGGCGTCTCCCGGCTGCTGGTGCGCCCGGACTGGGCGGCGCTCGACGGGCCGTTCGACGCCACGGTGCGCGCGGTCGCCTACCGCGGGCCGCACACCGACTACGCGCTCGACACCGCCTCTGGAGCGGTGCAGCTGCGCGCGGATGGCCCGCCACGCGCCCGCGCGGGCGAGGCGGTCACCTGGCGGGTGCGGCGGGCGTGGAGCATGGGGTCGGGCAGGTAGTTGCCAATGCTAATGGTCGGGCGCCCTCACGCGGCCGGCAGCAGGTAGAGCGCGAAGACGAGCGGCGTGCGGGCCAGGATGGCATGCGGGGTCCGCGCCTGCATCCGCATCCATGAGCCTGCCTGGAGCGCGTGCTGATCGCCGTCGACGGTAAGGTCGCCCTCGCCGGTCAGCACGTGGACGATCGCCGGGCGCGCCGAGGTGTGCTCGGAGAGCTGCTCGCCGGGGGCCATGGCAAACATCACGAGCTCCACGCCATCGGCCCTGGACAGGGTCTGGCTGAGGATGCCGCGGCTCGGCGCATCGGCCTCGGCCGCGAGGTCGGGGAAGAAGTCGTATCGGTCTGGCATGGCGGTACGGTACGGCAGGGTGGGGGAGAGCCGATCGGCACTGGCGCAGGGCGCCACCGGCCGCGAGATTGGGCGGGCGCGTAATGACGCCGCGGACGGGCCGCGGGGCGACGCGCGCAGCGTGGTTGACCAATGCGAATTGCGCGCCTGAGCCAGGTCTCGGCGATCCTGGCGGCGATCGCCATCATCCTGTCCTCGTGCGGCGTAACGGTGCCGTCGCCCAGCGCGACGAGCAGTGCCAGCCGTGACCCCGCCGGCGTGACCCCGATCGTCGTCGACACCGACATGGGGGCCGACGACATCCTGGCCCTGGCGATCCTGCTCCGCGACCCGAGCGTGGACGTCCGGGCGATTACCGTGTCGGGCACCGGTCTCGCGCACTGCACGCCCGGCCTGCGCACGCTGCGCAACCTCCTGTACCAGCTCGGTTCCGAGCAGCTGCCGATCGGGTGCGGCACCGAGGACGCCGGCGCGGACGGGAGGCCGTTCCCCGACGAGTGGCGGCAGGGGACCGATGCCGCCTACGGGCTGACCCTGCCGACCGCACCCTCGGGCTCGACACGGGGCGAGGCAGCCGAGATCTTGGCCGATGCGATCGGCAGCGCCGGCGCGCCGGTGACCGTGGTCGCGCTCGGCCCGTGGACCAACCTGGAGGCCGTGTTCAGCGCGCATCCGGATGCCATCGAGCGCGTGGCACGCATCCACGCGATGGGAGGCACGCTCGACGCTCCCGGCAACGTCGCCGGACCGGACGGCGCGCCGCTGGAGCCCGCCATGGAGTGGAACCTGGCGGCCGATCCGTCGGCGGTGGCATCGGTCCTTGGGCTGGACGTTCCGGTGCGGCTCGTATCGCTGGACGCGACCGACCAGGTGCCGCTCGACCGCGCCCTGTACGAGCGGCTGGGCGATGCGCACGACGCCGCCGGCGCGAACCTCGCCTACGAGCTGCTCTCGCGAAACCAATTCCTGCTGGACGGCGGCACCTTCCTGTGGGACGAGCTCGCCGCGCTGGCCATGCTCGATCCGGAGCTGGTCAGCTGGCAACCGGCGACCGTGGAGGTCACCGGCAGCGGCGAGGCTGGCGGTCACCTGGCCCGCAGCGACGCCGGCGTCGCGATCGAGTACAGCGCGGACGCCGACGTCGACGCGGCGCTCGACGCGTTCATGGCGGCGCTCAGCAGCGGGGCGCCACGCCGCGACCCGTTCGACGCGCGGGGCACGCTGGCGGTTGCCTGGGATGGATCGCGCTGCACGATCGCCGCCGATGCCGACCTGGCGGCCGGCTTCTACCAGATCAGCGTCCAGAACTCATCGTCGACGCCCGCCGCGGTGGTCCTGGTTGCCGTGCAGGCGCCGCACACCTGGGACGAGGTGGTCGCCTTCGTGGATGGCATGCGGGCCGATAGCCAGGCGCCCGCCTGGGTGCAGCTGCTGGCGCTGCTGCCGGCGGATGCCGGTGCCACGGGCGGTGCCGGCGCCGACCTGCCGCCGGGCACCGTCGGGCCGGTCTGCGTGGCGGGCCAAGGCGCGAGCGGCATCCCCGTGGCGGGGATCGAGGCGCTGACCATCGCCCCGTGACACCTCCGCAGCACGTGTGGTTGGCTGCGGGTACGATATCTCCCGTACATAACATATCTTTGCGGAAGTGAGACGCGGGTTATGACCACAGGCACAACTCCCCACGAGGAACGCGGGATGGACAGCCTGTTCGGACGGTTTCGGCGGATCGCCGTCGGAAGCACGGTCGAGATCCGGGCCGGACCATACGCCGGCCGATCCGGCACCGCCGTGGCCAGCGACGCCGGCCGTCATACCGTCTACATCGACGAGTGCTGCCAGCCGGCGCTCGCGACCGGCGAACTGAAGGTCACTGGCCGGGTGGACAGCCAGGGCGCGCACTGACCCGATCGGCGCCGGGACGATCGGCAGCTCGGCGTGGGACCCATGGTGCATCGTCGCGCCCTCATGCCGCGAGTAGCGTTACCTCATGAAGCAACGCACATCCCCGCTGTGGATGGCAGGGTGGGTTGGCCTGGCCGGCGGCGCCGCGCTCGCGGTGCTGGGCCTGGTGGCAGCCGATGAGCTCTCGCAGCTCGCCGGCGGCTACGGGCTGATGCTCATGGGGGCGGCGACGTACCTGCTCGGCGGGCTCGGCCTGCGAGAGAGCCTGGCGCGTCGGTCGCGCGAGCTCCCGCGCACCACCACTCCCCCGCTGGCCACCGGCCGGATCACCCTCAACCAGCCGTAGCCGTCTCCAACCGGCCGCTCAGTCCTCCTCGGACGGAAGGCGACCGGTCGCGCCCCTGCCGTTGGCCGCAGCGCCGACCTCGGCCGCCATGGCCGCGGGCAGGTGCCCCGACAGGCGAACGCCGGCCGGCGTGAAGCGCTCGGCCACCTCCCCCGCCGCCTTGGCGCGTGCCACCAACTCGCCCCGCGCGTACGGCAGCACCGCATCGACCGCCACCATATTGCGACGCAACGCATCCACCATGGCGGCCAGCAGCGCGTCCAGACCCTCGCCGGTCACCGCGCTGACGTAGGCCACGTCCCCTTCGTCGGGTGGCGGACCGCTGCGCGGGTCGCGCGGCAGCAGGTCGATCTTGTTGTAGACGGCGATCCGCGGCTTGTCGCCGGCGCCCAGCTCGTCGAGCACGGACTGCACGGCCTCCTGCTGCGCCACGAAGTCCGGGTCGGCGGCGTCGACGACCTCCAGCAGCAGGTCGGCGCGCAGCACCTCCTCCAGGGTGGCGCGGAAGGCGTCGACCAGGTCGTGCGGCAGCTTGTTGATGAAGCCGACCGTGTCGGTCACCACGATGCGCTGGCCGGAGGGCAGCGTCAGGCGCCGGCTGGTGGGATCGAGGGTCGCGAACAGCACGTCGGCCGCGTACAGGTCGGCATCGGCCATCCGGTTGAGGAGGGTGCTCTTGCCGGCGTTGGTGTATCCGACCAGGGCGACTGTGGCGACCTCCTTGCGCTCCCGCTTGCGGGCGGCCACGGAGCGCTGCTGCTTGACGTCCTCCAGCTCGCGGCGGACCTTGCGGATCTTCTCGCGGATGAGACGCCGGTCGGTCTCCAGCTGACTCTCACCGGGGCCGCGGGTGCCGATGCCGCCGCCGGTGCGCGACAGGTGCGTCCACATCCGGGTCAGGCGCGGCAGGTGGTATTCCAGCGCCGCGAGCTCGACCTGCAGGCGCCCCTCCCGCGTGCGGGCGTGGCGCGCGAAGATGTCGATGATCAGCGCGGACCGGTCCAGCACCTTGCAGTCCAGCAGCTTCTCCAGGCTGCGCTGCTGGTTGGCGGCGATCTCGTCGTCGACGACGAGCAGGTTGAAGTTGTTGACGGCCTTCTCGTCCACCAGCTCGGCTGCGCGGCCCTTGCCGAAGTACCAGACCGGATCCGGCTCGGAGCGACGCTGGAAGGCGCTCCCGACCACGGTTGCCCCGGCGGTCTCGGCCAGCGCGCCGAGCTCGGCGAGGCTGCGCTGCACCGGCCAGCGCTGGCCGGGGCCGCGGTCCAGGCCAATCAGGAAGGCGCGCTCCTCGGGCGTGCCGAGGTCGATCAGCCGAGTGTGGTCGGGCATCCTGCCCTGCATCGTAGCCGAAGGGCGTGGCGCGGTACTTTCCGGCTAGTGCGGATCTGCACCGGGATGTGCCATACCTCTCTCAACCGACCAGGGGGCGTTGGAGAGGACGTCATGGACCAGGCTGCGCCGTCCGAGACGGCTGCTGCCGCGAGCGCCACGGATCAGCACGTGCCGGTGCGGGCCAGGATGGCCCTTGCCCTCGGCGCGAGCGCCCTGGCCGGCATCGTCGTGGAGCGGCTCCTGGCCACCGCGGTCGACTCGCTGGCCGTGCGGGTGCTGCTGTCGGCCCTGACCGCCGCGATCCTCGTCGGCCTCGCCCTGCATCGCATGGTGGTCATGCCCCTCACCCGCTCGCATGGCGAGCTCCACCAGGCTTACCAGGCTGCACTGGCCGATGCCCTGGCCGATCCCCTCACGCGGCTCGGCAACCATCGGGCCTTCCAGGAGGAGCTCGACCGGCAGGTCGAGTCATCGCATCGCTACGGCGTGCCCCTGGCCCTGGTGCTCATCGACCTCGACGCGTTCAAGGCGATCAACGATCAGCACGGGCATGCCAGCGGCGATCGGACGCTGGCCTGGTTCGGCGGGTTGATGGCAACCGGCATCCGCCGCGCGGATCGCGCCTTCAGGGTCGGCGGCGATGAGTTCGCCATCCTGCTGCCGCACACCGATGCCAACGGCGCGCAGGTCGTCACCCGCCGCCTGCTGGCGAGCGCGCTGCAGCCGGCGCTGCACGCCGATGACCCGATGTCCGTCTCCTTCTCGGCGGGCATCTCGGCGGTCCCAGCCCTCGCCACCTCCCGCGCCCAGCTCTATTCCCAGGCCGATTCCGCCCTGTACGCGGCCAAGCGTTCGGGTCGCACCGAGATCACCATCTTCGATCTCGCCACCGAGCCAGGCGCGAGTGTCGGCGGATCGGGCGCCGCGGTGGCCGAGGTCATCGCGCGGGGCCAGCTGCGTCCGGTGTTCCAGCCGCTGGTGCATCTGCCCACGCGCGCCGTGATGGGCGTCGAGGGGCTGATCCGTCCCGTGGCGCCGGCGCCATTCGCCGACCCGGCCGCGCTCTTCGCCGCAGCGTCGGCCAGCGGGCACCTGGTGGCGCTCGACCTCGCCTGCCTGGAGGCGATCGTGGCCGGCGCGGCGGCGCTGCCGCCGGAGCAGTTCCTGTCGGTGAACCTGTTCCCCACCACGGTGGAGGCGCATGAATTCAGCAGCGCCACGATCCTGGGCATCCTGGCCCGCCATGACTTCCCGCCGGAGCGCCTGGTGCTCGAGCTGACCGAGCAGCAGCCGCTGACCGACCCCGAGGGCGTGCGCTTCAAACTGGAGACCTGCCGGCGTGCGGGCATCCGCCTGGCGGCCGATGACGTCGGCGCCGGCAACGCCGGCCTGCGCCTGCTCTCCGAGCTGCGCTTCGACATGGTCAAGGTCGACCTCAGCCTGGTGCGGCGCAGCGCCAGCGGGTCACCGTCGAGCGCGGTGATCGAGTCGGTCGTGTCCTTCGCGGCGCGCACCGGCGCGACGGTGGTCGGCGAGGGCATCGAAGGCCCCGAGGAGATCGACCAGCTCACCGCGCTGGGCGTGCTGGTGGGGCAGGGCTTCCTGCTCGGCCGGCCGGGATCCCTGCCGGAGCCGACCTACCTGGCCATCCCTCCCCCGCCGCCGCGCGAGGTGGCTCCGGTGGCGGCCGCGCCGCTGGACTCGAACGGGATCGCCAGCTGGCGGGCGTCGATCGGGTTGCCCGCCGCCTGACGCTTCGTGCTCGGGCACACCATCAGGCGAGCAAGGCGCGCAGGATCGCGAGCGCCCGTTCCAGCAACGGCGCCGCGTCGGCCGGCCCGGAGCCGGCGGGGAGCCACACGATGCGACGGTCGCGGCGGAACCAGGTCATCTGCCGCTTGGCGTACTGCGCCGTGTGGCGGGCGGTGACCGCCACCGCCTCGGCCACGTCCCACTCCCCCATCGCCACGCGCGCCGCCTCGCGGTAGCCATGGCCGGTCATCGGTGCCAGGTCCGGGCCGTAGCCGGCAGACATCAGCCGGCGGACCTCGTCAACCAGGCCGTTGGCGAACATCCAGGCAGCGCGCTGCGCGATGCGCTGTCGTAGCGCCTCCCGCGGCCGGCTGATGCCCAGCAGTGCCAGGCGGCCGGGATACGGGTTCGCCCCGCCGCTCCCCTCCCCCATCGCCAGGCGCTCGAGCGCGCGCAGAACCCGGCGCGGGTTGCGCAGGTCGATGCGCGCCGCGGTCATCGGGTCGCGCTCCGCGAGGTGAGCGGCAAGCGCGTCCAGCCCGCCCTCGGCGAGCTCGGCGTTGAGCTGGGCGCGCAGCTCGGGCGACGGCCTGCCGGCCGGCGAGAGGCCGTCGACCAGGGCCGAGACGTACAGCCCCGTGCCGCCAACGACGAGCGGGAGTGCCCCGCGCGCCGCGACCTGCGCGACGACGTCGCGGGCACGTTCCACCCAGTCGGCCACCGTGAAGAGCTCATCGGGAGTGGCAAGGTCGAGCAGGTGATGCGGGACCGCCGCGCGGGCCGCGCCATCGGGCTTGGCGGTGCCGATGTCCATGCCCCGGTAGACCTGGCGCGAATCGGCGACGAGGATCTCGACGGGCAGGCGTTGCGCGAGCGCCATCGCCAGCTCGCTCTTGCCCGAGGCAGTCGGCCCCACGATGGCGGCGAGCGGTGCTGCGGGCGCGCCGAGCGCGCCGCGCGGAGATTGGATGGGCATCGGCCCCGGGCTCAGACCTCGAACAGGCGCTGGACCTGCTCGATCGCCGTGGCGCGTCCGGTGGCGCGATCGGCGCTGATGACGACCGCGTTGAAGCTGACCGGGCCATCGGCCACGGCGAAGCGGGTGGGCAGGTGCGTGAGGAAGCGGGGCAGCACCGTCTCCAGGCTGAAGCCGATGACCGAGTCGCGCGGTCCGGTCATCCCGATGTCGCTGATGTAGGCGGTGCCGCCCGGCAGCACCCGCGCGTCGGCCGTCGGCACGTGGGTGTGGGTGCCGACCACCGCGGTGACGCGCCCGTCCAGGAACCAGCCCATGGCGTTCTTCTCGGAGGTGATCTCGCAGTGGAAGTCCACGATGCGGATCGGCGGCAGCGGCTCGGCCGCGCCGTCCAGCAGGGCGTCGAGCGCCGTGAACGGCGAGTCCAGCTGGTTCATGTAGACCTGGCCCATGGCGTTCATGACCGCCACCTGCTCCCCGTCACCAAGCCGATGGACCAGCCATCCGCGACCGGGTGCCTGGTCCGGGTAGTTCATCGGCCGCAGCACGGGGCGCCCGCTGTCCAGGTAGGGATAGACCTCGCGCTTGTCCCAGATGTGGTTGCCGCTGGTGATGACGTCGATGCCGTGGTCCAGCAACTCCTCCGCCAGGGACGGGGTCAGCCCGGCTCCGGCGGCCAGGTTCTCGCCGTTGGCGATCACCATGTCGATCGCCAGTTCGGCGCGGAGGTCGGCCAGGTGGTGCGTGACCGCCTGCCGGCCGGGCTTGCCGATGATGTCGCCGATGACCATGCAGCGCAGCGGGGCGCTGCCGTCGCTCACCGGGGCCTCATCGGGCGTAGTCCACCGCCCGCGTCTCGCGGATGACCGTGACCTTGATCTGGCCGGGGTACTGCAGCTGCTCCTCGATCTTCTTGACGACGTCGCGGGCAAGGCGTGACGAGGCCAGGTCGTCCACGTCCTCGGGCCGCACCAGGATCCGGATCTCGCGGCCGGCCTGGATGGCGTAGCAGCGCTCGACGCCCGGGAAGCTGAGGGCGATCTGCTGCAGGTCGTCCAGGCGCTTCACGTAGTTGTCCAGGCTCTCGCCGCGCGCTCCAGGCCGCGAGGCGCTGATCGCGTCGGCGATCTGCACCACGGTCGCCTCGGTGGAGAGCTGCTCGACTTCCTGGTGGTGCGCGGCGATGGCGTTGCAGACCACCGCGTTGACCCCGTAGCGCGCCGCGATGTCGCCGCCGATCTGCGCGTGCGGACCCTCCACCTCGTGGTCGACCGCCTTGCCGATGTCGTGCAGCAGCCCGCCCTTCTTGCTCTCGGCCACGTTCGCCCCGATCTCGGCGGCCAGCATTCCGGCCAGGCGCGCGGTCTCGATGCAGTGGTCCAGCACGTTCTGGCCGTAGCTGGTGCGGTACTTGAGCCGGCCGAGCAGCTTGATGAGCTCGGGGTGCAGGCCGGGCACGCCGGCGTCGTAGGCCGCCTGCTCGCCAGCCTGGCGCATGACGACCTCGATCTCCGCCCGGCACTTGGCGACGGTCTCCTCGATGCGCCCGGGGTGGATCCGCCCATCGCTGATCAGCTTGGTGAGCGCCATGCGCGCCACCTCGCGGCGGACCGGGTCGAATCCAGACAGCACCACCGCCTCGGGCGTGTCGTCGATGATGAGGTCGACGCCGGTGGCCTGCTCCAGGGCGCGGATGTTGCGCCCCTCGCGGCCAATGATGCGGCCCTTCATCTCCTCGCTGGGCAGCGGCACCACCGTGACCGTCGCCTCGCTGGTGTGGTCGGCCGCGATCCGCTGCATGATGGTGGTCAGGGTGCGGCGCGCACGCTCCTCGCCCTCCTCCTGGGCGCGGCGCTCGATCTCGCGCACCTGGTGCTGAGCCTCCGCCTGCGCCTCGTCCACGATCTGCCGGATGAGCCCCTGCCGTGCCTCGGCCACCGACAGCCCGCTCACACGTTCCAGCTCTGCCAGCTGACGCTGCTGGAGCTCGGCCAGGCGCCCGCGTTCGGCCTCGACCTCGCGCTGCCGCTCCTCGAAGCCCGCCTCGCGGCGCTCGAGCTGCTCGACCTTGCGATCCAGGCTCTCCGACCGATCGAGCAAAAGGCGCTCCTGGCGCTGCAGGTCGGCTCGCTTCTCGCGCGCCTCTTCCTCGGCGGCGCGCTGGGCCTGGAGGGCCTGGTCCTTGCCCTCCAGGATGATCTCCTTCTGCTTGGCACGCGCCTCGGCCACGATCCGCTCGGCGTACGACTCGGCGTGCTTGACGGCGCTGGCGGCCAGGTAGCGCCGCGCCAGGTACCCGAGCGCCATGCCGATCGGCAGCGCGACCAGCGCCGTCACCAGAATGGCGATGGTGGTTTCGGGCATCGGCTCCTCCGTGCTGGAGCCCGTCTGGGCGATGGTTCCGGAGCGGCAAAGCTCCCGCGTGCATGCAATCGTTCGGCGGCTGGCCCTGCGGCCTGCCGGTGGGACGGTCCGGCGAGTGTAGCGCAACTCGTCGCGCCGGATTCCCGGCCGCTCAGGCGCTGCGCAGCTGCTCCGCGAGGCGGCCCATGAGGCGAACCATGTCCAGATCGCGGGGCAGGAAGTCCTGCAGCATGATGCGCTGCACCCCGGCGGCGGCGAAGGCGGCGACCCGCTCCGCCGCCTCCTCCAGGCTGCCCATGATCCACCGATGGCGGCGCGCGTCGAGCCAGGCATCCGCATCGGTATCACCCGCGCCGGTGAAGGCCAGTTGTTCCCGGATGCGGTCGCGCAGCTCGGCCTCGTTCTCGGCGACGAGCACGCCGGTCATGGCCGAGCGGACGACCGTGGATGGGTCACGGCCGATGGCGGCGCACGCCGCGCCGATGCGCCGGTACGCCTCGCGCGCGCCCTCCGGGCTTGCCGACGACAGGTTGAACTCATCCGCCCAGCGCGCCGCCAGCCGTGCCAGGCGGGGCCCACCTCCGCCGCCCAGGATGATGGGCGGATGACGCCGGCCGTCGCGCGCGGGCCTGGCGGCGAAGCGCGCGCCCGACACCTGCCAGTGGCGGCCGGAGAAGCTCCAGCCGTCCGGCTCGGTCCACAGGCCGTGGACGATCGCGAGCGACTCCTCGAGCATGTCGAAGCGCTCGCCGAGCGGCGGGAACGGGATGCCGTGCTCTTCGTGCTCGTCGTCATTCCAGCCGGCTCCGATTCCGACCTCGACGCGGCCACCGCTCATCTCGTCGACGGTGGCCACCACCTTGGCGAAGCTGCCGGGGATCCGGAAGGTCACCGGCGAGACGAGGGCGCCGAGGTTGATCGTGCGCGTCTCGCGGGCGAGCCCGGCGAGCGTGGTCCAGGCGTCGGTCGTCGGCAGGCCGGCCTCGCCGGGGAAGCTGGCGTAGTGATCGGAGCGGAAGAACGCCTCCAGCCCTGCCTCCTCGGCCGCGCGCGCCAGGCCGAGGATCTCCTCGTAGGCCAACCCCTGCTGGGGCTCAGTCATCAGGGCGAAGCGCATCCTCAGGCGCCCCTCATCGTCGGACTGTGGGTCTCGCCGCGCATCGCGCCAAACCGTACTCGCTGGCGCGATTCGTTGCTCAGGCGCTGGCCGCGCGGCGCCGGATCGCGGCGCGCGCCGTCTCCGGATCGAAGCCTCGCCGCACGAGATACATGCCGATGCGCTGCAGCGCTGCCCGATCCTCCGGCAGCGGACGGCCACGCAGGTGACGCTCCAGCGCGGCATCCGCCCGCTCGTCCTCGTTCTGCGGCAGCCCCTCGGCGTCGAGGGCCGGCTCGGCGATCTCCGTGCCGCGCAACTCCTCCAGCACCTCGCGCGGCACGCCACGCTGCCGCAGCTCGGCCTCGACCATGCGCCGGCCACGCGGCGCGTGCCGATCGCGCTGCCCGGCCCACCAGCGAGCGAAGGCGACGTCGTCGGCATAGCCCAGCGCGCCGAGGCGCTCCAGTGTCCCCTCGATCACCGCGTCGTCCGCGCCCGCCGTGCGCAGCCGTCGCTCGAGCTCCCAGCGCGTGCGCGGACGGGTGGCCAGGAAGCGGGCGGCGATCTCCATGGCCGCCTCACGATCGGGTGGGTCGCGGTCGCGGCGCGGCCGGCGTCGCTCAGCCATCGGTCCAGTCACGACGCCGGTGTCCGGCCAGCAGCGCGCCCGCGGGGGCCCAACCGGCCAGGCGTGGCGGCGTCCAGCCGGGGGCCGGCTCGAGCGCGCCCAGTTGCTCGGCCGGATCGATGCGCACGACGTCCCAGGCGTGCACCACGCGGCCGTCGCCGAGCGCCAGCCCGACGTGGCCCCAGTCGTGCCAGGCGCCGTCCGCCGGACCCGCGGCCTCGTAGAAGACGAGCGAGCCGGCCGGAGGCGGCCGCCGCGCGTCGTACGGCCGCAGGCCGTACAGGCTCGCCGATTCGGTGGCCGACGACCCGCCGAACACCTCGATCCCGTTGGCGCGCTCGTACGCGTCCTCGACGAAGGCCAGGCAGCGCAGGGCGTAGCCGGCGTCGCCGACGCGAGCCAGCGCCCACGCCAGCGCGGCGTCGACCAGGCGCGCCTCGGCGGCGGTCTCCGCGGGCGTTACTCGGCCTCCGCGATTCCCTCGACGCCGACCTCGATCGAGCCCACCTTGGCGCGGATCTCCTGCTCGACCTTGGCGGCGATCTCCGGGTTGGCCTTGAGGAACTCGCGCGAGTTGTCGCGTCCCTGGCCGAGCCGCATGTCGCCGTAGTTGAACCAGGCGCCGGTCTTGGACAGGACGCCGGCGGCGATGCCCACGTCGAGCAGGCCGCCCTCGCGGCTGATGCCCTCGTTGTAGAGGATGTCGAACTCCGCGATGCGGAACGGCGCGGCGACCTTGTTCTTGACGACCTTGACCCGCGTGCGCGAGCCGATGGCATCGGTCCCGGACTTGAGCGTCTCGATGCGCCGGATGTCCAGGCGCACGCTGGCATAGAACTTCAGGGCGCGGCCGCCGGGCGTGGTCTCCGGGTTGCCGAACATGACGCCGATCTTCTCGCGCAGCTGGTTGGTGAAGACCAGCGCCGTGTTGCTGCGGTTGATGGCCCCGGTGAGCTTGCGCAGCGCCTGGCTCATCAGGCGCGCCTGCAGCCCGACGAAGCTGTCCCCCATCTCGCCCTCGATCTCTGCGCGCGGCACCAGGGCCGCCACCGAGTCGACGATGACGACGTCCACCCCGTTGGAGCGGATCAGGGTCTCCGCGATCTCCAGCGCCTGCTCGCCGGTGTCCGGCTGGCTGACCAGCAGCTCGTCGACGTTGACGCCCACGTTCGACGCGTACTTGGGGTCGAGCGCGTGCTCGGCGTCGATGAAGGCCACGATCCCCCCGGCGCGCTGCGCGTTGCCGGCGATGTGGTAGCACAGCGTGGTCTTGCCGCTCGATTCGGGACCGAAGATCTCGGTGATACGCCCGCGCGGGACGCCGCCCACGCCGAGAGCCAGGTCGAGGGCGATCGACCCGGTCGGAACGACGCCGACGTTCTGATGAGCGCCCTTGTCGCCGAGCCGCATGATCGAGCCGCGGCCGAACTGCTTCTCGATCTGCAGGATGGCGGCGTCGACGGCGCGGCCGCGCTCGCCGTTGCGCTCGGGCGGGGTCTGGGCCTGGGCCGGGGCCACCGGGGCATCCATGGGTCTCGTGGGCTCCTTCTGCTATGGCACCCGGCGCCGCGTGAGGGTCACTCCTCCTCGCCGGGCTCGCTGCGTGGCTTTCGCCTTGGCTTGATCACCTCGACCGATGCGGGCGGCTCGTAGGACGAGACCGGCGGGAGCTTGGGCGCCTTGGCCTTGGGCTTCCGCTTCTCCTGGTGACGTGGTCGATCTCTGCCTTTCGCCATCTCCAGCGACCTCCGATCACGCGGGGCGGCCGGGTGCCCCGACAGACTGCCCGATGCGGCCTTATCGGCCGCTTAGCGCCGGCTTATCGGTCCTTCCCGTGCTGCCGTACTGCGCCTGGACGACCTCTCGCAGCGATGCGTACGAACCGTCGGAGACGGCGCTCCGGATCCGCCGCATCAGGTCGAGAGTATAGGTGACGTTATGGAGCGAGGCGAGGCGATACGCGAGCAGCTCCTCGGCTCGGAACAGGTGTGCCAGGTAGGCCCGCGAGTGGTTGCGGCACGTCTCGCACGAGCACGCCGGGTCGACCGGCTCGGCGTCGTCCATGAAGCGCGCGTTGCGCAGGTTGAGCTTGCCCTGCGACGTCCAGAGCTGGCCGTTGCGCGCCACGCGGGTGGGCAGCACGCAGTCGAACAGGTCGATCCCGCGCTCGACGCCGGCGAAGAAGTCGGCCGGCGAGCCGACGCCCATCAGGTAGCGCGGTCGCGGGTCGTCGCCCAGCGCATCGGCCACCACGTCCAGCGTGGCGGCCATCTGCGCCTTGCTCTCCCCGACCGACAGGCCTCCCACCGCGATGCCGTCGAAGGGCAGCCCCGCGATCGCCGCCACGCTCCGCCGGCGCAGGTCCGGGTCGACGCCGCCCTGCACGATGCCGAACACGGCCTGGTCGGGCCGGGTGTGGCTCGCCAGGCAGCGTTCCGCCCAGAGATGGGTGCGCTCCATCGCCTCCTTCACGGCCAGGGGCGGCAGCGTGGCGTCCACCAGCTGGTCGAAGCTCATGGCCACATCGCTGCCCAACGCCTCCTGGATCTCCATCGCCAGCTCAGGCGTGAGCCGGTGCGGCGATCCGTCCAGGTGGCTGGCGAAGGTGACGCCGTCGTCGTCGACGCGGCGCAGGTGAGCGAGGCTGAACACCTGGAACCCGCCCGAATCGGTCAGGATCGGGCCATCCCAGCCCATGAACCGATGCAGGCCGCCGAGACGCGCGATGCGCTGGTGGCCCGGGCGCAGCGAGAGGTGGTAGGTGTTGCCCAGGATGATCTGGGTGCCGCTGGCCCGCAGGTCGCCGGGGGTCAGGCTCTTGACGGTGGCCTGGGTGCCGACCGGCATGAACTGCGGCGTGTCCACCGCCCCGTGAGGGGTCTGCAGCCGCCCGAGGCGCGTGCGCCCCACGCTCGTCGGCTCGAACTGGAAGGCGATTGGACCGGGCTGATGTCGATCTGCACTGGCCGATGTCACGGCGAGAGGATAGGCTAGGAGGTCCGAGGAGGAGACACGTGACGCGACTGGCGGACTGGCCCCGGAGCCCCTACCTGAACGAAGAGCTGCGTGAGTGGATTCGCCTTCATCTGACGGCGCTGGGGGTGGACGACGTGGCCATGTATGCGCTGGCCTCGCCCCGCGCCGACGACGAGCGCCGCGTGCTGGTCGCCACCGAGGTCGGCCTGCTCGACGGCTGGTACGCGCCCCGCGGCTCGACGGCGCGCTTCTCCCTCAGCACTCGGCTCCATCCGTGGCCCACGGTCCACGGCGTTGACCTGCGCGGCGAGACGTATCGCCTGTGGGCGCATGAGCATCAGAGCCGATGGCGGCTGCGGCTGGCGCATCCCCCCTTCGACGCGCTGGCCGAAGGCCCGGAGCTGGGCAATGCCCTCGCCGAGTTCGCGGCAGCGTGTGCGGTGATGGCCGAGCCGGCCGGTGAGCGAGGAGGTGCCGAGGAGGATCTGCCGCCCGCCACACCCGCGGCGGGTCGCGTCGGTCCACGGCCCGCCATCCACATCGAGCCGGAGCCCGAGCCGCGGCGCCACGTCACGGAGGACGACGAATCACAGGCGGAGGCGGAGGCGCAGGCCAACGCCGCCGAGGCGCGCGAGCGCTTCGAGGAGCGGCTCGGGCTGCGCCGGCTGGGAGGCTGACGGCGCGCTTCCGCGTCAGCGGATCAGCATCGCGTCGCCGTAGCTGAAGAAGCGGTACCCCGCGTCGAGCGCCGCCCGGTACGTCGCGAGCAGCGTGTCCCGGGCCTCCAGCGCGCTTGCGGCGGGCATGCCGGCCTGCACGAACGCGGTGACCAGCAGCAGGAGCGAGCTGCGCGGCAGGTGGAAGTTGGTGACCAGCGCATCGACGGCCTCGAACGCGAACGGCGGCGTGATGTAGAGGTCGCTCCAGCCGGTCGTGGCACGGTCGCGGGCGGCGGTCTCGAGGACCCGGACGCTGGTGGTGCCCACCGCCACCACGCGGCGTCCAGCAGCGCGGACCTCGCGCATGGCGCGCCGGGCCGCGGCGGGCACCTCGTACCACTCACGGTGGATGCGGTGCTCGTCGACGAACTCGCCCTCCAGCGGCCGGAAGGTGTCCAGCCCGACGTGCAGGGTGACGCGCGCCTGTCGCACTCCCCCGTCGCCGAGCGACGAGAGAAGTTCGGGCGTGAAGTGCAGGCCGGCGGTGGGAGCCGCCGCGGATCCCGGGGGACGGGCATAGACCGTCTGGTAGCGCTCGGCCGGTGCGGAGCGGTCGCGAATGTAGGGTGGCAGCGGCATCTCGCCGCCGGCGGCCATCACAGCCAGCGGATCGCGGAAGAAGCGGATCGCTCGCGTGCCGTCGGCCACGCGCTCCTCGACCACGACGCGGTCGCCGCTCGGCATCTGGAGCATGTCGCCGATGGCGATCCGGCGCGACGGACGCACCAGGGCCTCCCAGCGCCCGGTGCCGTCAGGCAGCGGTCGCAGCGCGAGGACCTCGGCCGCTCCGCCGGTGGCGCGCAGCGCGCGCAGCCGCGCCGGGATGACGCGGGAGTTGTTGAGCACCAGCAGGTCGCCGGCGTCGAGCTCCTCCCCCAGCTCCCGGAAGATGCGATGGCGCAGCGCCGGACGGCCCGGCGCCGATGCGGCGCGGTCCAGCACGAGCAGTCGCGCCGCGTCGCGGGGCTCGGCGGGGACCTGCGCGATG
>DASURX010000022.1:0-13735 GCA_036375355.1 Candidatus Limnocylindria bacterium
GTTGCCCCACGAGTTGTTGACCACGTCGATGCCCCACAGGTCGGGCTGGTCGAGCATGTGGTCGTACGCGGTGACCACGGCGGTCGTGAAGAGCACCTCACCCACCGAGTAGCAGACGAGGGTGGCGTCCGGCGCCACGCCGAAGCGGCTGCCGTCCGGCGCCGAGGTCGAGTCCGCCGCGATGATGCCGGCCACGTGCGTGCCGTGGCCGCTGCCGACGTCGGAGTTCTGGTAGGGACCCATCTCGATCGGCACCACGATCGTCGTGGAGCTGTCCGGCGGCAGGTTGACGTACTCGCCGGAGTAGAGCTTGACGTTGTGGCTCACGTGGTCGGCGAGGTCCGGGTGCGACGCATCGCAGCCCGAATCGACGACTGCAACCGTGACGCCCTTTCCGGTGAACCCGGCGGCCCGAACGGCGGCGGCACCCATCGCGTCGGACGACGCCGTGTCGAGCAGCTGGATCGGCTCGTCGGGGTACACGTCGTTGGCCGTGCCGCCGGTCACGGCGAGCTGCATGGCCGAAACCGGGCCGCGCACCAGCGCGAGCGGGACGTGCTCCATCGGCTGGACCTCCAGGCCCAGCGTCCGAAGCGCGCTGACCTGCAGGGCGCCGGGCACCACGTCGAAGGTGGCAATCCCGCGTGTCACCGAGGTCGGGTCATAGGCTGCCACCAGGCGCGAGAGGCCGATGGGCAGGTCGCCTGCGGCACCCGCCGGGCGCGCGGCCAGCAGGAGCGCGCTGACAGCCAGCGTCAGCGCCAGCAGGGCCGATGTCGCCGAATGGCGAATGGAACGGGGGGCGGTCATCTCGGGTCTTCCTCACGGGCGGATTCGATTCCGCCGAGGTTCCCCCGCTGCACGTGCCACCTCAGCGCGTGGTGTCAGTACTGCAAGGTGCATGCCGGTACAGGTTTCGCACGCTCTCGATGTCGGGTAATTGACAGCGCGTGGTCAGCGAATGACGCCGGCGGACCTCAGCTGCGCGCACTCGTCGGCGCTGAAGCCGGCCTCGGCCAGGATCTCGTCGGTGTGCTCTCCGCGGCGCGGAGGCGGCATGCGGAGCGGCAGGCGTTGCCCGTCGACCAGGATGGGGTTGGGTGCGAGGCGCATGTTATCGGCCTCCTGCAGCCAGCTGCCGGCGTGCGCGCGCTGCATGGCCGCGAGCGCTTCGCTGACGAGGTTGACCGGGCCGGCCGGCACGTCCGAGCCGTCCAGCGCGGCGACCAGCTCGTCACGCTCGAGCTGGGCGATGCGCTCGGCCAGCAGCGGGACCAGCTCGTCGCGGTGCTCCAGCCGCAGCGGGTTGGTCGCGAACCGCGGGTCTTCGGGCAGGCCCAGCAGGCTCAGCAGCCGGGCGAACTGCGCGTCGTTGCCGACCGCGATGACCAGGTACCCGTCCCGCGCGGCGAAGACCTGGTACGGCACGATGTCCGGGTGGCCGGTCCCCCACCTTTGCGGCTCTTCGCCCGAGGCGAGCAGGTTGGCCAGCACGTTGGTCAGGCTGGTGACGCCGGCCTCCACCAGCGAGACCGATGCATGTGCCGCCGCCTCGGGCCGCCGCCGCTCTCGGCCCAGCAGCCCCGCCAGCGCGCCGATGGCGGCCTGCAGCCCGGCGGTCAGGTCCAGCAGCGCGACCCCGACCTTCATCGGCACGCCCTGCGGCTCGCCGGTGACCGCCATCAGGCCCGATACCGCCTGCGCGACCAGGTCGTACGCCGGACGCTCCGCCTCCTCGCCGCCGCCCGGGAAGCCGCCCACTGAGGCGAGGACCAGGTGCGGGTGCCGCTCCCGCAGCCGCTCGCCGGCGAGCCCCAGCCGCGCGGCGGTCGAGGGGCGGAAGTTGTGGAACAGCACGTCGCAGCGCGCCGCCAGGCGATCGAGGACCGCCTGTCCCTCCGCGGTGCGCAGGTCGACCGCGATGCTGCGCTTGTTGCGGTTGACCGTGGCGTAGTAGGCCGACAAGCCGTCGGCCGGGTCGCCCCAGTAGGGCGGACCCCACGCCCGCGTCTCGTCGCCGTCCGGCGGCTCGAGCTTCCAGACCTCGGCGCCCAGGTCGGCCAGGATCATGGTCGCGATCGGTCCGGCGTAGACGCGCGCGCAATCGAGAACGCGGATCCCCGCGAGGGGCAGCTCGGGTGCGCTCATCGTCCGAGCAGGACGTGACTACCGCCGCGACGGCGGAGGCGGCGGAGAACGGGGCCGACCACCCGGACGCCGCACACCGAGCAGCGCGTCCAGCGACCGTCGCGCACCAGGCGGACGCGATGCTCCGGCACGAGCACGCGCATCGCGGGACGTCGGCGAGCGCTCTCGCGCAGCTCGGCGCGCCGCGCCGCCCACGCCTCCTCCGCGCCGGGGACCCCGAGGGCGCGGGCGTGGCGCAGCGCGCTGGGGTAGCGCGCTGACTCGCCGGCCAGGGCCGCCGGGGCGGACAGGCCGTGACGCAGGTAGAGAGCGAAGGCGGTCCGGTAGAAGGCGGCATCGTGGTGCGCCACGCGCCCGCGCCCACGCCTGGGCAGCGGCGCCGTCCAGTGCGCCAGCTCGTGGAGCAGGGTCAGGCGCTGGTCGTCGGGATCGCTGCCGGCGGAGATGGAGATGGCGCCTGCATGGCGCCGCGTGACCCCTGTGGTGGCGGCTCGCGCGCGCGACCGCCAGGAGAGCCGGGGGAGCGGCGCATCGGCCTCGGCACATACCGCGGCCACCAGGGCTCGCGCCCAGGCGGGCGCCTCAGCCACCCGCGCGCTTCTCTCGCAGCAGCCGACCGACCTCCACGATCCAGGCGTCGAGCTCGTCGTCGGTGTAGGACTCGTCGTCGTAGGTGAATCCGACCATCGCGTCGCCGTGCTCGGCCACGTAATCGGCCGGTGAGATGTCGCGATAGGGAAATCCACGGCGGGCGAGGGCCTCGCGTCCGGGGTTGGCCCGCGGACGGCCGAGGCCGGAGGCCTTCGCGTCATGGCGTTCCCGCCAGCGCGTGGTGAGACGATCGAGACGGTTGCCGCGCCGAGCCATCGGTGCTCAGCCTACTGCAGCGGCGTCAGCCGGCGCCCGCCGTCTCGACCGGCACCCGGCCGGCAGCCGCCGCGCCATCGGCCTCGACGTCCAGCTCGTACAGCCCGAGCTTCGAGACTGCCCGCTGCATCCAGCGCGGTGCCCACCAGTTGACCCAGCCCATGACCCGCATGAAGGCCGGTACCAGGATCCCGCGCACCAGGGTGGCGTCGATCAGGACGGCGAGCGCCTGGGTCAGGCCCAGCGCCTTGATGAAGACGATGCTGGACAGCCCGAACGCGGCGAACACCGCGACCATGATCAGCGCCGCGCCGGTGATGATCCCGCCGGTCAGGCCGATGCCCTCCGCCACTGCGCGCGTATTGTCGCCGTGGGCGAGATACCGCTCCCGGATGCGCGACAGGAGCAGCACCTCGTAATCCATCGACAGGCCGAACAGGATGGCGAACATCAGCACCGGCAGCCACGCCCCCAGCGCGCCGGAGGCCTCGAAGCCCAGGAGCTCGGACAGGTTCCCCTCCTGGAACACGAAGACCAGCACGCCGAAGCTGGCGCTGATGCTGATCAAGCTCATCAGCACCGCCTTGACCGGCAGGAAGACCGATCCGAAGGTCAGGAACAGGACGCCGCCGGTCACGATCACAACGATCAGCACGGCCAGCGGGATGGAGTTCCAGAAGCTGGCCATGAAGTCCGCGGAGCGCGACGGCAGGCCCCCGGTGAGGGTCTGCGCTCCGTCCGGCGGAGCGATGCCCCGGACGTCGCCGACCAGCTCGCGACCCGCATCCGAGTCGGGCAACAGGTCCGAGAAGACGCGGACGCGGGCGGTGTCGCCGGCCACCCAGCCCTCGACCGAGCTCTTCAGCGCGGCGGGCACCGACGGCGGCCATTGCCCCAGCGGCAGCGCCAGGAGCTGCGCGTACTGTGCTGGGTCCATGCCAACCGGCACCTCGAGCACGCTCTGGATGTCGGTGGTGTGCGGCAGGTCGTCGACTGCGGCGACGTAATCGGCCAGCGCGGCCTGGCGATCCGGCGCGATGCCGTCGCGCAGGTCCACGCCCGGCCAGGTGACCGCGACCGTGATCGGGTCGGACTCGCCACCGGGGAACTCGTCGACGATCTTCTCGAAGCCGATGCGCGCCGGCGTCGGCGGCAGGTCCTCCAGGTTCTGGCCGGTCGAGAGCTGGATGGAGAGGAACGGCGATCCGGCCAGGAGCAGGAGGGCGAGCACCGGCGCCGCGATCAGCAACGGCCGGCGCATGACGCGCGCCGCGATCCAGGCCCAGACGCCGTGACCCTGGCGCGCGTCGGCGGCGTCGGGGTCGCTCTCCACGAGACGCAGGAAGCGCGGCAGCGGGATGCGCAGCCGGTTGACGCGCGGCCCGAGCAGCGCCAGCAGCGCGGGCAACACGGTGAGGCCGTAGAGCAGCGTGGCGCCCACCGTCACGATGCCGGCCACGCCCATGCTGCGCAGGGCGGCGGCCTCGAAGGCCAGCAGGGACGACAGGCCGATGGCGACGGCGGCTCCGCTGACCGCCACCGCCTTTCCGACGCTGCCCATCATCCGCTCGAGGGCGATCTCCACGTCGTGGTGCCGGAGCTCCTCGCGGAAGCGGCTGACCATGAACAGCGAGTAGTCGATGGCCAGCGCCAGGCCGATCATGGTCGCCAGGTTGTTGACGAAGATGCTCATCTCCAGCACGTTGGCCAGCAGCGTCACGACCGCGAAGACGGTGGGCATCGCGAACCCAGCGATGACGAGCGGCAGCCCGGCCGCAACGAGGGTGCCGAACACGGCCAGCAGAATGAGCAGCGCGATCGGCAGGCTGATCATCTCGGCGGTCACCAGGTCGCGCTCGATGCGCTCGTTGAACTCGTGGTAGACCTGCGGTACACCCGTCACCGAGGTGGCGACGCCATCGGGCACCTTGACCTCGTCCGCCAGGCGGGCGGAGTCCTCGACCGCCGCCTCGACCGCCTTGTCCAGGTAGACGACCGCCAGGGTCGAGGCGCCGTCCTTCGACAGCAGCTCCGGGGCGGGCGCGTCCGCGTAGGTCAGCACCCGGGTGACGGCGGGATCGTCCCTGACCTCGGACAGGCTGTCGCGCACGATGGCCTGGAAGGCGGGCGAGGCTGCGTCGCCGTCGGGGTCGGTGTAGACGACGAGCATGCTCGTCTCCGGCTGGCCGAAGCGGTCCTCCAGCAGCGCGGCGGCCTGCTGCTCCTGCGATCCGGCGATGACCCAGCCACCCTGGATCAGCTCGCCGCCGTCGACCCGCGACCAGACGTTGACGCCGATGACCAGCACCAGCCCGACGAGCGGGATCCAGCGCCGGAAGCGGTAGTTGAACCGGCCGACCGCGGCGAAGATGCCGCGCGGGTGCGGCTCGCGGACGTGCAGCGGCCCGCCCGGCCCAGGCGCTGCCTGCGACGCAGTCGCCGCCAGGGGCGATGGCGGAGCGGGCGAGGGCTCCGGGGCTGCCTCGGCAGCTGACGGGACGCGCTCCGGCCGGGTCAGCCAGGCGACGAGGACGGGCACTCCCAGGCCGACGATGGCGAGGAGGATGGTCGTGAGCTTCTTGCGCATCGGGTGTGCTCGGGGACTCCGGCAGGTATGGTGGACTCAGTTTGATGTGCGCCGGCGATTCGCGCAGGAACGGCCGCTATCATCCGCGCGTGACGCAGCATCCGCCAGTCGCCGGGGCGCTCTCATCGCGGTTCGTGCCGGTGCGGTCGTGACGGTCCTGGCACCGGCCGGCTGGTGGCGCGGGCTCGCCGGCCTGACCCGCTCGGGCCGTGCCAGCGAGGGGCTTGCCTGGAGCCTCTACGACTTCGCCAACACGATCTTCAGCTACGGCGTCGTGTCGTACGCCATCGGCCTGTGGTCGGTCGACCGCCTTGGTCCGGGCGCCGGCCAGTTCTGGCTGGGGGTCGCCGCCGCCGTCAGCGTGGGCCTGAACGCCGCCGTCTCCCCCGTCCTGGGCGCGGTCAGCGATCGCAGCGGCCGGCGCCTGCCGTTCCTGCTCTTCTTCACGGCACTGACCATCCTGTGCACCGCCGCCATCGCGCTCGTTTCGACCGGCGACGAGCTGCCGCTGCTGACGGTCATCGGCCTGGGCCTGTTCGCCGTCGCCAACTTCTCCTACCAGGCCGCGCTCATCTACTACGACGCCACCCTGCCCGAGGTCGCGCGCCCCGGCGCGCTGGGCAGGATGTCGGGCATCGGCGTTGCGATGGGCTACCTCGGGACCGTCCTCATCGCCGTCCTCATCCTGGTGCTCGGCTCCGGCTCCGGGCCGCTCACCTTCGCCATGGTCGCGGTGCTGTTCGCCGTCTTCGCGGCGCCGATCTTCACCAGCGTCCGCGAGCCGGAGGGCGGCGGCCGCTTCCGGCTCGGGGAGGCGGCGCGCTCGTGGGCGCAGGTGGCGACGACGCTCCGCCACGCGCGCGAGGTCCCCGGGCTGCTCCGCTTCCTGGTCGGCCGCTTCTTCTACACCGACCCGGTCAACACGGCGATCGTGGTCATGGCCGTGTTCGCCACCGAGGCGATCGGCCTCACCAAGTCCGAGGCCAACCTGATGCTCCTGCTCCTGACCGTGGTGGCAGTGGTCGCGAGCTTCCTGTGGGGCCGTGCCGTCGAGGCCTGGGGCCCGAAGCGCACCCTGATGGTGGTGCTCGGGTCATGGTGCGTCGGGCTGGTCGTGGTCGGGACGTCGCTGACCGTGCCGGCCTTCGTCATCGGCGGCGTGCTGCTCGGCTCGGGCCTCGGCGGGGTCTGGACCTCCGACCGGGTCTACATGCTGCGCCTGTCGCCGCCGGGACAGGTCGGCGAGTTCTTCGGGCTGTACGGGCTGGTGGGCAAGCTGAGCGCGGTGATCGGCCCGCTGGCGTACGGCATCATCGTCGCGGCCCTGCTGGGCCCCATCGGCCGCGCCGCGTACCAGGTCGCGATCCTGTCCCTGCTGGTGCTGATGGTGATCGGCCTGGTGATCATCCGCCGCGTGCCGTCCGGCAAGCCGGCGGCCGCCGGCGTCGTGGCGCATCCGGTGGAGCCTGCCATCGTGCCGCCCGGGGAGACTCCGGCATGACGCTCGTCGTCGCCCACCGAGGGGCATCGGCCCACCTACCGGAGAACACCATGGAGGCCTACCGGCGGGCGGTCGAGATGGGGGCCGATGCCATCGAGCTCGACGTCCATCTCAGCCGGGACGGCCAGCTGGCGGTCATCCACGACGACAGCGTCGATCGCACGACGGATGGCAGCGGGCCGGTCAGCGGCCTCGCGATGGACGAGCTGCGCAGCCTGGACGCCGGCGCTCAATTCGTCGCGACCGATGGCGGCCACCCGTTCGCCGCCCAGGGCCTGCGCATCCCGACCCTGCCCGAGGTCCTCGACTGGCTGCCCGACGAGGTCGGGCTCGTCGTCGAGATCAAGGCGCGCGATGCCGTCGAGGCCACGCTGGCGGCGTTGCGCGCTTCCCGGGTTCTGGCCGCGGGACGCGTCAGCGTGATCAGCTTCGACGAGACGGCCATCGACCTGGCCCACGACCTGGACCCCGCCATCCCGACCGGATACCTGCTGGTGCCGACCCAGCCCTTCGAGCCGGCCCTGCGCTGGGCCGTCGAGCACGGACACGCCGCCGTGCATCCCTGGGAGGGCGACCTGGGCCTGGATCCGGCTCCCAAGCTCTCGCAGGCGCTGGCCTACGGCCGCCAGGTCGGCTGCTACGTGGTGAACGACCCGCAGCGCATGCAGCAGCTGGCGGCCTACGGCCTGTGGGGATTCGTGACCGATGTGCCCGACGTGGCGCGCGCTGCGCTCGGGCCGCGCACGGCCTAGGCCGCACGCCCCGTCGAGGTCAGTGCTCGACGACCTTCGGCAGGGTCTTGGCCTCCTCGATCCAGCGCGCGACTTCGGCCTCGGTCGGGATGCGCCGGATTGTGTTGCGAGCCATGTCGAGCTCGCCGAAGGTCTGCGCCAGGTTCGCGGCGTTGCGATGGGCCAGCTCGACGGTGGAGTCGACGCCAGCCGCCTCGAGCAGGTCCGAGTACTCCGAGCCGACGCCGGTGAGGCGCATCAGGTCGGCGTGGTTGACCCACTCCAGCAGCATGCCCTCATTGATGCCGGTCTTCGCTGCGAGCGCCACGCGGCCGGCCTTGGTGCCGCCGGCCTGCAGCAGCTCATCGGTGTTGTCGACGCCGGCCTCGGCCAGCTTCGCCGCCATGACCGGGCCGACGCCCTCGATGTCGATGATCTTCACGGTTGTCTTCCTCCGATTCGGACTGACCAGCCTGGTCGACGGCGACCGCCGTCGACGCCAAGCATCGGGCTACCGGTGAGCGAGCACAAGAGCCTCTCGGCCCCCGCTATCGGCGCCGCCCGGTGAGCGCCTTGACGATGCCGCGCAGGATCGTGTTGAACGTGCCCGAGCGGACGAAGCGCGAGCCCTCCTTTGCCACGTCGCCCCAGTCCATGCCGCGCTCCGGCGGCTGTGTCGAGCGCATCCGACCGCGACTGGGGACCGTCTCGGGCGCTTCCACGCCCCCCATCGGCTCGCCGGCAGGCGTCACAGGCTCCCGCTCCCGGTCGAGGGTCTCGCTGGCCGACACGGGGTTCACGTCCGCCGCGTACTTCGCGACCAGCGGGGAGGCGGCGGTGATCGCCGCGAACGCCGCCGGATCCAGCTGGGCCATGAGCGACATGGGGGGCCGCATCATGGTCCGCACCGTCGGCATCGGCACGCCCTTGGGGTTGAGGGCGGTGACCAGCCCCTCCCCGATGCCGAGCTGCGTCAGCTCGCGCTCCACGTCGTAGTACTCGCTCACCGGGAAGGTGCGCGCCGTGGCCCGCACCACCTCCAGGTCGTCCGGGGTGAAGGCGCGCAGCGCGTGCTGCACCCGGTTGCCAAGCTGGGTGAGCACCTCCGGCGGAACGTCGGTGGGGCTGTGCGTCACGAAGAAGACGCCGACGCCCTTGGAGCGGATCAGCCGCGCCACCAGCTCCACCTGCTGCAGGAAGGTCTTGTTGGCGTCCCGGAACAGGAGGTGCGCCTCGTCGAAGAAGAAGACGAGCTTCGGCTTGTCCGGGTCGCCCACCTCGGGCAGCGCCTCGTACAGGCGCGCCAGCAGCCACATCATGAACGTGCTGAACAGGGCGGGCCGATCCTGCATGTCAGCCAGCTCGAGAACGCTGACCATGCCGCGGCCGTCCGCCGCGGTGCGCATCAGGTCGCCGACGTCGAACTCCGGCGCGCCGAAGAAGGCGTCGGCGTCCTGCTGCTCCAGCTCGACGATCTTGCGGATGATGACGCCCACGGTGGCGGTCGCCACGCCGCCGTACTCGGCCATCTCGGCCTTGGCCTCGTCCGTCAGCAGCCGGTTCAGCAGGGCGCGGAGGTCGGCGAGGTCGACCATGCCCAGCTTGCGGTCCTGGGCGTACTTGAAGGCGATCGCCAGCACGCTCTGCTGGGTCTCGTTGAGCTCCAGCACCTTGCTGAGCAGGATCGGGCCGAACGAGGAGACCGATGCGCGCAGGCGCACGCCCGGCTTTTCGCGGACGAGCGTCAGGAACTCGACCGGGAACGCCTGTGGCGCGTAGTCGGTCAGGCCGATGGCGCTGACGCGCGCCGTGATCTTGTCGTTCGCCGCGGCCGGCGCCCCGAGGCCGGAGATGTCGCCCTTGATGTCGCTGATGAAGCACGGCACCCCGGCCAGCGACAGCTGCTCGGCCAGCACCTGGAGCGTCTTGGTCTTGCCCGTCCCGGTGGCTCCGGCCACCAGGCCGTGGCGATTGAGCATCGCGAGCGGCACGCGCACCTGGCATTCGGCCAGGGTCGCCTCGTCGTGCATGGCGGCGCCGAAGCCGATGGATGGGCCGTCGAACCCGTAGCCGGCCCTGATCTCCTCGGCAAAGGTGCGCTCGCTCATCGGTCGAGTATAGGGATGCGCCACGGCGCGACGAGCGGCGCACGTTGCTGCCGCGTTACGCTGCCGCGCATGACCTACAGCATCGTCGCGCGCGACCCCGAGTCGGGCCGGTTCGGGGTCGCGGTGCAGTCCCACTACCTGGGCGTCGGCCCCGTCGTGCCGTGGCTGGAGGCCGGGGTCGGTGCGGTGGCAACCCAGGCCCAGGCCAACACCTCGTTCGGACCGATCGGCCTCGAGCTGCTGCGCGCGGGGCGCTCCGCCGACGAGGTCGTCGCCGCCCTGGTCGCCTCCGACGACGCCGCGCGGGCGCGCCAGCTGGGCGTGGTCGACGCGCGCGGCGGGGCCGCGGCCCACACCGGCGAGGAGTGCATCCCGGCCGCAGGCCACCTGGTCGGTGAGGGCTTCAGCGTGCAGGGCAACCTGCTCGAGCGCGACACGTGCTGGCCGGCGATGGCCGCCGCCTACCGCGACGCGCTCGCCGCCGGCGAGCCGCTGGTCGAGCGCCTGCTGCGCGCGCTCGAGGCGGCCGAGCGGGAGGGCGGCGACGTCCGCGGCCGGCAATCGGCGGCGATCATGGTGGTGGATGGGACGCTGCATGCCGCGGCATGGCGCGGCCGGCTGCTGGACATGCGCATCGAGGATCACCCCGATCCGGTGCCCGAGCTGCGGCGGATCGTGACCCTGCAGCTGGCCTACGACCTGCTCGACGACGATGGCGAGGCGGCGAGGGCCGGGACGAGCGCCGAGGAGCGCTACGCCCGGGCGCGGGCGATGGCCCCCGACGCGTACGAGCTGGTCTTCTGGCGCGGCGTCGAGCTGGCCATCGGCGGCGACCTGCCCGCGGCGCGCCGTGAGCTGCGGGTGGCATTCGCGGCGGACGCTCGCTGGCGGACCACGCTCCAGCACCTGGGCGCGTCGCAGCGCCAGGGCGTCAGCCGCGAGCTGGCCGCCGCGCTGCTCGAGGACTAGTTCGACCGGCGCCGCAGGGTCTACCAGTTGGTGGCGGTCGCCGCCTGGATCTCCCCCACCGACTCGAGCCAGCGCTCCGCGTCGATGGCTGCCTTGCAGCCCTCGCCGGCGGCCGTGATGGCCTGACGGTACTTGTGGTCGTGCACGTCGCCGGCGACGAATACGCCCTCCACGTTGGACGCCGTATCGCCTTCGCGGGCCGTCCTGCAGTAGCCCCGCGGGTCCAGCTCCAGCTGGCCTTCGAAGAGCTCAGTGTTCGGCTTGTAGCCGATGGCGACGAACAGGCCCTGCACCTCCATCCGCGAGCGCTCGCCGCTCTGCGTGTCGCGCAGCTCGAGCTGCTGGACGGTCATGTCCCCCATCACCTCGGTGACCTCGGTGTTCCAGCGGACCTCGATCTTGGGGTGGGCGAGGGCCCGGTCCTGCATGATCTTGCTGCCGCGGAACTGGTCGCGGCGCACCAGCATCGTCACCTTCGAGGCGAAGCGGGTCAGGAAGAGCGCCTCCTCCAGCGCGGTATCGCCACCCCCGACGACCGCGATCTCGCGGTCGCGGAAGAAGAACCCGTCACAGGTCGCGCAGGCGCTGACCCCGCGCCCGCGGAACTCCTCCTCCGACGCGAGCCCCAGCCACAGGGCCGATGCGCCGGTGGCCACGATCACCGCCTCGGCGCGGTACTCCTCGTCGCCGACCCACAGCCCGAACGGTCGCGCGCTGAAGTCGACCCGGGTGACGTCCTGCTCGACGATCTCCGTCCCGAAGCGCGCCGCCTGATCCTTGAACAGCTGCATCAACTCCGGACCCTGGATGCCGTGCGGGAAGCCGGGATAGTTCTCGACGTCGGAGGTGATCATCAGCTGCCCCATCGGCACGTTGCCGGCGAACAGGATCGGCTCCAGGTTGGCGCGCGCGGTGTAGATGGCCGCCGTCAGGCCGGCGGGCCCGGAGCCGATGATGGCCACCTTGCGGTGGCGCGTATCGGTCGCCGGGATCTCGGGGGTATCGGGGGTGGGCGTGGGCGGCACGGTCGCGGTCATGGCGGGCTCAGCATAGCGAACCTGTCGACCGCGGCGCCCGCGCCCGAGCGGGGCACCGGATCAGTGGGTCGCCGTCAGGGTCGCGGGGTACGGTCCGCGGCGCCCGGCTCGTCCAGGTCCTTGGCGGCCGGCTCGGGCGGATCGTCCGGCCCACCGCCGGAGTCGTGCGGCCGCTCGATGTCGTCGATGGGCAGCGTGTCCGGCGTCAGCTCGTCCGGCTCGCCCGGATGCGGGTCCTTGGGAACCTTGAAGCCTTCCATCATCGGTCTGCTCCCTTCGCCGTGCCATTGACGTGCGGTGGACGCGCCAGCGCCCAGCGCACGGCCGTCTCGAAGCCCGTCACGCCCTCGTCCTTGCTGACGACTCGCGTCATCGGGTTCGCCCAGACCATGCTCGGCAGCTCGTCGCGGGGCGTCGCCGTCCAGCACACGATCGGGACGTCGGGGAAGCGGTGGCGCACGGCCAGGAACACCGCCGCCGCGATCTGCTGGGTGAGCCGCCAGTCCAGGATCACGACCCGGGGCGGGTGGTCGTCGAAATCGTCCAGGAACGGTCGGGGCGCATCGTAGGTCGCGCTGCTCAGGCCCATCCCCTCGCACATCTCCGCGGCGAGCTCGGCCAGGATGGCATCGTCCTCCAGGACGGCAACATCGGGCACGGGCCGCACCGCGGGCACGCCACGGCGGGCGCGCGAGATCGAGGTCGTGGTGGCGAGTCCCATGCGGGGCATGCCAGTGCACGCCGCGTGCCCGAACGCGTTCCGCGCCTCGAGCCGGTACGATGCGGCTCGTGATCACGCGACGCTCGACCACCACCGTCGACGTGGGCGGCGTGCCCATCGGCTCGTCGCACCCGATCGTGGTGCAGTCGATGACGAACACCGACACCGCCGACCCGGACGCGACGGCCATCCAGGCCGCGCAGCTCGCGCACGCCGGCAGCGAGCTGGTGCGCGTCACCGTCAACAACGACGAGGCGGCCCGGGCCGTGCCGCTGATTCGCGAGAAGCTGGACCGGCTCGGCGTGGCGGTTCCCCTCATCGGTGACTTCCACTACAACGGGCACCTCCTGCTGACGAAGTACCCCGAGGCCGCCATGGCGCTCGCCAAGTACCGCATCAACCCCGGCAACGTCGGATCGCGGCACCACGACGAGAACTTCACCCGGATCGTGGAGGTCGCCATCGCGAATGCAAAGCCGGTGCGCATCGGCGTCAACTGGGGCAGCCTGGACCAGCAGCTGCTGACCGAGATGATGGACGCCAACGCGGCCCTGCCGGAACCGGCGGACAGCCGCGAGGTGATGATCGAGGCCATGATCGAGTCCGCGCTGCGCTCCGCGCGCCTGGCGGAGGAGGTTGGGCTGGCCCACGATCGCATCATCCTGTCCGCCAAGGTCTCCGGCGTGCAGGACCTGATCGAGGTCTACTCGCGCCTCGCAGAGCGCTGCGACTACCCGCTGCACATCGGCCTGACCGAGGCGGGCATGGGCAGCCGCGGGATCATCAGCTCAACGGCAGGGCTGGCCATCCTGCTGCAGCGCGGCATCGGCGACACCGTTCGGGTCAGCCTGACCCCGCAGCCCGGTGGGGATCGGACCGAGGAGGTCCAGGTCGCGCAGCAGGTCCTCCAGTCGCTCGAGTTGCGGAGCTTTACCCCGCAGGTCAGCGCCTGTCCCGGCTGCGGACGGACCACGTCCACCTTCTTCCAGGAGATGGCGCGCGACATCACCGCACACCTCGCCGAGAAGATGCCGATCTGGCGCGAGACCCACCCGGGCGTCGAGGA
>DASURX010000023.1:0-2672 GCA_036375355.1 Candidatus Limnocylindria bacterium
GGTCGCTGGCGAGGGCCAGTTCGTCACCATCGAGGGAGAGGCGGGCGCCGGAAAGAGCCGGCTGATCCAGGAGCTCGGGCACACCACTCCGGTGGAGGCGTTCCAGGTGGTGCGCGTCTCCTGCCGGGCCCACGGCGTGGATGCGCGCCCCTACTGGCCGTTCGCCACGGCGGCACGCGAACTCCTCGGGCTGGACACGACGGCTGCGCCCGCCGACCTGGCGCGCCAGCTCACCGAACGGGTGCCTGAACTGGCGGAATCGGTCCCGCTCTTCCTGCAGCTCTTCGGGGTGGCAAGCGACCAGCCCGCCACGCACCGGTTCCTGGAGGGGGGGCAGTTCGGGCTCGCCATGCGCGACGCGCTGGTCACCCTCTTCACCCTGGCAACCCGTGCGCGCCCGGTGCTCCTGGTGTTCGAAGACTGGCACTGGGCGGATGACGCGTCGCACGGCGTGCTGGCCCAGCTCGCCGGTCTGGCGCCGGCCTGGCGCCTCGCCCTGGTCATCACCTATCGCCAGGCGCCGTCCATGGAGTGGCTCGGGTCGGTGCCCCGGCGCGAGGTCCGGCTCGGCCCCCTCGGCGCTGACAGCACGAAGTTCCTGATCAGCTCCCTGCTTGGCGCGGAGACCGCGTCCGACGCGGCGGTGGCCGCCATCCACCAGCGGGCGGCGGGCAATCCCTTCTTCATCGAGGAGATCTGCCATGCCGTGCGGGAGCAGGGCGGCGTGCAGGTTCGCGGCGGCCATGCGGAACTGACGGCGCCCCTCGAGGCGCAGCAGCTGCCCGGCACCATCCAGGGGGTGATCCGCTCACGGCTCGACCGGCTCGACCCCGCATCGCGCGAGGTGGCGCGGGCGGCCTCGGTGGCGGGTCGCGAATTCTCCATCGGGATGGTACACGCCCTGGTGCCTGCCGAGACCGGCATCCCGGCGGCCATCGAGCAGCTGACCCGGGCCGGCATCATTCACCAGACGCGTGTCGCACCGGAACCGGCGTACCGCTTCAAGCACATCCTCACGCAGGAAGTGGCCTACGACACGCTGCTGGCCCACCAGCGGCGTGCCCTTCACGCCCAGCTCGGGACTGCCATGGAAACCCTGAACGCCGGCCAGCTCAACGAGCTCGCGGGCACGCTCTCCTATCACTTCAGCCGCGCGGAATCGTGGCGTGAGGCGGTGCGTTACGGTCGCGAGGAAGCACGGCAGGCCGTGGCGCTGAGCGAGTTCCCGCGGGCCCTCCGGGTGATCGACCAGGTGGAAGCGTGGGCCCGGAAGCTCAAGCCCGCCACCGAGCGGCGAGAGACACTGACGACGGTCCTCCTGGAGGAGGAGCGGATCTGCGAAAGCCTGGGCCTCCGGAAGCGCCAGCAGGAGATCCTGGGCCGGCTGATCGAGCTGCTCGACCCGGAGCGTGACCAGGGAATGCTGGCGGTGGCGCATCTCCGGCTCGCGGACCTGCTCACGCTGCTGCGCGACTTCGACCGGGCACAGGCGGCGGTGGACCAGGCGCTCGCGCTGGCTCGCGCCAGCGGGAATGTCGAAGCCGAGCGGGGGGCGCTCACCACCCTCGGGATGCTGTTCTGGCATCGGGAGCGGGGCACCGAGGGGCTCGGCTACCTGGAGCAGGCGCTGGGCATTGACCGTGCCCTGCACGCCGATGACAAGATCGCCCGGGATCTCTTCAACCTCAGCACCATCCACAAGACCCTGGGCAACCTGGACGAGGCGCGCGAGGCGCTGGATGCGGCCCTCGCCTCGGCGGAGGCGGCGGGCGATCCCTGGTTCGGCGTGGTCGTGCTCTACAATGCGGCGGGCATCCATCGCCTGCAGGGGGAGGACAGCCAGGCGCTGGCGCGGCTGCAGGAAGCGCTCGAGCTGAGCCGGGCCCATGGCGCCCCGATGAGCGAGGGGATGTGCCTCGCCGCGATCGCGGCGCTGCAGCTGAACCGCGGTGAGCCCGAGGCCGCCATCGAGCACTACAAGGAGGCGGCCCGGGTCGGGCGGAGGATCCACGACGCGACCGGCCTCTCGCGGGTGCTCACGCCGCTGGCGAATGCGCTGCTGGGACAGGGACGGGACCAGGAGGCGCTGCCGGTCCTGTACGAGGCCGCGGAGTTGTTCGGCGACATGGAGGACCGGACCGAGGCGGAGCGGAACTGGACCCGCATCGGGGTCATCGAGGAGGAACGCCGGGCCTGGCGTGCCGCGGCCGCCGCCTGGGGCAGGGTCCGCGAGTTCCGGCGGCTGGCGAACGACCAGGACGGGGAACTCGATGCCCTGCTGCACATGGCGCGTGCCCTGCGTGACACCAGCGATGATATCGAAATGGCGCGAACCGCGTTTGCGGACGGCCTGCGCCTGGCAATGGAACTCGAGGACCGGAAATCGGAAGGGGAGCTCCGCAATGCCGCCGGTATCCTGGAGTGGCGGGCGGGCCGGTACGAGAGCGCACTCGAGCACTACGAGCAGGCCCTGGCCATTCACCGCGGCCTGGGCGACCGCGCGCGGGAAGGGCTCGCGCTCAACAGCATCGGCGCCACCCAGCTCTGCCTCCACCGGATCGCGGATGCGCGCCGGACGCTGGAGCAGGCCGCCGCGCTCAACCACGCGACCGGGCAGGACCTGCTCGAGGGACACGCCCTGGCGTCGCTCGGCGACGCCCTGCTCGCCGCCG
>DASURX010000024.1:0-3222 GCA_036375355.1 Candidatus Limnocylindria bacterium
TGTCGATCGCGCCCCACTCCCCGTCCTCGGTCAGGCCGACGCACAGCGAGCGGCCGTCGACCTGCACCACCCGGACGGTGCCCGGCGTGACGTCGGATGCCAGCAGGCCGGTGGCGAAGCCCGAGCGCGTGCTGGTCATGCCGCCACCCAGCCGTCGGCCATGACTTCGTCGGCCACCCCCAGGCGCGGGGCCAGGGCTGCCAGCACCCGCTCGCGGATCGTCTCGTCGTGGATCTGGGAGACGACCTGCTCGAAGAAGCCGCGCACGATCATGCGTTCCGCCTCGTCGGCCGACAGGCCGCGGCTCTGGGCATAGAAGCGCTGCACCGGGTCGATGGCCCCGGCGGTGGCGCCGTGCCCGCAGCGCAGGATGTCGTTGGTCTCGATCTCCAGGACGGGGATCGGCTCGGCGCCGGCCTTGGGCGAGAGCAGCAGGTTGCGGCACTCCTGGTAGCTGCTGGTGCCCTTCGCCTCACGCTCCACACGAGTGACGCCGTAGAACGCGGCGCGCGCCTCGTCGTACAGCGCCGAGAGGTAGAGCAGGTCCGACGTGGTGTGGCTGCCAATGAGGTCCTGCAGCGAGTCGATGTCGATGTGCTGCTTCCCGCCGGCCGCCAGCAGGCCGAGCAGCCGGGAGGTGCCGCCCTTGCCGCTCATGCGCATGTCCAGACCGACCTTGGTGACCGATGAGCCGATCTCAGCGTTGAGCGTCGTCACGTCGGCGTCCTGGCCGACCTCGACCCGCTGCACGCCGACGTTCCAGGCCGCGTCGCCGAGCCGCTGCAGGTTCGCGTAGCGCACCCGCGCTCCCTGACCCGCCACGATGTCGACCACGCCGCCGTACCACGCCGCGTGACCGTCGGCCGACACGATCTCGTCCAGCAGCGAGACGTCGCTGCCCTCCTCCGCGACGACGAGGGTCAGCGGGAACCAGGCGACCTCGCCCTCGGGCAGGGTGCTGTGCGCGACCAGGGTGCGGTCGACGCTCACCCCGTGCGGCACGTACAGGAAGGTGCCGCCGCTCCACGCCGCGTGGGCCAGCGCCCAGCTCCGTGCGTGAGGGGCGTTCGCCTCGCGTCCGCCGAGGAAGCGCCGCACCAGCTCGGGATGCTCGCGCACCGCGACGCGCAGGTCGCTGAAGACCACGCCTGCCGCCGCCATGTCGTCGTCCAGCGCGCAGCGCACGGCCGGCGCCTCGATCAGCCAGCGTGCGTCGCGGGGCAGGTCGGCCAGCGAGGTGCGGCGCCACTCCTCCTCCTGGCCGGTGGGCCAGGGCGTGGCCTCCACCCGCTGCCACCACCCGGCGCGCGCGTCGCGCAGCCAGTCGGGCTCGGCGAGCTGGTCGGAAAGCCGCGCGATGGCGTCCGCATCGAGCGAGGAGGCGGCCACGGCCGCCTCCGCATCGGTCAAGGTCGTCATCGGCCTAGCCGACCGCGCCTTCCATCTGGAGCTGGATCAGGCGGTTCATCTCGACCGCGTACTCCATCGGCAGCTCCTTGACGATCGGCTCGATGAAGCCGTTCACGATCATGGCGCTCGCCTCGGCCTCCGACAGGCCGCGGCTCATAAGGTAGAAGAGCTGCTCGGAGCCGACCTTCGAGACCGTCGCCTCGTGGCCGATGGTCACGTCCTCCTCGTCGATCTCCATGTACGGGTAGGTGTCCGAGCGCGCGTCGTCGTCCAGGATCAGGGCGTCGCAGCGCACCGTGGACTTCGACTTCTCGCAGCCCGGATAGACCTTGACCAGGCCGCGGTACGAGGTGCGGCCCGTGCCCTTGGAGATGGACTTGGAGGTGATCAGGCTGGTGGTGTTGGGCGCGGCGTGGATGATCTTGCCGCCCGCGTCCTGGTGCTGCCCGTCGCCGGCGAAGGCGATGGAGAGCACCTCGCCGTGCGCCCGCTCGCCCATCAGGTAGATGGACGGGTACTTCATCGTCACCCGGCTGCCCAGGTTGCCGTCGACCCACTCCATCACCGCGTCCTCGTAGGCCACGGCGCGCTTGGTGACCAGGTTGTAGACGTTGTGGCTCCAGTTCTGGATGGTCGTGTAGCGGACCCGCGCGCCCTTCTTGACGATGATCTCGACCACCGCCGAGTGCAACGCCGCGCTGGTATAGGTGGGCGCGGTGCAGCCCTCCACGTAGTGAACGCTGCTGCCCTCGTCGGCGATGATCAGCGTCCGCTCGAACTGGCCGACGCTCTCGGTGTTGATGCGGAAGTAGGCCTGTAGCGGCAGCTCGACGTGCACGCCCTTGGGCACGTAGATGAAGCTCCCGCCGGACCAGACCGCCGTGTTCAGCGCGGCCAGCTTGTTGTCGTTGGCCGGGATCACCGTCCCGAAGTACTCCTTGAAGTACTCGGGGTGCTCCTTGAGCGCCTGGTCGGTGCCCATGAAGATCACGCCCTGCGCCTCGAGCTCGCTGCGGATGTTGTGGTACACGACCTCCGAGTCGTACTGCCCGCCGACGCCCGCGAGGTACTTCTTCTCCGCCTCGGGAATGCCCAGGCGGTCATAGGTGCGGCGGATGTACTCCGGCACGTCGTCCCACGACTGCACCGACTTGCTGGTCGGCGCGGCGTAGTAGTAGATCTCCTGGAAGTCGATCGGGGACAGGTCGGCGCCCCAGGTCGGGGTCGGGCGCGACTCGAAGTGGCGGTAGGCCTTGAGCCGCAGCTTCGTCATCCACTCCGGCTCGCCCTTGAACTTGCTGATCTCCTCGACCACGCTCGCGTCGAGCCCCTTCCTCATGATGTTGAGGGGGACCATCTCGGGGTCGTGCCAGCCGTACTTGTAGCTGTCCGGGATCTGCTTCAGGGCGGCGTTGGGAATGGCCATCGTTCCTCGGTTCTCGCGCGGCGCGGGTGCGTAATCCAAATCCCGACTGCCTGAGTCGGTTTTGCTGGTCCATGATCCTCCACGAAGGTGGATCGGTCAACTCGGGCTCGGCTGTCATACACCGCGAGGGAGCAGCCGAGGGCTGCCCGCCAGCCGCTCCCCGGCGCACCCACCCAGCCCCTCGCGTCAAGCGCGGGAAGCGCGCCCGGTCACGAGCCCTTACGGCGGAGCGCGATCCGGTAACGCACCTCGGCGAACCCGATGCCATCGAACGACCGATGCCTCACCGTCCCGTCGGTCCGCCACCCCGCCCGCTCGTAGATCCGCCGCGGCCGGTGGTTCTCGGCAGCCGTCCAGAGCGTGGCCTCGGCGAACCTGAATCCGAC
>DASURX010000025.1:0-5380 GCA_036375355.1 Candidatus Limnocylindria bacterium
CGGCAGCGTGCCAGGGCGCGACCGGCTTCGGCTCGAGCTCGGCGTATGCCGTGAGCAGCTCGGTCGCGAGGGCGGGCCGCATGCCGGCCGTCGTGTTGGCGAAGACGACGGCGCCGTCACCCGACTCGAGGTCGACGCGCAGCCCGGCGAGGAAGCCCGGCATCGAGCCGCCGTGGCCGGCATACCGCCGACCGTCGACGTTCCACACCTGCCAGCCCAGGCCGTGCGCGCCCGTCCAGGGCAGGCCCGGGAGGTCGGCGACCACGTGGGGCTCGAGCATCTCCTCGAGGGTGTCCCGGTCGAGCAGGTCGGCGGTGTCACCGGCGAGGAAGGCGGCCCATCGGCCGAGGTCCTGGACCGTCGACCACAGCTGCCCGGCCGGCGCCATGCGGCCGACGTCCTGGACGACCTCGGGCATGACCGCATCGGCCCAGGGATGCACGGCAAGGCCGCGGGCATGGGGCTCCTGCGGCTGCAGGGAGGTGCGCGTCATCTCGAGCGGGTCGAGGATCTCGCGCTGCAGAACCTCCGGTAACGGCGTGCCGCGGAGCCGCTCGACCACCGCGCCCAGCAGCGCGAAGCCGGGGTTCGAATAGTGGAAGCGCCGCCCGGGTGGGTGCTTGGGCGAGGGATCCACCAGGTCGGCGAGCTGCGGGCGAAGGTCCCCCGGCGTGCGCTCCCACCACGGCGCCGGCGTCTCGCTGGCAAGCCCGGCGGTGTGCGCCAGCAGCTGCCCGATGCTGACGCCGCGAACCTGCGCCTCGGGCAGGTGACGCTCCAGCGGGTCGTCGAGGCCCAGGCGTTCCTCGTCGCGCAGGCGCATGACCAGGACGGCGACGAAGGTCTTCGTCAACGAGCCGATGCGGAACTGCGTGTCGGTCGTCGTTTCGATCGCCTGCGCCCAGGCGCGCGCGCCACCCCGGACCACGGCCGCGGCGATGGACGGGACGCGGCTGTCGTGCTGTGCCGTCGCCAGGCGATGCAGCAGCGCGCGCTCGGTGTCGGGCAGGAGCATCCGCCGATTCTAGCCACGCCCCCCGGCTGAAGGTCAGCGCGTGCCCGCACCCGCGGCGGTGCGAGAATGCGCGGATGGCAGTGCGCACCGTCATCGATCGAGGGCCGAAGGGCAAGCGCGCGGTCGCCGTCGCGCTCGACTGGCCGGGCTGGAGCCGCGGGGCGAAGACCGTGGACGAAGCGTTGGAGACGCTGGAGGCGTATCGGCCTCGCTATCGGTCCATCGCAGAACTCGCCGGGATGGGCGAGGAGTTCGACCGCGCCGGTGACCTCGAGGTCGTCGAGGACAAGATCGGCACGGGCTCAGTCGACTTCTGGGGAATCTCCTTCTCGCCCGCTGCGCTGGAGACCGAGCCGATGGACGAGGCGGTGCTCGAGCGCGGACTCGCGCTCCTGCGTGCTGCGTGGGGCTTCTTCGATGACGTGGCCGCACACGTCTCGCCGGAGATGCGCAAGGGCCCGCGGGGCGGTGGTCGCGAGCGTGACCACATCATCCGCCACGTCATGCGCGTGGAGAGCGAGGACTTCGCCAGGCAGGTCGGCCTGCACATCCCGGAAGGGGCCGCGGTCCCGGCCGACGCCCGGCCGGCATACCGGGAGGAGTACGTGGCGGCCATTCGCGCCTACAACGCCGGCGAGGTGGCGAAGCGCATGCGCTCGTGGAACCTGCCGTTCCTGATCCGCCACTCGGCCTACCACACCCTCGATCACGCCTGGGAGATGCAGGACAAGGACCTCACGTGACGCCCGGGGAGCGGCCGTTCCGCTTCGGGGTGTTCCTGCCCGGCGGCATGGGCAGCCGCGAGCGGGTCGTCGACGTCGCCCGACGCGTGGAAGCCGCCGGCGCATCGGTCCTTCTGGCGACCGACCACCTGGGTTCGTGGGCGGCGATCCCGCGCCTCGTGGCGGCGGCGCAGGCCACCAGCCTGCGAATCGGCACGTTCGTGCTGAACAACGAGCTGCGGCACCCGGCGGTGCTGGCCCAGGAGCTGGCGACGGTGGACGCCATGAGCGACGGCCGGCTGGAGGTCGGCATCGGCGCAGGCTGGAACCGCGAGGAGATGGAGGCGGCCGGCGTCCCGTTCGACCCGCCGGATGATCGGGTCCGGCGCATGAAGGCGGCCTTCACCATGCTGCGCCAGGCACTGGCCGAGGGCCGGATCGACCACGAGACCGATGACGCCTACCCCGCCATCCACCAGGCCCATCTCCCGACCTCGGTCCAGCGGCCGCACCCCCCTTTTCTGATCGGCGGTGGCGGGCCGAAGCTGCTGGCATTCGCCGCGCAGAACGCCGAGATCGTGGGGATCGATCCGCGCTCGCTGCGCGGCGGCGGCGGGGATCCGAACGACATCACCGCGGCGGCCATCGACCGCAAGGTGGGCTGGATCCGCGAGGCGGCCGGCGAGCGGTGGGACGAGATCGAGCTCAGCATCATCGTGTGGGAGGTGGACCCCGAGTTCCACACCCGGAGCGGTCCTCCCCCGCCCCGGCGGCACGGGATCAGCGAGGAGGAGCTGCCGCACAGCCCGCACTTCCTGGTGGGCGACACCCAGGAGATGGCCGATGCCCTGCTGGCTCGTCGCGAACGCTGGGGGATCAGCTACATCGCCATCCCCGCGGATGCCCTGGACGTCTGCGCGCCGATGATCGCGCGGCTGGCCGGCAAGTGACGCGAAGGCGAGAATGCGGGGCATGGCCGCTCAGCTGACCGACGAGGCACGCCGACTCATCCAATCCGACACCGTGGCCACGGTCGTGACGATGCGCCCGGACGGGTCGCCGCACGTGAGCGCCGCATGGGTCGGGCTCGACGGCGACGAGATCGTGCTGGCCACGCTCGACGACCAGCACAAGCTGCGCAACCTGCGGCGCGACCCGCGGATCGCCATCACGCTCCAGTCAGATCGCGTGAACCAGTGGGGCCTGCGCGAGTACCTCGTCATCGAGGGCACGGCCCGGGTGACCGAGGGCGGCGCCCCCGAGCTGCTGCAGGAGCTGGCGCACACCTACCTGGGGCCCGATGTGGTCTTTCCGGCCATGCCGAATCCCCCACCGGGCTACGTGACGCGGGTGAGCGTGGAGCGCCTGTCCGGCATCGGTCCCTGGCGCGAGGACGCGGGCTGACGCAGGGGCGGTCACCGCGATCGCGCGGTGGCGATGCCCGAGCCCGTGGTGGCCCGTTCTGCTAGACCGCGACCGCCTCGCGTTCGCGAGCGGGCACCGCGACCGTCGGGGCCTCGGGTGCCGCCGCCTCAACCAGCGTCCGCAGGCGCAGGTAGCGGAACCCGAGCCAGCCGAACAGCGACCGAACCGGGCCCGGCACGCCGGGGACCTCGGCCGGAGCCTCGAGCTTCGGTTCGTCGAGCTCGACCACGCGATCGCCGACGATGAGGCGGCATCGGCCTGCGGCCAGGACGTTGCGCACCCACTGGGACTGCTCGCCGATGGGCACGATGATCCGGTATCCGTCCTCGGTCGGCATCGGGTGGATCGGCGTCTGCCGAACCGTCCCCGACTTGCGGCCGACGTGCTCGATCAGGGCCAGCTCGCCGCGCGAGCCGCCGACGATTCGTCGCCGCACCAGCCACGGGTTGACGACCCGGTTGACGAGCCCTGCGCCGAAGCGACGGTGCTCACGCCACCATCGAACGGCGCCGTACCCGGAGCCGCCAACAACCGCCAGAACGATGAGCTTGCGCATCGGGTCGCCCCCTTACGGATGCTTCTCGCGGGTTGCCATCCAGGTGGTGATGATCGCCATCACGGCGACGATCGCGGCCACGATGACGACCGCTGTCGGCCAATCCATCGGTTTCCTCCTTGCAGCTGAAAGGCTCGTTCCACGTTGCGTGCCGTCTCACGGATGAGCAAGAGCCAGATGTCAGGGCCGAAAAGCGGCAATTCCGCCTGCATGGGCCTGCGCTACCCTACCGAGCAGGTAATCACGCCGCGGGGTGAATGGACCGATGCCTCTCAGCAGTCGGACGACGGTCTCCACTCTCCAGGCGGTCCTCGACGCCTTCAACCGCCACGACCTGGACGCGATCATGGCCTTCTTCGCCGATGACGCGGTCTTCCTCTCGCCGCGCGGCGCCGAACCGGTCGGCCGGCGGTTCGAGGGCAAGGCCGCCGTGCGCGAGGGCCTGGCGGCCCGATTCAGCGGCATCCCGGACGTGCACTACGGCGACGACGACCACTTCGTCGCCGGCGACCGCGGCGCCTCCGAGTGGACGCTGACCGGCACCACGACCGATGGCGTCCGCCTCGAGGTGCGCGGCTGCGACCTGTGGACCTTCCGCGACGGGCTGGTCGTCAAGAAGGATTCCTTCTGGAAGATCGTCGAGCCAGCTGGCTGAGCCGCGATTCCGCGCGGAGCGGCCCTGAGCGCGTGGTAGCGTCTGCCGGGCATGAACGCGACGCGCGCAGGTGAAGCACGTGACGGCGTGCCGCTGACGAACCTGGATGAGCCGCTCTTCGACGGGGCCGATGCCACGAAGCGCGACCTGGTCGACTACCTCGACGCCGTCAGCGACCGCATCCTCCCGGTGCTCAGGGACCGCCCGCTATCGGTCATCCGGGTGCATCGGGGCCAGGAAGCGTTCATGCAGAAGAACGTGCCGAAGTACACGCCGCCGTGGGTGAAGACGGTCCGATGGTGGGCCGAATCCTCGAAGCGCGACGTCTCCTACGCGCTGTGCAACGACCGCCGCACGCTGCTGTGGTTCGCCAACCAGCGCGCGGTCGAGTACCACCCGGCGCTCGTGCGCGTGGACCGGGCGGATTACATCACGCACCTGGTGCTCGACCTGGACCCACCCGGGACCGATGCCTTCGGCATGGCGGTGAGTGCCGCTCGAGCGGTTCGCCGGGCATTGACCGATGCGGGCCTGCGCGGCGCCGTCAAGACCAGCGGCTCAAAGGGCCTGCACGTCTTCGTTCCGATCCAGACGGCCTCGTTCGAGGACTCGGCCGCCGCCACGCGAGCCATCGCGGCCCGCGCGGAGCAGCTGGATCCCGAGGTCGCCACCACCGCCTTCGTGAAGGCCGATCGCGGCGGGAGGGTCTTCGTGGACTCGACCCGGGTCGGCGGCGCGACGGTGGTCGCCGCCTACAGCCCCCGCGTCCGACCCGGCGTGCCCGTGTCGTTCCCCGTCGGGTGGGACGACCTGGATGCCATCAGCCCCGGCGATTTCACGATTCAGACCGCGGTCGGGCTCCTCGGCGACCGCGACCCGTGGCGCGAGCAGATGCCCAGGCCACAGCGCCTGCCCGCCGCGCTCGTCGCTGAGGGCCACGCCATCCCGGTCGCCCGGGTGCAGGCCATGCACGAAGGAAAGCGCCGCGCCCGCCTTCAGCGCACCTC
>DASURX010000026.1:0-10504 GCA_036375355.1 Candidatus Limnocylindria bacterium
GTCGACGAGCCGCTGGTGAGCGGCGGAGCCGACCGTCTCCCCGACCTCGGCCTGGGCGCCCGACTCGAAGCGCTCGATGAGCGGCACGAGCTCGGACAGGGTGAAGTGCCGGTTGAAGACGTTGACCACCGCGCGCTGCACGAGCTTGTCGATGACCTTGTCCTCGCGCGTCTCGTCGCCCAGCGTCTCCAGCTCGATCTTGCCGGCCGTCGAGGCAACCACCGCGGGCAGGTCGCTGATGCGCGGCGCGGCCGATGCCTCGCCCAGCCGTACGGCCCGCTTGAGGGCCGCCGCCGCCAGCGTCTCGTGGTTCGCGATCGTGACGCGCACGCTGACGCCGGAGCGCTGGCTGACCTCGGAGGAGCGCCGGGCCAGCTGCGACACCTCGGCCACGATCTCGCGCATGAAGCCAGGCACCTGGACCGGCACCGATGTCGCTGCCTCGTCCTCGAACGCGGTGCGCTCCGCCTCGACGATCGCCATCTCGACCTCGGGATCCTCGGGGTAGTGCGTCCGCACCTGCGCCCCGAAGCGGTCCTTGAGCGGGGTGATGATCCGGCCGCGGCTGGTGTAATCCTCCGGGTTGGCCGATGCGATCACGAACAGGTCGAGCTGCAGGCGCACCTTGTAGCCGCGGATCTGGACGTCGCGCTCCTCCATCAGGTTGAGCAGGCCGACCTGGATCCGCTCCGCCAGGTCGGGCAGCTCGTTCAGCGCGAAGATGCCGCGGTTGGTGCGTGGCAGCAGCCCGTAGTGGATCGTGAGCTCGTCCGACAGATAGCGGCCCTCGGCCACCTTGACCGGATCGACCTCGCCGACCAAATCGGCCACGGTGATGTCCGGGGTGGCGAGCTTCTCGCCGTAGCGGTCGTCGCGATGCAGCCAGGCGATCGGCGTCGCGTCCCCCTGCTCGACGACGGCGGCCCGGGCATACGCGCTGACCGGTGCGAGCGGGTCGTCGTGCAGCTCCGCCCCGGCGACCTCCGGGACCCACTCGTCCAGGAGCGCCACCAGCGAGCGTGCGATGCGGCTCTTGGCCTGCCCGCGCTCGCCGAGCAGGATGATGTCCTGTCCGGCCAGGATCGCGTTCTCGATCTGGGGCAGCACCGTGTCGTCGTAGCCCAGGATGCCCGGCAGGAACGGCTCGCCGCGCTGCAGGCGCTCGACCAGGTGCCCCCGCATCTCCTCCTTCACGCTGCGCGGCCGGTAGCCGCTGGCGCGCAACTCGCCGAGGGTGCTGATGGTGGGTCGCTCGGTCATGCGGAGGCTCCTTCGGACGCGACGGAATCGGGGAGGGTCGGGTAGCGCGCAACCGCCATCGCAACGGACGGCGGATCGCAGATGCCGCGCGCCTGGAGCGCGGCGAGGAACGCGGCCCGCTCGGCGATCTCCGCCTCGAAGGCGGCGGCGTCCAGGCCGAGCGACGACGCGAGCGCGCCATACGCGAGGGGATCGTGCAGGAGCACGCGGGACGAGCGGCCCTCGTCGTCGGGCAGGATGGGCGGCACTGGCAGGCGCTGCGCGCCGGTGAGCCGCGGCGATCGGCCACCGTCCAGGCTCGCCAGCCGCAGCGGCGCCAGGCGCCCCGTCTCGTCGATGCGCAGGTGCCACGCCTCCTCGACGCGGCGGTACATGCCGCGCGGCGTGCGGTAGGCCGAGTACTGCACGTACACGGTCAGTCCGGCGAGGTCGGCGTCGCTGGCCCCCAGCTCCCCGCGCAGGCTGTCGAGGGCCTCGTCCAGGCTGTCGGCGTGCATCGTCCCCCCGAACCCGTAGCCCCGTCCGGCCAGCTCCAGCGCGGAGCGCGCGTTGCGTCCCCAGACGTAGATCGGCAGGTGATCGCTCATCTCGTTGACGAGCAGGACGCCGCGGTCGGGTCCGACCTCATCGGTCCAGGAGCTGTCCTGCGCCCAGCCGCGCAGGAAGACGCCGACGGTGTCGTCCGGCAGGAAGTCAACCAGGGCCGATAGCGTGGTGGTCTTCCCGGCCTGCGGCGCCTCCGATGCGAGCATCACGCCACGGCGCCGGGCCATGACCGCCCACAGGGTGGCCATCAATCGGCCGTCCATGCTGCGTGAGCCGACGATCTCGACCGCGCTCATCGGCCTGGGAAGGGACCAGTGATACCCCCACCAGCCTTCCGGGAAGCGGCGAAACCAGTCCACCAGCCCGCGTTCCATGGTGCCGGCCACGGTACGCGGGGTCGGGCACCGGCGCAACCGGCCCCGCCGGACCTCGCTGCGAGCGTGGCCGCCGTCGGGCGCGGGGTGCCCTACGAGGAGTGACCGGCGCCCGCAGGCGGCGCCTGGCGCCACGCGACCAGCGCGGTGGCCACGACGTGGCGGCAGGCCTCGGGCACGTCGGTGCACGAGCAGGTGTAGCCGAACCGATCGCCGGCGGTCAGCACGACCCGCGCCGGCCCGTCCGGCGCGTGCACCGTGGCTGTCACCCGCAGCGGGCCGAACTCCTCGAGGCTGACGGCGCCGGCATCGGCCAGGGCGGCGCCATCGGTGTAGCCGCGCGCATCGGCGATGGCGCGCAGCTGAGACTCGGATGCGAAATCGGCGACGGATGGCATCGGTCCTGGATCTCCGTGCTGGCGGTGGCGAAGTCCGGCGCGATCAGGCGCCGAACGGGTTGACGGGCTTGGGGCTGGTGCCGACGAGGATGGCCTTCGTCTCGGTGTAGAGGTCGAGCGCCTCCAGCGACTGCTCGCGGCCGTAGCCGGACTCCTTGAAGCCACCGAACGGGATGCCGGGGAAGGCCACGAACGGGGTGTTGATGCCGACCGCGCCGGATCGGATGCGCTGCGCCACCCGATGGCCGCGTGCCGCGTCGCCTGTCCAGACGGTGGCCGCCAGGCCGTAACGCACGTCGTTGGCCCAGCTCACCGCGGCGGCCTCGTCGGCGAAGCGCTGCAGGGTGACCACCGGGCCGAAGACCTCCTCCTGGGCGATGCGCATGTCATTGGAGACGCCGCCGACGACGGTGGGCCGCACGAACGCCGCGGCATCCAGCCCATCGGGCAGGCCGCCGTCCACCGGCCCGCCGGTGAGCAGCTCGCCGCCCTCGTCGACCGCAGATTCCACGAAGCCCAGCACCCGCGCCGCGTGGGCACGGCTGATGAGCGAGCCGACCTGCGTGTCGTCGGCCAGCGGATCGCCGACCCGCAGTGCGGCCGCCTTGTCGGTGAACGCTGCCGCGAAGCGCTCGTAGACCTCGTCCTGCACCAGCAGCCGGGTTCGTGCCTCGCACGACTGCCCGGCCGAGTAGTAGACCGCCCACAGCGAGCCGACCACCGCCGCATCGAGATCCGCATCGGCGAAGACGATGTTCGGCGACTTGCCGCCGAGCTCCAGGCTGACGCGCTTCAGGCCGTCCGATGCCAGCGCCGCGATGCGGCGGCCGGTGGCGGTCTCCCCGGTGAAGGCGATCTTGTCGACGCCCGGATGCGTGGCCAGGGCTTCGCCGACGTCACTGCCCGGACCGGGAACCACGTTCAGCACGCCGGGCGGGATGCCCGCCTCCAGCGCCAGGCGGCCCAGGGCAAGGGCGGTGAGTGGCGTGGCCGAGGCCGGCTTGAGGACGACCGTGTTGCCGGCCGCCAGCGCGGGCGCGACCTTCCAGGCGGCCATCATCAGCGGGTAGTTCCACGGGATGATGGCGGCGCACACGCCGACCGGCTCGCGCAGCGAGTAGCTGACCACCGAGGGGTTGACCACCTGCGCGCGGCCGTACAGGTGCTGGGCGGTGCCCGCGAACAGCTCCAGGCTGGCGACGGCGGTCTTGATCTCGGCGGCAGCCTGCCACCTGGCCTTGCCGTTGTTGCGCGATTCCAGGGTCGCCAGCGCATCGGTCTGCTCGTCGAGCAGCTGGGCGAGGCGATTCAGCATCCGCGCCCGCTTTGCGGGGGAGGTCCGCGCCCAGGGACCCTCCAGCGCCGCGCGGGCCGCGGCGACGGCCGCGTCGACGTCCGCGCGCGTCGCGCGCGCGACCTCGGCCAGGTCGTGGCCGGTCGCCGGGTTGATGGTGACGAACGTGCCTCCGTCGGAGGCGTCGCGCGACTCACCGTTGATCAGCAGCCGGGCCGCCTCCACGCCATCGGGAGCGGGCTGCTCGGCGACCTGCGCGCCGGCGGCAGGCGGCGGGGAGCTCGAAGCGTCGGTCATCGGCAGATGGTAGCGCGCCCGCGGTCGGTATCATGCGGCGCATGCCGGAGCCGGAGGCTGAGCCCACTCCCCTGGTGCCGATGATCAGCGGCCGCCTGGTCTGGCTGCGCGCGGTGCGCCGCGCCGACTTCACCGATGAGCCGATCGGCGTGGACGATGCCGAGACGGGCCACTTCCTCGGCCTCAAGTGGCCGGTCGGCCCGGAAGGGGCCGCCGAGTACGCCCAGAAGGTGAGCGCCGGGCAGGGCAGGAGCTCATTCGCGTTCAGCATCTGCCGTCTCGGCTCGGACCGCGCCATCGGCAACGTCACGCTGCGAAACCTCGATCGTGAGAACGGCAGCGCCGAGGTCGCCATCGTGATCGCCGATCGCGCCCTGCAGGGTCGCGGGTATGGGACCGATGCGCTGAACTGCTTGGTCGACTTCGCCTTCGGTGAGCTGCGGCTGGAGCGGATCTACCTGCACGTCTTCGACTACAACCAGCGTGCGCGCCGCTCGTACGAGAAGGCGGGCTTCCAGACCGATGCCGTGCTGCGCCACGCGCGCTTCCACCGCGGCGCGCACCACGACGTGCATCTCATGAGCATCCTGCGCTCCGACTGGCGCGAGCAGGACCGACGCCGCGCCTGGGATCCTCCGGCGCAGGAGCCGTTGGGCTAGCGTTTCGGCGCCGGCAGCCGGATCAGGAACGTGGTGCCGTCCGGGCCGGTGCGCTCGACGTCGATCGAGCCGCCGTTGGCCGCCAGCAACTCGCGGGCGATGGTCAGGCCGATGCCGCTTCCCGTCCGCGCTTCGTCGGCGGCCGCGCTCCGCGCGCGGTCGGCCCGGTAGAAGCGCTCGAAGACGTGGGCCACGTCCTCCGGCGCGATGCCGGGGCCGGCGTCGGCGACGCGCAGGGCCACGGCGCCCGGCTCGGCGGCTGCCGAGAAGGTGACGCTCGCGCCGCGCGGCGAGTGCTGGGCGGCATTGGTCAGCACGTTGCGCAGCGCGCGGCCGACCTGCAGCGGGTCCACCTCGACCGCTGCCGCGACGTCGCCTGCGTCCACCGACAGGCGCACGTCGCGCTCCGCGAACAGCGGCTGGAGCGCAGCCGCGGCCTCGTCCATCAGCTGCCCCACCGCGACCCGCGCCGCGCGGCGCTGGAGCGGCGCCGCCTCGACGTCGACCAGGTCGCGGAGCTGCGTAACCACGCCGCTCATGGCGGCGGCGGCGGCGCGGGCGCGCTCCAGCTGCTCCGCGTCGGCGGGCAGCACGCCGTCGACCATGGCCTGCAGCTGCGACTCGAGCACCGTCGCCGGCGTTGCCAGGTCATGCGCCATGTCGCTCGCCGCCCGGCGGCGCAGCACCTCCGACTGCTCGAGGCGCGCCGCCATGGCGTTGAACGCCTCGGCCAGCTCGGTCGACTCGCGGTCGGGACCCCCGGCGGCGCGCGCGGCCAGGTCGCCGGCACCGAGCCGCCGCGCGGCCGCGGCCACGCCTCGCAGCGGCCGGGTCAGGCGATCGGAGAGCAGCGCGGCCAGGACGATCAGCGCGCCGACCGCCAGCACGCCGGCGACCACCAGGGTCACGTTGAAGATGCGCAGAAATGCCGGGTCCCCGCCGGGCAGGCGCAGCACCAGCCGGTAGCCGGCGTCGCCGGGCACCGGCTCCTCCACGACCTGCGCGCCGTCCGGGTTGCGCAGCTCGCCTGCGGCGAGCAGGACGCTGCCGTCGGCGTCGACCACTTCCAGCCGGCCCTGCATCGGCCGCGCCGCGCGCTGCAGGGCCATGCGCACCGCCTGTCGCACGCGGGGCTGGTCCAGGTCCACGTCCTCGAGCTGCGCCGCCAGGAACGCGAGGCGATCCCGCTGCACCCCGGCCAGCTCGTCGGCCAGCGAGCGGCTGACGACCCGGTTCACCGCGAAGCCCGCCAGCAGCAGGACGGCAACGAACGCGACCGTCATCAGCAGGACCAGCCGGACGGAGAGCGGCTGGCCGCGTGTCGCGCCCGTCCCGCTCACGTGGCGTCCTTGCCGGCCACCAGCCGGTAGCCCGTTGCGGGCACGGTCTCGATCAGCCAGGGGTCGCCGGCGTCGTCGCCCAGCTTGCGCCGCAGGTTCGCGACGTGGACGTCGACCACGCGTCCGTACACCTCGTCCGGCCGGCGAGCGACGGCCTCGAGCAGCTGCTCCCTGGTCATCACCGCTCCGGGCCGCCGAGCCAGCGCCACGAGCAGGCCCGCCTCGCCGGGCGTCAGGCGCCCGGTCCCACCACCGGCCAGGGTGTAGCGCCGGCTGCCGGGGTCCAGGACGAGCCGTCCCCCCGCGAGCGACAGGATCCCGCTGGCGGTCGCAGCCGCCGGACGCGTGCGACGCAGGATGGCCGCCACGCGCGCGGTGAGCTCGTGCGGGTTGAAGGGCTTGCCCAGGTAGTCGTCGGCGCCCAGCCGCAGGCCGGCGATCCGTTCGGCGTCCGACTTCCTGGCCGAGGTGATCAGGACCGGTACGTCCCCCGCCTCGCGCAGCGCTTCCAGCACGGCCTCGCCCTGCATCCCGGGCAGCATGAGGTCCAGGATCACGAGGTCGGCGCCATCGGCCTCGAAGGCGGCCAGCGCGGCATGGCCGTCGCCGACGTCGGTCACGCTGTGCCCATCGCGCTCCAGGTACAGGCGCAGCAGCTCGCGCAGGCGTGGCTCGTCCTCGACGACCAGGATCCGGGCACCCATCGGTCCCATCCTAGTGCCGCACCCATTCAGGAATTGTCAAGGTCGATGTCGGCGATCTTGATGCCTTCTTCATGGCCCCGCACCGATGCTGCGGCCATTCACCGCCCGCAGAACGAACCAGGTGAGGATCGAACCGATGCGAATCGCCAGGCTTTTCGGGGCAGCCGCGCTGCTCGTCGCCACCGCCATCGTTGGCGGCACGCTGATCGGCGGCGTGCTCGCCGCTCCATCGGCCACGTCGAGCCCCGGCTCCGGCGTCGACCCGCAGGGACCCGCCGCAGCCGGCGAGTACTGCGACGTGTATCTCGACACGCTGGCCAGCGAGCTCGGCGTCAGCCGCGACGCGCTGCTGCCCGCGAGCCAGGCCGCTGCCATCGCCGCGATCGATGCCGCCGTCGCCGACGGCACGCTGGACGAGGATCGGGCCGCGACCATGAAGGAGCGGATCGACGCCATCGGCGACGAGGGCTGCGCCTTCGTCGGCGGGCTGGGACACGCCTTCGCCAGGGGCAAGGCGCACGGCTTCATGCACGCCGACGTCCTGGACGCCGCCGCGTCGGCCATGAACCTCGACAGCTCCGACCTCATCGCCCGCATGGCCGACGGAACGAGCCTGGAGGAGATCGCCGGCGCGGAGGGCGTCGCCTACGACGCCGTCAAGACCTCGGTGATCGACGCGGTGCAGGCCGATCTCGACGCCGCGGTGGCGCAGGGCATGGACCAGGATCGGGCCGACGCGGCGCTCGAGCGGGTGCAGGCCTGGCTCGACGATGGTGGACAGCCGGGTCCAGGACCGATGGGTGGCCCCGGCATGGGACGCCGCGGCGGACCGTGGCATTGAGCCACTGAGACCACGCTCCTCGAGGCCGCCGTCGCGCCCGGCGGCTTCGCCGCCTGCGCGGCGCTCGGCGAAGGAAGCGGCCGCGGCATCGGCCCCGGCGGATGCGGCTAGGCTAAGCGGCATGACGAAGATCGGTTACGCCTGCATGCTCGAGCAGTTCCATCCCACCGACCTGCTCGACTGGGCCGAGCAGGCGGAGGCCTCCGGCTTCGAGGCCGGCTTCCAGGTGAGCGAGCACTTCCACCCGTGGACCCCCCGGCAGGGCCAGTCGGCCTTCGCGTGGGCCTTCATGGGCGCCCTGGGCCAGCGCACCTCGCTCCCGTTCGGCACGGCGGTGACCTGTCCCGGATTTCGCTACCACCCGGCGGTGATCGCTCACGCCGCCGCCACGCTTGGCGCGATGTACCCCGGCCGCGTCTGGCTCGGCCTGGGGGCGGGCGAGGCGCTCAACGAGCACGTCATCGGTGGCGAATGGCCGGAGATCGGCGTGCGCAGCGCGATGATGTTCGAGGCCATCGAGGTCATCGCCAAGCTGTTCAGCGGCAAGCTCGTCAAGCACGACGGCGAGTACTTCACCCTCGAGTCGGCGCGCCTGTACACCCGCCCGGAGCAGCCGGTCCCGATCTACGTGGCCACCGCCGGACCGGTCAACGCCAAGCGGACCGGCAAATACGCGGACGGGATCATCACCGTCGGCGCCGCCGACGAGAAGATCGCCATGCTGTGGGACCGCTTCCGCGAGGGCGCGCGCGAGGCAGGCAAGGATCCGGAGGCCATGCGCACCCAGCTCCAGGTCCACATCAGCTGGGCGGAGAGCCAGCCTGCGGCCGAGGAGCAGGCCGTTCGCGAGTGGCCGAACGGCGGCATGCCGTTCCCCAAGCAGGACATCCGCAACCCCGAGGACTTCGAGAACATGGCCAAGCTGGTGCGCCTCGAGGACTTCGCCAACCGGATGCTGATCAGCGCCGACCTCGACGAGCATCTCGCAGCGCTCCAGCAGTACGTCGACATGGGATTCGACGAGATCTTCCTGCACAACGTGGGGCGCAACCAGGCCGAGTTCATCGCCGCCTTCGGCCAGAAGGTGCTGCCCCGCCTGAAGCTGTCCTAGGACCGATGCCCTCGCTGTCGGAGGAGGAGGCGCGCAGCCGCCTGGCGGCGGCCCGCGTGGCGCACCTGGCCACGACCAGGCGCGACGGGCGCCCGCACGTGGTGCCCATCGTCTTCGCGGCCGATGGCGACCTGATCTACTCGATCGCCGACCCCAAGCCCAAGTCCGGGCTGGACCTGCTGCGCCATCGGAACATCGCCGCCAACCCGGCGGTGTCGCTGCTGGTGGACGCCTACCACGAGCCGTGGGGCGGCATCTGGTGGGTGAGGGTCGACGGGAGCGCCAGCGTGGTGGAGAACGGACCCAGGCGCGAGACGGCGATTCGGCTGCTGCGCGCCAAGTACGCCGACTACCAGGACTGGACCGAGCCGTTCGGCGCGGCAACCGTGATCCGGATCGAGCGCGTCACCTCGTGGAGCATGGAAGGGCCATAGCCGCCAGGCACGTCACCGCTCGAAGCCGACCACGTGCGCCTTGACCGAGACGGGCACTCCCAGGCCGCGCATCCGCTCGACGGTGCCCGGGTTCGGAGATCCGAGCAGGTCGATGCGCAGCACCTCGACCATCGCCTGGCCCTCCTGGATGAGCCGGGCCGCGGTGGCCAGATGCTGGTCGAGCGAGTCGCCATCCGGGTGCACGTAGACGACGGTTCCCTCGGTTCCGTCGTCGGACACGTAGGCGCGGAAGGATCGAACCCCGGGCACGTTGTCACGCACGAAGGCGCTCATGCGTTCGATCGCGGGGAGCCAGGCATCCCGGTCGGGGATGCGAAACGTGCCGATGAAGGTCACCTGCCGATCCACGGGCCGTATTCTGGACGCATGGGCCCAACCCGCGAGCCCGCTGGTGGCCCGCTCGCCGACGACGCAGAGCGGGATGCCGAAGGCCGCCTGCGCGTCGGCGACCGACAGAAGCGGCTGCGTCGGCTGTGGCGCTCCATTCCGAGCGCGCCGCGATGCAAGCTGTGCCACCGCCCGTTCGGCGGGATCGGGGGCCCGGTCATGCGGCTGGTCGGCCTCGGACCATGGCCGGGCAACCCCAAGTACTGCCGCGGATGTTTTCGCGCGCTGTATCGCCATCGATCCGGCGCGGAGGTGGATTGCAGCCTCGTCTTTGCCGACGTCCGCGATTCCACCCGGCTGGCCGAGACCCTCCGACCGGCCGAGTTCCGTCGCCGCATGGATCGCTTCTACCGGGTCGCCTTCGACGTGCTCGTGGCGCATGACGCGTTCGTCGACAAGTTCGTGGGGGACGAGGTCATCGGCATCTTCCTGCCCGCGCTGACCGACGGCCTGCATGCCCGGCAGGCGCTGGTTGCTTCCCTGGAGCTGCTGGCCGCCGTGGGCGCGGGAACCGGCGGGCCATGGATCCCGGTCGGCATCGGCGTCCACGCGGGCGTCGCCTACGTGGGTGCAGTCGGGACCGATGAGCACGTCGAGTTCACGGCATTGGGTGACGCGGTGAACGTCGCAGCGCGGTTGTCGAGCGTGGCGGCTGCCGGCGAGATCCTGGCAACGGAGGAGGCACTCCGGCTGGCGGCATGGGAGGCGGGCACGCTTGCACAGCGGCGGCTGACACTGAAGGGCAAGGAGGCGCCGGTCGACGTTCGCGTGCTGACCGTCGAAACAGCACGCGGGGGCGTGCCGGGGACTAGCTGATCGCGAACCAGGCGCGCACCCG
>DASURX010000027.1:0-2151 GCA_036375355.1 Candidatus Limnocylindria bacterium
CGCTGTCCTGCCAGGCGATGCCGCTCGGCTCACCGGGGAGCGCCACCGTGTCGATGATCGCCGAGCGCTCGTTCAGCACGGTCACGCCCCCGCTCACCGCGGGATGCTCGTCGCTCGCCGGCAGCGCGCCGACCGGCACCCAGATCTGGATGTCCGTGCCGCTCCCCTGGACCAGCAACGGGCCGCGGGCCGGAGCGGGCAGCGCCACGGTCCGCTGCTCGGCAAGCGTGCCGCTGTCGAGCACGACCACCTCGTTGCTGCCCGCCGTGGTGGCCACCACGTGCGCGGCCTCGGCAGCATCCCCGTTGCCCCCGACCGCCGGGATGTAGGCGACGTCGCTGGCCGCGACATCGCTGCTGGCCAGTGGTGCGCCGGTGACGCGCTCGACCTCACCGATTCCCGCCGGACCGGCGAACAGGATCACGCTCTGGTCGTTGGCGATGACGATGCGGCTGACGCCATCGATGCCCGAGCTGATCGGTGGCGAGGCGGGCGGCGGCGCGCGCTGGCCGCTCCCCTTCAGGAATGCGTCGAGGGCATAGACGCGCACGTCACCGCTCTCCGCGCTGCCGACCAGCAGCCGATCCGCATCGCGGTCGTAGGCCATGGCGCTGACCGGCGCGTCGGCGCGCCAGGCTGCGAGGCGGTCCCCGGTCAGCGCGTCGCGTGCCTCGATCTGGCTCCCCGCCGCGGTGAAGACGACCGAGCGCGGGTGGTCACGCGCGCTGCGGGCGGGCGCCACGGCCAGCGCGCTCACTGGCTCCGGCAGGGTGCTGCTCGAGGTCACGGCGTTCGGGTTGGCGGCCACGATCCCGCCGGCGATGAGGTACTTGGCCAGCATCGGGTGGGTCCACTCGTACGTGTCGCGCGTCCAGCCATGCTCCCAATCGGCGAGCCACTCGGTTGCCGAGCGCGCGTGATAGACCTCGTCGAAGTGCATCGCGCGCGGAATATCGAGCCGCCACAGCCGGAACAGGAAGGCGAACGCCACGAATGCGATGAGCAGTGCCAGGTCCACGCGATCCAGGCGGCGCATCGGCTCACGCAGCAGCGGATCCCGCGCGTCGCTGCGCAGCCATCCGAAGCGTCCCCAGGCCGGACCGATGGGCGCCTGCGGCGCCGCGGCGAGGGGCGGCGGGGTGGCGCTCGCCGCGGCATCGGTCTCCACCGATCGTTCGGTCGAGGCGGCATGGCCCAGGCGGACGGAGCGCCACACCAGCCAGCCCAGGGCGACCACGATCATGGCTGAGAGCAGATAGATGCCCCAGTCGGTGAGAAGGGTCGCCGCCAGCAGCGGGTCGCGGGTCATGGGCAGCCCGCCGAGCCCCGGGTTGGTGGGCGGCCCCGCCACGAACGACCAGTCGGCGGTGTAGACCCAGTAGATATTGGCGAAGAACGAGACACTGAGCACCGCGTAGAGCGTCGCCCAGCGCCAGTTGCGCAGCACGAGCGGTGCGGCCAGGGCGAGGGCCGGGAACAGGTAACGCTCGTGGACGCGCGTCGGCAGGGCGAAGAAGGCAACGGCCAGCAGCAGCGCGCCGAGCAGCAGGCCGACCAGGTCGTCGCGACGCGCCACCTGCCAGAGCGCGACGAGGGCGACGGCCGCGAAGAGCACCACGCCGACCAGCTGCCAGCTGACGATCGTCGAGCCGACCACGAAGGCGATGCCATCGCTTGCGCCGGTGCAGCCGGTCACGCCATGCGTGTCGCAGCCCCACTGCAGCGCGTCGCCCAGGCCGCTCCACGGGTTGCGCCACAGGTTGAAGGCGTTGATCGACAGGCCGTGGTACGTGTTGGCCGCGTCGATGAACTTGTGGATGAGGCTGTGGGTCACGTCGCCCGGGGCCCAGACCGCCAGGCGGAAGGGCAGGATCAGCAGCACGAGCGAGCCGACGCCGGCCGCGAGCGAGGTGAGGACGCGCAGGGGGTCGCGACGTCCGTCGAGCTCGGGATCGCTCGACCGGCCGAAGGCGTGCCGTTTGAGGCCTACCACCAGCACGATGGGGAGCAGGAAGCCGAACTGGAACTTGACCAGCAGGGCAAGGACGGCGCCGATCGCCGCCGCCTCGGTCCAGCCGCGCGCGAGCACGTAGAGGGTCCCCAGGGTGACCAGCGCGCCGACGGAGTCGACCTGTCCCCACACCGCGGAAT
>DASURX010000028.1:0-5933 GCA_036375355.1 Candidatus Limnocylindria bacterium
TAGCGGTCCGCGCCCCAGGCACGCTCGACCGGCGCATACGCGCTCATGGCCGATGCCACCGTGTCACCGATGACCCCCGGCCCGCCGGCGATGACGATGGCGCCCGGGTTGAGCCGATCCAGCTCCGCCGCCGTGGCGGCCGGCAGCGACCCCGCCCTGGCCAGCAGCAGCGGCGCCCCGATGACCGCCGCGGCCGATGCGGCGGCCAGCGCGTCGGGGAAGTTCTCGCCCGAGGCGACCAGCACGGTGGGGGCAGCGCCGGGCGCGAAGGCCGAGGCGGAGAGCTGGGCCGCGGTGGCGTAGCGGTCCGCCCCGAAGAGCCGGCCGACGGCGGCTGCCGGCAGCACGGCCTGGACGCGGGCGGCCACGGCATCGGACAGGACGGCGGGACCGCCGAGCAGGACGACCTCCGCCGGAGCCAGCCGCGCCAGCTCCGCCTCGACCACCGCCGGCAGCGCGTTGCTCTGGGCGAAGAGCATCACCCCGCCGCGTCGGGCCGCGATGGGGGAGCCGCTCAGGCCATCGGGGAAGTTGGCGCCCGAGGCGAGGTAGACGACCGGCGCCGGGCCAGACGGGAAGAGGCGCTGCGAGACCGCCACCGCCGTCGCGTAGCGGTCGGCGCCGGCCAGCCGCTCGTTTGCGACGGTTGCCGACGGCACCACGTTCGCCGCCGCGACCGGAGTCACGGGCGCCACGATTCCCGTCAGCAGCGCCAGGCAGAGGACGAGCGAGGCACGCCGCGCGCGGGGCCTCGGCGCGTTCCGGGCAGCGGGAAGCATGGGCGCTAGGGTGCACGAATGGGGAGCGCCGCCGCAATCGCCTTTTGCAGCCATGACCGAACCGGGACCATGGGGCCAGCTCCGGCGCGCGTCAGGCGGACGGCGCCATGGCCAGCAGGCTCGCGCTGGCGCCGAACATCGCCGGATCGGCCATCAGCGCCGCCGTGGCCCGCGCGCCGAACGGAGCGAGGGCCGCCACCAGGGCCTCGCGGGCGGCCGCGCCCAGGCCCTGGCTTCGCGCCGAGCCGCACTCGACGGAGGCGACCCACCGCTCCCCGAACGCGGCCAGCCGAACGGAGACCGGCTGGCCGATGGCCGTGCCGGTGAGGACGAAGCTCAGCTGATTGCGCGCGTTCATGGCCCAACCTTCAGGCCGGCTCGTGACAGCTCTCGTGTCGCGAAGCGTGCTATGGCATCGGCAAACGGCTGAGCTGTCCGTGGACCGAGGTCGCCGGTATCGGCCTGGACAGGGTCATGACGATCGCCGCCAGGGCGGTGCCCGGCGCGCACTCGCCGCGCCGCCGCTGGCCCACGTACAGCTCGTACTCGGAGCCGGACGGTCGGAGGAGGACCTGCGCGGGCCCGTCGCACGAGACCACGACCCACAAGACGAGCAGGCTCTTCTGGTCGGGGTCCGCTGCCGAGATCTCGAGCGACTCGACGGTCACCTGGTCCGGCATGGCTGGACCGATGCTGCCGCGGATCGCCGTGGCCTCTTCTCCCGTCACGCGCCGGCATTCGGTCACCGCGCCGGTCTCGTCGACGACGGTGACGGTCTGCTGCTGCGGGATCGGCGCTGTGGGCGCGCCCGGCTCCATCGGGCAGGGAACGTTGCGGATGGGCGCATTGGTTGAGGCCGACGGCGTGGCGGACGAGCACCCCGCGGCGACGGCCAGCAGCAGCCCCAGGACCGCGGATGCCCGCCGTCTAGCGCTCACGTTGGCTCCGTCGCCGGGGCCGGCGCCTCGGCGTATGCCCCGCCGGTCGTCTCGAGCCGCCGGCCATCGGGCAGGATGACGAACACGCGGACCTCGCCGTCGGCCTCGTCACAGCGGACGACGACGCAGCGGACCACGACGCTGTCGACCAGGTGCGGATCGATCCGCGGGTCCTCGCGCCAGCTGTCCCGGAACATGGCGCAGGCGCTTGCCGGGACCCCTTCGCATTGCACGGGCGGGCCGCCGAGCGGCGCGGGCGGCGTGGTCGGCGTGGGCGTGGGCACCGGCGGCAGGATCAGGTCGCAGCCGGCCAGCATCGGGAGCGCGAGAGCGAGCGCGAGGAGCGTGCGGCGGCCCATGCCCATGCGAGTCGGATTGTGCCTTGCACCGGCGCTTTGTCGCCAGCCGTTGGCGGCTATGCGGTCCTCAGCATGATGTGGCGACACCGCCCGCGGTCACGCCGCGCGTGTCAGCTTTTCCGGGCATAGCGGCGAACGCCGATCGGGCTCGGCCGCGTCATCGGTCCAAATGCCGGGAAACCCCAGCAGATGGACCGATGAGCCGGCCAGGCACGCTTTCCCCGCCGGTTCGTCGGTCGTTATGCCGGGAAATCCCGACATCCGACAGTGACGGCGAGCGGCGCCGTCCCGAACGCTACGCGGGCGCCCTCCCCGGCCTCCCCGGTCGCCTCGGCGTCCGTCCCGGACCCGTGCGCCCCGGACCCGTGCGCCCCGGACCCGCGCGCCGCGGGAACTTCCGCTCTACCGCGGCCACCTGTCGCTTCGTCACCGCACGAGCAGGCGGCAGGGCCGCGCTGATGCCCAGCGCCTGCGACACGGTCCGTCCGCGCGTCAGCGCGAGGAACGAGCGTGCACGACGCGCGTCGATCCGCAGGCGTCGCGAAGGCGCCTTGGCGGCCTCGGCCAGGATGGAATCGGCCTGGTCCAGGAGGTCGTCCGGAATCACCGCGTCCCGGCGGACCAGCAGCCGGGCAGCCGCAGGACCCATGGCGCGGAAGCTCTCCCGCGCCGCATCGTTGGTCTGGAACAGCCACGACAGCGCGGCCGCGTTGCGTTCCGCGAGCCCCCACCACTCGGCAGCGCCTCGCTCGCGCGAGACGCGGTCGTCACGGAAGGAGCGCATCGCGGCCATGTCATCGGTCCCGAACAGGCCCTCGAAGATGGCCTTGGCGGCGTTCACCGACGCAGCCGGGCATCGGACGCTGGCGTTGACGTGGCCGTAGATCTTCCAGTCCCCGTTGCTCTCCCAGCGCTTGTCGAAGTTGATGACCGAGCTCTCCGCGAGCTTGTCATGGTCCCAGCGGAAGACTTCGGAGCCGATCTGGTCATCGGCATTCAGCCAGCTCCACAGGTTCGAGAAGAACCCCTGGTTGCTCTTGATGGCGTCCTTGACGGCCGATTGCGCGGCGCTCTTGATGGCGTCGATGTCGTCCTCGGTGACCTCCTGCTTCGCGAAGCCGAGGGTGCCGATGACCTTGTCGAGGCCGGACTTGATGGCCGATACGAGCGCGTTATAGCCCGCCACCGCTCCGCTGTCCGAGACGTTGTCCTCTTCCATCAGGACGGCGATGACGCCCGCCACGCCGGCGACGTCCTCGCGGAACGGCGACTGTGACGGGATGGGCTTGAGGATGGTCGACCACGAGCCGAGGCCCTCCGGGATCCACAGGTCCTCGCCTTCGTCGACATCGGTGTTGTTCAGGTTGCCGTGGTTGCCGTACGTGCCGACGACCGTCGCCGTGCCGCTCAGCATCAGCCCTTCGGTCAGCACCACCGAGTCGCCGTCGATCTTGAAGAAGACGGGCCATAGGTATGGCTCGGCCGATCCCCAGCCGTCGCCCTCGTCGAAACAATGGATGCGGTCCAGGTGGATCCAGACGTCGAGGATGTCGCGTGCCATGGCGGGTGCCCTCCTGCCTCCGTAGGCGAGGAGTCTCGATCGGTCCGGGGCTACGGACAATGGCCCGGCGACCGGGACGGTCGTACCCGGCCCACCGGTACCTACGGGGAGTGAAGCGGGAGCGCCAGCTTCTCTGCCGCCGGGGCACGACGATTGGCGGAATTTCCTGACCTATCAGCCAACCGAGACGGTTCGCGCGTCCGTCAAGGCCTGTTGGCCGACGCAATGCCAGGAAAAGCCGACTATTCGACCGATAAAAGGGTGGTGCTGCCCGTGTCAGCCGAGATCAGCGGTCCTCGATCGCCGTTATGTCAGGAAATCGCGACATTCGACTGCGAGACGAGCCAGGCTGACCGATGGCTGCCTACTCCTTCGCGAGCACCTGGATCTCCCGCCAGGCTACCCACGAGGGGCTTGCCACCGTCACGACCCGCACGTAGCGCACCGCTGGCGCGCTCGCGTCCACGGGCAAGGCCAGCGCGCTGTTGTCGGAGGTCAAGCCACCGCAGCGGGCGATCTCCACCTGCTCACCGTCGATCGTGGCGCGGCCGTACACGTGGTGTTCGGTCCAGCCGCTCGGCGATTGGGCGGTGATCAGCCGCAGCTCGCTGACGGCAACGACCTTCCCCAGGTCCACCTCGATCCAACCGAAGGCGTAGGCCCCCGAGTTCCACAGGTTGTCGGTGCGGCCGTCCACGGCCTGCGAGGTGGGTGACTGGCGGATGAAGCTGGATGCCGTGACCGATCGCCGGAGGGCCAGGTTCATGCTTCCGGGGGGTGCCGTGGTCACCTTGCAGGCGGGGAGGGGGGCCTGCGGGGTATCGGTCCGGCCCGGGCAGTGCCACGAGAACGCGCCGGTCACGCCGGCCGGCCAATCGGGAGGTGCCACGATGGAGCGGAGCGTGCCCGTACCGGATGTCGCATTCGGCCCAAGCGAACTGATCGCCACCAGCACCGGCGTCGACGCAACCTCGGTCGTGCCGGTCATCAGCGTGCCCACCAGGGGCCGGCCGGCACGCAGCGCACCCTGGGCCGAGATGGACAGCTGCACCGGCACGTCGTTGACCTGGCCGAACTGCGCGCTCAGCGAGAACTGGCTGCCGGAAGTCGAGCACATGGCAGGCCCGGCCTCGCCGCTGACCGCGACGCCCGTCAGCGTGACGTCCAGCTCACCCGTACCGCCCTGGTACGGGCCTGGAGCCACCTCGCCGTCGGCCCACGGGTCGCAACGCCACGCGATGCTTCCGGACATCGTCTGCGGCCAGTCCTGCGATCCCTCGGGCCGAGCGAGCATCTCCGCGTTGGCGAAGGTGATGGTGCCGGCCATGCCATCGGCAGCGAGGCTGTCGACCGTCCCGTCTGCCATCCAGTTCATGCTGTCGCTGGCCATTCCGTCGGCCCGCGCGATGTGCACGTAGACCGATGCCCGGCCTCCGTCCGCCATGTGACCGATCGGCTGCAGGCTCACGGTCACGGGGAAGCCGCGGAAGCCGCCAGCGTCGAGGACGTTGACGCTGCTCACGGCCGTGCCTCCTGGCGTTGACGTGCAGGTAGCCGATCCGTCGGCCTGGGGTACGAAGCCCTCGAGGTTCTCGATCGTGAGCGTGGCGACGCCGTCGGCGACCGCCGCGGCAGGCATCGGGGTGGGCGAAGGCGTCGGCTCGGGCGTGGGAGGCAGCGGCTGCGGGGTCATGCTGGCGAGCTCGGCGGCGCTGGGGATGTAGGCAAGGCCGGCCAGCACGGTGCCCTCGCTGGCACGCATGTCCACCCCTGCGACGACGAACTGCCCTCCCGCGGCGGTGACCGCCACGGGAATGAAGGACTGGATGGGGAATTCCCCCAATACGGGAACCTCGACCCAGTCGGATCCCTCGCGACTGGCGACCAGCAACGGTCGCTGGTCCGACGATAGACCGATGATGAGGCTGCCACCGTCGCGCGAAGCCGCGACCGAGACGAATCGCGCGTCGCGTTGGTCGTCCATCGGCTTGAAGGCGTGCCAGGCGGCACCCGGGTCAGCCTCGCGCGTCCAACTGTGCGCCGCTGCCTGGCCATCCGCGCTGGAGCCGATGTTCACGTTCACCGCCGTAAAGCCCGATGCGGTGGCGGCAACGGTTAGCCAGTGCGGCGTCGAGTTGTCCGGCAGTGGCTCTGCCGTCCAGGACTCGCCGTCCGTCGAGGTCCATGCCGCCGCCTGACCCATCTGGTCCTGTGCATTCGGCTGACGCAGGCCGACGGCGACGAGCATGTGCTCACCAGCCGATACCGATGTCACCGTGCCGTCCAGCCCCGGTCC
>DASURX010000029.1:0-7742 GCA_036375355.1 Candidatus Limnocylindria bacterium
TGCTGTCGGGGTCCTCGCCGACGGCGCGCAGAGCCTCGGCCGGATCGCCGCCCTCGACGCCCTTGATGTCGCGGTCCTTGTCGCTCAGCCGGACCCCGGTGCCGGTCTCGACCAGGACCCGCTTGCCGGCCGATTCGACCAGGAGCAGGTTGAGCCGCATCAGCAGGCGGCCTCGTTCGTCGGTATCGGTGTACCGCGACCACAGCGGACGGGGCACCACGCCGAAGAAGCCGCCGGCATCGGGCCGGAACCAGCCCGCGCGCACCACGCGCACGCGCACGCCACCGGCGAAGACGCGGGCATCGGCCTCGGGGGTGATGGCGTACAGGGGCTCAGGCACTCGGCCCTCCTGGCAGCGAGGTGCTGGCGCGGTCAGCGGTGGATGCGGGTCCGCTCGAAGTCGCGATGGTACAGGCTGGCGGTCGGATCCTGCTGGCCACGGTACCGGCTGCCGAGGCGCGGGTCGCCGTACGGCACCTCGGCCGGCGAGGTCAGGCGCTGGAAGCTGATCTGGCCGATCTTCATGCCGTCGTACAGGGCGATCGGCAGGTTGGCGACGTTGCTGAGCTCCAGGGTCAGGTTGCCGTCCCAGCCCGGATCGACGTATCCGGCTGTGGAGTGGATCAGCAGGCCCAGCCGGCCAAGCGAGCTGCGGCCCTCCAGCCGCGCCACCAGGTCATCGGGCAGGCTGACACGTTCGAAGGTGGAGCCGAGCACGAACTCGCCGGGGTGCAGGATGAACGGCTCGTCGCCGGTGACCTCGACCAGCTCGGTGAGGTCGGGCTGCTCGGCCCGCACGTCGATGTACGGGTAGCGGTTGTTGCGGAACACCCGGAAACGGCGGTCCAGGTGCAGGTCGACCGACGAGGGCTGGACCGCATCGGCCGTGAACGGGTCGATCACGACCCGGCCGGCCTCGATCTCGGCGCGGATGTCGCGGTCGGAGAGGACCACTACTCCTCCGTGCCTCCCCCGCCGGTGCGCTGCCGCATGAGCCGGTCCACCTCCCGCTTGAGCGTGGAGATGTCCTCGTAGCTGTGATAGACCGATGCGAAGCGGATGTAGGCCAGCTGGTCGATGTCGCGCAGCGTCTCGGTCGCCAGGCGGCCGATCTCCTTGGAGGTGACCTCCGGCTCGCCCCGCGCGCGCAGGTGGCTCTCGATGTCGTCCACGGCCTGCTCCGCGCGCGCGATGGTCACCGGCCGCTTCTCCAGGGCGCGCATCAGCCCGCCCAGCAGCTTGGTCCGATCGAAGTCCTGGCGGCTCCCGTCGCGCTTGATGACGGTCAGCCGCGAGCCCTCGGGGCGCTCGTAGGTGGTGAACCGATAGGCGCACGCCTCGCATTCGCGGCGGCGCCGGATGGTGCTCCCCGCCTCGAGGTCGCGCGAGTCGATGACGCGCGTTCCGGAGGCGTTGCAGCGTGGACAGCGCAAGTGCTTGCTCCCGTGTTGGCTATACCAGCAGTGGTACCGCCAAGGAGCATACCACAAGATATGGGCCGGGACGGTGCCGTCCGGGGCGCGCCGCGCCGGGCTACGTCCGGTGCAGGCGGGTAGTGACGTTCACCTCGGCCGGCTTGCCCGGCTCCCAGTCGAGCAGCACGGTGACCACCTCTTCCATGCGCAATCGGGCGTGGACGATGTTCTGGTGGGCGTGCTTCCAGTAGTTGAACGGCTCCTCGTCGTCCAGCGGCCGGTGCGGCAGCTTGGTGATGGCGCAGCCGCGCTGGGCGGTGACGATCCCGCGCAGGGCTCGCTCCAGGTTGGCCTCGTACTCCATGTGCAGGCCGTGCAGCTCCTCGGGCGCCAGCATCTCCTCCAGCTGGTCGGCGGTGCCGTCCAGCGCGTCCTCGTCACCCTGCAGCTTGGCGACGGCCTCGTCGACGTCGATCGCCCGGCGGCGCAGGGCGTCCACCACGTCGGCGGCTTCCTCCAGCAGCCCGTCGATCGCCGCGGTGCGCTGCCGGAGGTCGTCGCGGTACTGCTTGAGCTCCTTGCCGTAGCCCAGCGGCCGGCGTCGCCGCCCGCCCAGGAACGCCGGCGTCGCGAGCGTCACGAGGCCGGCGGCCAGCAGCAGGCGGCGCATCATGACTGGCCCTTTCGGCGCTTGATCTCCTCGGTCAGCCGCGGGACGACCTGGAACAGGTCGCCGACCACGAACAGGTCGGCGAACTCGCCGATGGGCGCATCGGGGTCCTTGTTGATGGCGACCACGTTCTCCGCGGTCTGCATCCCGACGCGGTGCTGGATCGCCCCGCTGATGCCGACGCCGATGTACAGCGCCGGCTTGACGACCTTGCCGGTCTGGCCGATCTGCAGCTGGTAGGGAATCCAGCCCGCGTCGGCGGCGGCCCGGCTGGCGCCGACCGCCCCGCCCAGGACGCCGGCGAGCTCGTGCAGCGGCCTGAAGCCGTCCTCGCTGCCCACGCCGCGCCCCCCGGCCACGATCACCTGCGCCTCCTCGAGGTTGACCACCGCGGCCTCGGCGGGATGGGTCTCGACGACCTTCGCCTTTCCGAACGCACCGGCATCGGCCGCCGGCGCGTCGCTCACCGACGCCGTCCCGCTGCCGCCCTCGATCGGCGTGAAGGTGCCGGCCAGGGACAGCACCACCGCCGGCCGCGGAGCGTCGTCCGCCGGCTCGCTGACGGTGATGACCGAGCCCTGCAGGGTCGCCATCTCGGCGCGCACCCGGCCATCGGCCAGGCTGACCGCCCGCACCGGACCGAAGGCCGGCACGCCCAGCAGGCCGACCAGCGCCGCCGCCAGGTCACGCCCATTCGGGGTGGCCGGCGCCAGCAGCGCCAGCGGCGGGTCGCCCTGGACGGCAGCCGCCGCAGCGGCGGCGAAGGTGATCACCGGCGCATCGCCGTCACCGATCACCACCGCCCGCGCGGCACCGGCCGCGCCCAAGCCGGCGGCGCCGTCGCGCGCGCCCGACCCGTACGCCAGCCCCACGGCCGCGCCACCCGCGGCTCCCGCCAGCCCGGCGGCGCCGGCGGCCAGCTCCAGCGCGCTGCGCGCGGGCTTGCCATCGGCGAACTCGGCCAGGAAGAAGACGTCGTTGCTCATCGGTTCCTCCTGGGCCTAGATCAGCTTCCGGGCGGCGAGCCAGTCGGCGATCTTCGCCGCCGCCTCGTCCGCACTCACGTTCTCGACCCGCTCGGTCGGCGCCTTCGCCTCTGGCGGCCGCGCCTCGACCATCCGGGTCAGGGCCGCTCCGTGGACGTCGTCGGCCGACAGGCCGATGTCCGCCAGCGACCAGGTCTCCATCGGCTTGCGCTTGGCGGCCATGATCCCCTTCAGGCTGGCGTAGCGCGGCTCCCCCACCTGGTCGGTGACCGAGGCCACCACGGGCAGCGGGGCCTCGATGATGTCGAAGCCGGCCGCTGAGAGGCGTCGGATGCGCGCCGCGCCATCGCCCAGGGTCAGCTCGGCCCCGTAGGAGAGCAGCGGCAGGCCCCGAATGGCGGCCACCGCGCCGGGGACCAGCGAGCCCCGCGCGTCGTCGGAGGCCATGCCCATCAGCGCAACGTCCGGCGCGAGCCTGTCGAGCGCCGCGGCGAGCACCCTGGCGGTCGCCCACTCGTCCGCGCCTGCCAGGGCGCCATCGGTCACCAGGTAGGCCTCGTCGCCGCCCATGGCCAGCGCCCGGCGCAGCGCCTCGCCGGCCGACTCGGGACCCATCGACAGGTACGCCACGCTCTCCGCCGCGCCGCTCTCCTGGAGGCGCAGTGCCTGCTCCACGGCGTACTCGTCGAGCGGGTTTATGACCGATTCGGCCGATGCCCGGTCGAGCCGCAGGTCGGCGCCGTATCGCTTCTCGGCGGTCGTGGCGGGCACCTGCTTGATGCAGACGACGATCTTCACGCTCCGGTCTCTCTCCTGTCCCTTGGCCGCGCCGCGATCCCCGCCCGCTGCAGCAGCTGGCGAGCGATCACGAGGCGCTGGATCTGCTGGGTGCCCTCGTAGAGCTGCGTGATCTTGGCGTCGCGCATCATCCGCTCCACGGGATACTCGTTGATATAGCCATAGCCGCCCAGGACCTGGACGGCATCGGTCGTGACCCGCATCGCGGTGTCACCCGCGATCAGCTTGGCGGTGCTGGTCCAGTACGGCAGGTCCGATGCTCCGGCATCCACCCGGGCCGCAGCCGCGTACAGCAGCTGGCGCGCCGCCTCGGTCTGGCTGCCCATGTCGGCCAGCATGAACTGGATCCCCTGGAAATCGACCACCCGCTGGCCGAACTGCTCCCGCTCGGCGGCGTAGCGCACCGCCGCGTCCGTCGCGCCCTGCGAGATGCCCACCGCCTGGGCCGCGATGCCCAGGCGCGATCGGTCCAGGGTGCCCATCGCGATCTTGAAGCCGTCTCCCTCGTTGCCGAGCCGGTTCTCGACCGGCACGCGCACGTCGTCGAAGGTGAGCTCGGCGGTCGGCGAGCCGCGGATCCCCATCTTGTGCTCGACGCGCGGCGCGGCGAAGCCGGGGGTATCGGTCTCGACGATGAAGGCGCTCATCCCCTTTCGGCCCCCGGCCTCGGGATCGGTCAGGGCGAAGACGGTCAGGACGTTGGCGACGCTGCCGTGGGTGATGAAGCGCTTGCTGCCGTTGAGGACGTAGCAGTCGCCCTCGAGGCGGGCGCGCATCCGGTTCGAGGCCACGTCGCTGCCGGCGGCGGCCTCGGTCAGGGCGAACGCGATCAGCCACTCGCCGGAGGCCAGGCGCGGGAAGTATCGGTCCTTCTGCTCGTCGCTGCCGGCCAGGATGATGGGCAGCGCCCCAAGCTTCTGGACGATGGGAATCAGGCTGGTGGTCGCGTCGGCGCGGGCGATCTCCTCGACCAGGATGGCCTGTCCGATGCCGTCCAGGTTCGTCCCGCCGTGCCGCTCCTCGAAGCACGTGCCCAGCAGGTCCTGCCTGGCGAGCAGCTCCTTGAGGTCCCACGGGAACTCGGCCTTCTCGTCGATCTCGGCGGCGCGCGGCGCGATCTTCTCGTCTGCCAGCTCACGGACGACCGCGCGCAGCTGCTCGTGCTCGTCGGTGAGGCGGTAGGTCACGGAGCGGTCCTTTCGTGGCGGGCGTCGGGGGAGCGGAGTCCGGACCCGCACAGGATAGCGAATCGGGGCCGCCGCTCCGCTTCATTGCTCAGCGCGCCGCGTCCCCGCCGGGCCAGCTGGGTGATCTGGCCGGAAGTACCGGGAACCGGCGCCGAGCTACGAGGACGCGGCTACTCGATCGGGCCCTGGACCTCGACCTGGTCGCCGTTGATGCGGGCCGCATAGGCCGGCTGGCGGTGCGTGGCCGGACCGTGCACCACCCGCCCGTCGAGCAGCGAGAAGTGCGAGGCGTGCCACGGGCAGACGATGACGTCACCCTTCAGCTCGCCCTTCGACAGCGGACCGCCGGCGTGGGCACAGGTTTCCTTGAGCGCATGGACCACGTCCCCGCGCCGGACGACCACCAGCGCGGTCGTGCCCAGCATGGCGCGGGTCGGGGTCGCCTCGGGCAGGTCGGCCACGGGCAGGATGGCGGTGAACTCCTTGGCACGCCGGGCGGCCGGGAAGTCGTTGTGGTTCACCATCGAGCCGTACTTGAAGACCACGTGGCCTCCCAGGAAGCCGCTGATCGTGAGCAGCCCGTACGCGACGAGCAGCGAGACCCCCAGCAGCGCCGCTGACTCGCCGATGGCCGCCACCAGCGCGATCACCAGCCCGATGACCGCCAGCACGTTCACGATGCCATGCACGGCGGCGATGTTCTGCTCGTCGCCGGCCGTGTCCTTGAAGTCGGTCAGGCCCGACACCGCCGCTCCCAGCGCCGCGAGCACGGTGAGGCCCAGCGTCCAGGCGATGGCGACGTACAGGCCCTCGACCCCGAACCAGGTGAGCACCATCAGCAGCACGGCAACGGTGGCGCCGCCGATGACGACGTCGGTCAGGATGGGATGCAGGGCGTGCCCCAGCCAGACGCCGTTGAGGAAGTCCTGGAGCAGCCTCCCGGGCCGCCCCAACGCCCGGTAAAAGGCGTCCATGAAGCGGCCAAGCGCTCCGGCGAACCCGGCGAATGGTCGTGCCAGGCGTTCGAGCATCGATCCAGTCTCCTCGCTCTCGGTTGTGCGCAGGATCCTACGCCTGCAGGGTACGCGCCAGTGTCAGCCGGCCAGCTCCACCGCGAAGTCGTGGAAGACCGCGATGTGGCGCTCGATCTCCTCCTCGGTGTGCTGCACCGACAGCGTCCACTGGTCGTCGGGGCCGGGTGGCAGCAGGATGCCGCGGTTGGCGAGGTAGAAGAAGCTGGCCTCCCACAGCTCGGCGTCGAGGCCGATGAAGTCGCGGTAGTTGGTGACGCGCTGCGGGGTGAACATCACGCAGCCCTTGGGACCGACGTTGATGGCATAGCCCGGCAGCTCGAACTCGTCGATGACGTCCTGACAGCCGGCGGTCAGCCGATCGGCCATGGCGTGCAGCCGAGGGTAGGCGTCGCGGGTCAGCACCTGGGTCAGCGTGACCAGTCCGGCCGCCATCGACAGCGGGTTGCCGTTGAACGTCCCGAGATGGGCCACCCGGGTCGCGCCACCGGCCAGCGTCGAGTGCTCGACGCCCACGCCCGGCGCATCCGGGTGCAGCTCCTCGATCACGCGCATGACCGCCTCGCGCCCGCAGAACGCCCCGATCGGGATGCCGCCACCGATGCTCTTGGCCAGGCACGCCAGGTCCGGCTGCACGCCGAAGTACTCGGTGGCGCCGCCGTAGGCCAGCACCACGCCGGTCTTGACCTCGTCGAAGATGAGCACCGCGCCGTGCTCGGTGGCCAGCTCACGGACCCGCTCCAGGAAGCCAGGGCGGGGCGGCACCACGCCGATGTTGAACTGCACCGGCTCGACGATGATGGCCGCGATCTCGTCGCGGTTCGCCTCCAGGATGGCTGCCAGGATGTCCGGCTCGTTGAACGGCGCGATGACCGTCTCCGCCAGCCGGCTGCGCGGCAGGCCTGCCGTGGCGGGCACCGTCGTGGGCTGCTCGACCGGACCCATCCGGTCGCGCGGCGGCTGGATGCTCACCAGCACATCGTCGTGGTGGCCGTGGTAGCCGCCCTCGAACTTGACGATCTTCTCCCGGCCGGTGTAGCCGCGGGCCACCCGGATGGCGTCCATGGTTGCCTCGGTGCCGGAGTTGCTGAAGCGCACCAGATCGGCGTTGAAGCGTCGCTTGATCTCCTCGGCCAGCGCCACGCCATCCTCGACCGGGAACGTGTAGCACGTCCCGTTGGCCACGCGGCGCTGCAGCGCCTCGGCCAGCAGCGGGTGCGAGTGCCCGGCCGCCAGCACGCCGAAGGCCATGTCGAAGTCGATGTACTCGTTGCCGTCCGCGTCCCAGATGCGCGAGCCGCGCGCATCGGTCATGAAGAGGGGGTAGGGCTCGTAGGCCTGGAAGGAGCTCGCCACGCCCAGCGGCAGGGCGCGCCTGGCGCGCTCGTGGAGCTCCCGGCTGCGTGGCGTCCGCCCGCGGTACGACTCCTCCTCGCGTGCGCCGATCCGGCGCAGCCGATCGCGATCCACCCCACGCTTCTCGACCAGGGTCACTCGCGTGCCTCCTACCTCGTCCCCCACCGGTAGCTCTCCTTGACGAAGCGCAGCTCGACCATCGTCTCGGTCGAACGAATGCCGTCGATCTTGGCCAGCCGATCGGCGAGGACGCGCAGCAGATGCTCGTTGTCCTCGCACACCACCTCGCAGATGATGTC
>DASURX010000030.1:0-7375 GCA_036375355.1 Candidatus Limnocylindria bacterium
CTCCAGCACCTGTTCGGGGTCGATCAGCTCGCCGTCGACGCGGTTGACGCCGACGACCTCGCGCCCCGCGGCAAGGCGCTCGATCTCGCGGCGGTACTGCCCGAGGTTCAGCTCCGGCACGACGACGCGCTCGACGCCCTCCATGGCCAGGCCGATGGCGCGCTCGGGCACGGGCCACAGGCCCTGGATCACCAGGCCGGAAACGGCTCGACCCTCGCGGCGGGCGAGCTGCACCGCGATCCGCGCGGCGCCGGCGGTGACCCCGTACGAGACGACCAGCGTGGTGGCGCCGGGCATCGCATCGGCCTCGACCAGCTCCAGCTCGTCGGCATGCTCCTCGATCTTGGCGGCGAGGTGCCGGTTCAGGGCGTCGACCGTGGGCGGTTGCCGGGTGATCATGGCGCGCTCGTCGTGCGTCGAGCCGGTGAAGCGCACCCGCTCGCCCCGGCCGTAGCGGCGCATGGGCGGGACATCCGCAGCCGGCTGGTAGGCATACGGCGCGCCGGCGGCGGCGAGGACCCGTGGACGGACCTCGACCGGCGGGAAGGCATCGGCCTCGACGGTGGCCAGCGTCATGGCCACCTCCTTGTCGGTCAGCACGAAGACCGGGCAGCGGAAGCGCTCGGCCAGCTCGAAGGCCTTTGCGGTCACGGAGTAACACTCGGCCACGCTGCTGGGCGCCAGGGCGATGATCGGGTAGCCGCCCGAGGTGCCCCAGCGCACGAACTGCACGTCGCCCTGCCCGACCGTGGTGGCACCCCCGGTCGCCGGCCCCAGGCGCTGCACGTCCACGATCACCAGCGGGACCTCGCCCATGATCGCCAGGCCGATGTTCTCCGAGTAGAGGCTGATCCCCGGGCCGCTGGTGGCGGTCATGGCCCGCGCGCCGGCCATGGCCGCGCCGATGCACATGCCGATCGACGCGATCTCGTCTTCGCCCTGGATGGCCACGCCACCGCAGCGCGGCAGCTCGCGCATCATCGCCATCAGGATCCCGGAGGCCGGCGTGATCGGGTAGCCGGCGAAGAAGGTGCAGCCGGCGGCCAGCGCCCCGCGCACGATGGCGGCGTTCCCATCCAGCAGCTCGCGCATGGGCTCAGTGTCCGGGCGCCCGGACGGCGCCGATAGGGCCGAACGGCCCCGCCGCGGCAGCCCGGGTGGGGTTGACCCCGGCGCCGATGATGGAGTCATCAGCAACGCCAATCGAGGAGACGCCATGACCGCGTCCGCGCCCCAGGACCAGCCCCAGCAGGGCTGGTCCGCCCCGCAGCCCCAAAGAGCCGGACCCGCCGCAGGAGTCGAGTACGCCGGGTTCTGGGTCCGGGTCGTGGCCTGGATCCTGGACGCCATCGTGCTGGGGGTGATCACCGCCGCGCTGGTCCCCATCGCGGGAGGCGGATCGATCGTGGTGACCGGGCCGAACCAGTTCGAGGTGAACTACGGCAGCAGCGCGTGGAGCACGCTGCTCGGCCTGCTCTACTTCGTCGGCTTCTGGACGCTGCGCGGCCAGACGCCGGGCATGATCCCGTTCCGGATGCGGGTCGCCAAGGTGGCCGATGGCTCCCGGCCCGACTGGGTCGTCAGCCTGCTGCGTTACGTCGGCCTGATCATCTCCTTCGTCGTGATCCTGATCGGCGTGATCTGGGTCGCCTTCGACTCGCGCAAGCAGGGCTGGCACGACAAGATCGCCGGCACGGTGGTCGTCCGCGACGTGACCTAGTCGAGGGCCGGCTCCTCCGGCGCCGCGGGGGACGCGACGGCTCGCGCCACGCGCCCCGCCCAGGCCCGGACCACGTCGAAATCGCGCCAGTCGCCGCGCGGCATCCAGCGCTCCAGGAAACCGTTCATCTCGGGGCCGACCCGGCCGGCGAAGGTGGCGTGCCCGCGCGCCCGGATGCGCGCCACACGGCGGGCGACTTCCCTGGGCGGCGCCATGGCGCCCGGATCGGCCTGCACGGCGTCCACCGCGGCGTCGGCCTCGGGGCTGCCGCCGGTGGGGCCGCTGCTGAACAGCCAGGTCGGGCGCGCCGCGAGCTCCTTCTCGCGCCGCTTGAGCAGGGCCACCGCGTCGCCCTGCCATCGGCCCATGTACACCGCGCTGCCCAGGACCACCGCGTCGTAGCCGTCCAGGCTGCGCACCTCGCGCGCCGCCACGACATCGGCCTCCAGCCCGTAGGCGCGGGCCGTTGCGCCAATCGCCTGCGCGATCTCGGCCGTTCCGCCGTGCTTGGTGGCGCACGCCACCAGCAGTCGCGCGCTCATGACGCCGCACCGATGCCGTGGCTCGTCCGCGACGGCGCGTGGCGCACCAGCAGGTACGCGACGATGAGGAGGATCAGCAGCTGCGGGGCCTTCACGACCAGGCCCCAGGGCGCGAACGACGGGTCGCGTATGCCTGCGGCGGCCACGTAGCCGACCAGCACGATGACCTGCAGCAGGCCGGCGGCGACCAGGACCCAGCGCCGCTCGGTGAGCACCAGCAGGGCGGCAGTGACGAGGAATGCCGTCCCGACCACCAGCCCGAAGCCGAGCAGGCCGGGATCCTCGCCGCCCGTCGAGTCGCCGACCCAAAGGACCTCAAGGCCGATGAGGTAGTAGAGCACCGCGGTGAGCGCCGCGAGCGCCGCGGCAAGGTAACGCATTGGATGCCTCCGATCGGTACCGCTGATTCGGACCGAGCAGCATGGTGCCGCGCGCCGGCCGCCTGACGTCAGTGCCAACCGGGCCCGAATTTCGGTGCCGGAAGTCGCCGGCGCACGAGGTCGCCGGTCAGTGGCCGGACGCGCTCGTCTCGCCGTGGACGAGGAGCGGGACGAGAGCCGCGTTGAAGCCCTCCGGGGTGGCGCACCATCGATCGTGGACGTCGTAGAGCACGTCGTACCCGCCACCCGCGTGCAGGTAGACGACCGGCCGCATGATCAGCGGGTCGAAGCGCGCGTCCTCGAGCAGCAGGCCGGCCTCCAGGCGGATCACCGATTGGCCGCGCAGGATCGGTTCGCCGCAGCCGGCGCAGGTCGCGCCGGTCGTCCGCGTGTCGCCTTCGTCCGTCACGCGGCCGTGCCGCGCACGACGCATGCCCTTCTCATCACCCAAGCGTACGCCGCGCGAGGGAAGGACGGCCCCCACCGTCGTGACTGCTGGCCCGTGGCACGCTGCTGGTCCCGGCGCGACGATGTCGCAGGGTTGCCCGGACCCGCATGGACCGCCTCGCCGGGCGTGAAAGGATGTGACCGGAGTGCGTGTCCTGGTGACCGCGGCAAGCAAGCACCAATCGACCACCGAGATCGCGGAGGCGATCGCCAAGATCCTGACCCGGGAGGGCGTGACGGCGGCCTCGCGGCGGCCCGAGGAAGTCACCTCGCTGGACGGCTACGACGCGGTGATCCTGGGCAGCGGCGTCTATGCCGGCCGCTGGATCGGTGCGGCCACCGAGTTCGCCAAGCGCCATCGCGAGGCGCTGCTGGCACGACCGGTGTGGCTGTTCAGCTCCGGGCCGATCGGCGCGCCCGAGCCCAAGCCGGTCGAGGAGAGCCCGGACGCGCTGGCCCTCGTAACGGACCTGCACGCGCGTGGGCACCGGACCTTCGCAGGCCGGCTCGACCGCGGACGGCTGGGCCTCGCCGAGCGAGCGATCACGCGCATGGTCGGCGCCGAGAGCGGTGACTTCCGCAGCTGGCCGCTGATCGAGGCCTGGGCGCGCGAGATCGCCGGTGAGCTGAAGGCTGCGGCGCCCGTTCGCTAGGCGGCCGGCTCGGCGGCGCCCACCACGTGGCCGTCGCGCAGCTCCACGACATGGTCGGCCACGTCGATCATGGCCGCGTCGTGGGTCGCGACGATCGCCGTCACGCCCTCGCTGCGCACCAGGTGGCGCAGCAGCATCATGATCGCGTGGCCGGTGTGCGAGTCGAGCTGGCCGGTCGGCTCGTCGGCCAGCAGCAGGTCCGGCCGGTTGGCCAGGGCGCGGGCGATGGCCACGCGCTGCTGCTCGCCCCCGGACAGCTCATGGGGCCGATGGTGCATCCGGTCCGCCAGGCCCACCAGGCGCAGCAGCTCCGCCACGCGCTCGTCGCGCGATCGGGCCTCGGCGCCGATCAGGCGCAGCGGCACCTCCACGTTCTCGGCGGCGGACAGGATCGGCAGCAGGCCGAAGGCCTGGAAGATGAAGCCGATCTTGCGGCGGCGGAACGCGACCAGCCGTGACTCGGGCAGCTCGGAGACGGGGCTGCCGTCGACCACCACGCGCCCGGCGGTGGGCCGATCCAGCGCCCCGATCAGCGACAGCAGGGTGGTCTTCCCGGAGCCCGATCGGCCGCGCACGGCCACCAGCTGCCCGCGCTCGATGCGCAGGTTGACGTTTGACACCGCGTGCACCGTCCCGCCGGGCAGGACGTAGTCGCGCACCAGGCCGACCGTCTCGACCATGGGCGTGGTCTCCGTGCCGGGCACCGGCTGCGCCGGAGGCGCGTAGCGTGCGGTATTCATCTAGGCATCCTCCGTCGGGTTGGCGGCGCCATCGGGCCAGACCTCGATGTGGTCCTCCTCGAGCAGGAGCCGCACCCGGCGATGCAGGCCCAGGGCCTCGACGTGGGCCCGCGGCAGCTGCAGGCGCCCGACGCGGTCGAGCACGGCGTATTCCTCGGCGATGACGTGATGGTCGCCGGCCTGGCTCACCGCCGCGCGGCGCAGCGTCTCGGTGCTGGTCCGGCCGTCGCGAATGGCGATGGTGCGCATCACCCGCTCGCTGACCAGCGGGTCGTGGGTGACGACCACGATCGTCATGCCCAGCTCGCGGTTCACGCGCTGGAGCAGGTCGAAGACCTGGGCCGCCGTCTCGGAGTCGAGCTCGCCGGTCGGCTCGTCGGCCAGGATCACCGACGGCCGGTTGGCCAGCGCGACGGCGATCGCCACGCGCTGCTGCTCGCCGCCCGACAGCCGGTCGGGCCGGTGGTGGCCGCGCTCGGCGAGCCCTACCAGGCCCAGCAGCTCGTCGGTGCGCTTGCCGCGCTCCTCCGCGCCGACGCCCTGCAGCAGCATCGGCAGCTCGACGTTCTCGTAGGCGGTGAGGTAGGGGAGCAGGTTGCGCGCGGTCTGCTGCCAGACGAAGCCGATGACCTCGCGGCGGTAGGCGGTGCGCTCGCGGGCGCCCATCTCCCCCAGCGCGTGGCCGGCCACCACCGCGCGCCCAGCCGACGGCACGTCCAGGCCGGCCAGGATGTTCAGCAGGGTGCTCTTGCCGCTGCCCGATGCGCCGACCAGCGCGATGAACTCGCCGGCCTCCACCAGCAGGTCCAGGCCCTGCAGCGCGACCACCTCCAGGTCGGCGACCTTGTAGATCTTGACGAGGTTGTCGCACACGATCAGCGCCTCGTCGCCGGCCATGGCGCGCGGCCGCACCTCGGGCGGCACCAGCAGCGTCGGCTGCGGCTGGCCGCTGACCGGGATGTCGACGATGTCGCCGATGTCGGTGATCGAGTCGCTCATGGAGCCTCCGTGCCCGTCAATCGTCGCCGATCCGCAGCGCGTCCATCGTCCCCGCCCGGCGCGCGGCCCAGCTGGAGATGCCGACGGCCAGCCCCACCACCCCCAGCAGCCCGGCGGCCAGCAGGGCCACCGACGCCCAGTCGACCGACAGGCCGATGCCGCCGGCGGCGCCGGCGAAGGACGCCAGGCCCAGCGACGGGCCGAGCAGGTAGGCGACCCCCACGCCCAGCGCCACGCCCGGCACCAGCGCCAGCAGCACCGGCGGCGCGTGCTCCATCAGGGTCAGGGCCACCGACTGCATGCTGCTCACGCCCAGGGTGCGCAGGAAGGCCAGGTCGCGCGTGCGGCGCGCCGCCGAGAGGGTCAGCGAGGCGAGCACGGCCAGCGCCAGGTAGACGGCCGCCGCCAGCAGCGCGGCCAGGAAGCCGGTGCTCACCACCGCGACCAGCGGCTGGCCGCGCAGCGCGTCGTAGGCGGCGTGGCGCGAGGTGACGCCCAGCGCGGAGAGCTGCCCGGTCACGGTGCGCGACAGCTCGTCGCCGATGGCGGCCGGCCCGCGGACCAGCAGCAGGTTGGGCTGGAGCGTGGTGCTGGTGTAGGCGGCCTGCAGCTGGTCGAACGGCGCGATGACGAAGATCCCCTCGCCGGGCAGGCCGGGAAACGCGTCGCGCTCCTCGACGTCGACGAACGTCATCACCTGTCCCGCCACCGCGACCTGGAAGGTGCCGCCCGGCTGGATGGGCTTCGATCCGGGCGGCAGGCGACGCGAGACGATGGCCGGGATCGGATTGGCCGGCGTCCCCAGGCCATCGGTGCGTGCCGGTCCGAGCATCGGGCCAGGCCAGGCCGGATCCACCGGGGAGCCGGCCACCACGTCGCGGTAGCGCGCCGGCTCGAGGGCGTAGAGCAGCAGGCTGGCGCGCTGTTCCGGCTCGCTGCGGAAGTCGGCGCTGTCGTCGCGGTAGCCGGCCGCCACAGCCTCGACCCCGGGAACGACGCTCGGATCCACCGCGGCGGTGATCGGCCCGGTGCCCAGGCGGCGGGCGACCAGGTAGTCGGCACCGAGGTTCTCCCACGACGCGGTCACCTGGGCACGGTCGACGGTGGTGGTCACCACGCTGGCGAACGCGCCGAAGGCCGCGGTCAGCATCAGCACCAGCAGCGGCAGGTTGGCGGCCGAGGGGTGGCGGCCAACCGAGCGCAGCCCGAGCACGGGCACCAGGTCGCGCCGCCGCGCGGCGAGCCAGCCAAGGGCGCGGATCGGCAGCGGGTAGAGCCGCATCGCCACGATCCCCACCGCGAGGCCGGCAAGAGCGGGGGTTGCTGCCAGCAGCGGGTCGAAGCGGGTCGCCTCCCCCTCGCCGATGGTCAGGCCGCGCTGCCGCAGCAGCCAGATGCCGCCCAGGGCGACGAACACGACGGTCGCCTCGCCCACCAGGCGGCGCGGCGAGGTCCGCACGGTCAGTGGCTGCTCCGCGGCGAGCTCGCCCAGCGGCCGCCGTGCGACCGGCCAGGTGCTGGCCACCAGCGCGGCGACGGCCGTGAGGCCCACCCCCAGCGCCAGGACGGCGGAGAGCGGCGAGGCGCGACCGGGCACGAACGCAACGGCGGCCGCGAGGCCCAGCAGCGCGGCCGATCCGGCGAGCAGCAGCGCCTCCCACAGCTGCGCGCCCAGCAGCAGCAGCCCAGTGGCCCCGCGGCTGCGGGCCAGGGCCAGCGCTCCCCGCCGTCGCGAGACGAGCAGCACGCCGACCATGCCCACCGCGCCGGCGGCCAGGGTCAGCGGCCCGATGGCCGCGATCGAGAGCACCGCCTCCGACGCCGCGCGCTGGGCGCGGAAGTCGTCGAGCAGCTCCAGCAGGCCGGTGCGCAGGACGGGCACCTGGGTGCCGGT
>DASURX010000031.1:0-10182 GCA_036375355.1 Candidatus Limnocylindria bacterium
AACCTTCGCGCCCTGATCCGCATCCCATCGGTGAACCCGCCGGGCGTGCCCGACACCGCTGCCGGGCGCGACTCGCTCGGCGGCGAGACGGCCGCCGCCCGCCACTGCGCCGACGTCCTCGCCGCAGAGGGCATCCCTGCAGACGTGATGGAGGTGGCCCCCGGCCGTGGGTCGTGCTTCGCGCGCCTGCCCGCGACGGTGGCCGACCCCGAGCCCCCGCTGCTGCTGCTCTCCCACGTGGACGTGGTGCCGGTCGAGGCCAGATCCTGGTCACGCGACCCCTTCGGCGCCGAGCTGGTCGACGGCGTGGTCTGGGGGCGCGGCGCGGTGGACATGAAGGACATGGTGGCGATGGAGCTGTCGGTCATGCTGGCGCTCCAACGCGCCGGCGGCGAGCGGCGGCGTGACGTCATCTTCGCCGCTGTCGCCGACGAGGAGGCCGGCGGCGTGTACGGCGCGCTGCACTGGGTCCGCGAGCGGCCCGAGCTCTTCGGCGACGCGCGCGGTCGCCCCGCGGCGGCGGCGCTGAACGAGGTTGGCGGCTACTCGATGACGATCGGCGGACGGCGAGCGTACGCCATCCAGGTTGCCGAGAAAGGGATCGTCTGGACGCGGCTGCGCGCGACCGGCACGCCCTCGCATGGCTCGATGCCCGCCCCGGATAACGCCGCCATCAAGCTGGCCGATGCCGTGGCCCGCCTTGCGGCCGCTCCCCGACCGGCCCGTGTCATCACGGTGGTCCGCCGCTTCTTCGACGGCCTCGGCCTCGGCGAGGTGGCCGCCCTGGCGGAGAGCGGCCAGGACGAGGAGGCACGCGCCGCCCTCGAGGCGGCCGTGGACGACCCGGTGCTGCGTCGCTCGCTGGACGCGATGCTGCGCGACACGGTGACGCCGAACGTCATCCGCGTGGGTACCAAGGTGAACGTGGTTCCCGGAACGGGCGAGGCGGAGGTGGACGTGCGAACGCTGCCCGGCACCGACCAGGCAGCCTTCCTGGCGTACCTGCAGCAGGTCGCCGGCGAGGCCGTCACGGTGGAATCGGTCCACACCATGCCGCCCGTCGAATGGCCGGCCGACGCCGAGATCGTCTCGCTCATGACCGAGGCGCTGCGCCGCGCAGATCCGGATGGCGTGCCCCTGCCGATGATGATCACGCCGGGGACCGATGCCAAGGCGATGGCGTTGCTCGGCATACCGACCTACGGCTTCTCGCCACTGCGCCTCGAAGCGGACACCCCCTTCCTGTCGCTGTTCCACGCCAACGACGAGCGGGTCGCGGTCAGCAGCATCCGCTTCGGCCTGCCCGTCCTGCACGAGGTCGTGCACCGCTTCGTCACGGCCTGACCGCGCCGTGATGCCGGCATGGCATCGGTCCATCGTCGACAATGGGACCGACCCGCCGACCCTCAGGGTGGAGCCGATCCCGGGCAGCTTCTGCGACCGCTGACGCCCGCCCCGACATCGCGAACATGGTGCGGCGCACGCTCCCCGCTTATACTTCGCACCGCTTCAGCCGGCCGAATCGCTTCATGACCGATCACCAAGAACAGCCTTCCCCAGCCCCGCAAGCCCCGCGCGTGCATGCCTTCGTCTTCCCCGGCCAGGGGTCGCAGTACGTCGGCATGGGCGCGGCGCTGCTCGAGCGATCGCCGGAAGCGGTCGCGGTCATGGAGCGCGCCGACGCCGCGCTGGGCTTCCCGCTCAGCCAGCTGATCGCCCACGGCCCCGCGGAGGACCTGGACCTGACCGTCAACGCCCAGCCCGCCATCCTGGCCACCAGCGTGGCCTACCTCGAGGCGCTGCGGGTGCAGGCTCGCGAGGCGGGGGTCGAGCTGCATCCGCGCTCGGTTGCCGGCCACTCGGCCGGCCAGTACGCCGCCGCGGTGGCGGCCGACGCGATCGACTTCGAGACCGCCATCCGCCTCGTCCGCGAGCGCGGCCGGATCATGCAGGAGCGCGGCATCGACGGCGGCATGGGCGCGGTGGTCGGCCTCTCCGACGAGCAGGTGCACGAGGTCGTGGCCAACGCGCGCCAGCACGGCGAGATCAGCGTCGCCAACCAGAACGCCCCGGGTCAGATCGTGCTGTCGGGCGTCATCCCCGCCCTGGTCTTCGCGCTCGAGATGAGCAAGACGGTCGGCGCCCGCAAGGCGGTGCAGCTCACCGTCAGCGTGGCGAGTCACTCCCCACTCATGCGCCGCGCGCGCGACGAGTTCGGCCGCATCCTGGCCCGCGTGCCGTTCCGCGACCCGAAGGTGCCGATGCTGGGCAACGTCCACGCGTCGGTCATCCAGACCGCGGATGCCCTCCGCCGCGAGCTGACCGAGCACCTCGTCCACGGCGTGCAGTGGACCGACACCATCCGCCACATGGCGGCCGACGGCGTCACCGACTTCGTCGAGATCGGCCCGGGACGGGTGCTGACCGGCCTCATCCGGCGCATCGCACCGACGGCCAACGCCCACGCCGTCGATGCGCCGGGCGGCGCGCTGTGGCTGCCCACGTGAGCGGGCGCCGCGCCGTCGTCACCGGGCTCGGCGTCGTCTCGCCGGTGGGCATCGGGGCCGACGCCGCGTGGCAGGCGCTCGTCGCCGGCCGCTCCGGCATCGCCGAGATCACCCTGTTCGACGCATCGGCCTACGACGTCCACGTCGCCGGCGAGGTCAAGGGCTTCGATGCCACGCAGCACATGGATCCCAAGGACGCGCGCCGGCACGACCGCAACACGCACTTCGCGGTCGCGGCGGCCGGCGAGGCGCTGCGGCACGCCGGGCTCCTCGGATCCGACGACAGGCTGGACGCCTCGCAGGCCGATGGCGACCGCTTCGGCATCGTGCTCGGCACCGGCATCGGCGGCATCGGCCTCATCGCCGATGGGCTGCAGACGCTCAACGAACGCGGGCCGAGCCGGGTCTCGCCGTTCCTGCTGCCGCACATGATCCCCGACGCCGCGTCCGGCATGGTGGCGATCCAGTACGGGCTGCGCGGGCACAACCTGGCGGTGGTCAGCGCCTGCGCGACCGGCGGCCACGCCATCGGTGAGGCGATGGAGGCGATCGTGCGCGGCCAGGCCGACCTGATGCTGGGCGCCGGCACGGAGGCGGTCGTCGTCCCGCTGGCGATGGCGGGCTTCAGCCAGATGAAGGCGCTCGGCTCGCCGATCGACCCGGACACCGGCGCCTACCAGCCTGCGATGGCCAGCCGGCCGTTTGATGCCACGCGCGACGGCTTCGTGGTGGCCGAGGGCTGCGCGGTGCTCGTCCTTGAAGAGGCGGAGCACGCCCGCGCCCGGGGCGCCACGCCGATCGCCGAGGTGATCGGCTACGGCTCCTCGGCCGACGCGTTCCACATGGCCGCTCCCGCCGAGCGCGGCGAGGGCAACCAGCGGGCCATGCGAGCGGCGCTGGAGCGGGCCGGCATCGGGCCCGATGAGGTCGACTACATCAACGCCCACGGCACCAGCACGCCGTTGAACGACCGCTACGAGACGGTGGCCATCGAGGAGGTCTTCGGCGAGCACGCGCGCCGGCTCATGGTCAGCTCCACCAAGAGCATGACCGGCCACATGATGGGCGCCGCCGGCGCGTTCGAGGGATTCGTGTGCGCCAAGGTCATCCAGACCGGCTGCGTGCCACCCACCATCAACCTGCGCCACCCCGATCCCGAGCTGACGCTGGACTACGTGCCGAACGAGGCGCGACAGGCCGATGTCGCCGTCGCCCTCTCCAACTCGATGGGGCTCGGGGGCCACAACAGCTCGATCATCCTGCGCCGGTACGAAGCGTGAGCGGCGAGCGACGCCGCGCGGTGGTGACCGGCCTGGGTGCCATCACCCCGATCGGCAACGACGCGGCCACGTTCTGGACGAACCTGTGCGGCGGGGTCAGCGGCGTGGCGCCCATCTCCGCGTACGACGCCTCGAACGAGGAGGTGCGCATCGCCGCCGAGGTCAAGGACTTCGACCCGCGCGACTGGATGGACTTCAAGCAGGCCCGCCGCATGAGCCGCTTCAGCCAGCTGGCGGTCGCCGCCGCCGCGCAGGCGATCGCCGACTCCGGCCTGGAGGTGACCGATGCCAACCGCGACGACATCGCGGTGGTGCTCAACACTGGCGGAGGCGGAATCGGCGACGTCGCCTCGGCCGAGCGCGTCTACCTGGAGCAGGGCCCCCAGCGCGTCAGCCCCTTCATGGTGCCGATGCTGTCGCCTTCCATGGCCGCCTGCCAGATCAGCATCCTGAACGGGCTGCGCGGCCCGGTGGTCACCTCGGTCGCGGCCTGCGCCTCGGGCGTGCAGGCCTTCTTCGAGGCACAGCGCATGATCGAGCACGGCGACGCCGACGTGGTGATCGCCGGCGGCACCGAGAGCGCCATCCTGCCCGTCGCCTTCGCCGCGCTGGCCAACATGGGCGCGCTCTCCAAGCGCAATGACGACCCGCAGGGCGCGTCGCGCCCGTTCGACGCGAAGCGGGACGGCTTCGTCTTCGGCGAGGCGGCTGGCGTGATGGTGATCGAGTCGGCGCAGCATGCCGAGCGGCGCGGGGCGCGCGCCATCGCCGAAGTTGCCGGCGGCGCGATGACCGCCGACGCGTTCCACATCAGCGCCCCCGAGCCCTCCGGCTATGGCGCCACGAAGGCCATGCAGCGCGCGATGCGCGACGCCGGGGTCGAGCCGGCGCAGGTGGACTACATCGTCGCTCACGGGACGAGCACGCCCCTCAACGACGCCACCGAGACCAAGGCGATCCACGGCGCCTTCGGCGAGGCGGCGGGGCGCGTGGCGATCAGCAGCAACAAGTCGATGATCGGCCACACCCTGGGCGCTGCCGGCGCGATGTCCGCCCTGGCCGCGGCCTGCGCCATCCGGGACGGCCTGATCCCGCCAACCATCAACTACGAGCATCCCGATCCGGCCTGTGACCTGGACTACGTGCCGAACACGGCGCGGCAGGCGCCGGTCAAGGTCGCCCTGATCAACGGCTTCGGCTTCGGCGGCCAGAACGCGGTGGCCGTCTTCCGCAGCCTCGACTGACCGTCGCGCGGGCGGCGCCGGTACCCCGCCGGCCCGGACCATCGGCCGCTGGGATGCGCACGCGTCGGTCCCTACCATGCCGAGCATGGTGACTGCTGCCCTCGCTCACCGATGACCGGCGTGTACGGCCTGCGGCTGGCGTACCGCGGCTTCGTGACGGGCCTGGCCGCGGGCTATGCCTGGCTGGCGACCGCCATGCTCCTGGCCACGCTCCTGGAGCGCGACGCCCTGTCGCCGCTGCGTCCCTTCGTCGCGGCAGTCCTCCCGAGGGCCGATGAGCCCGATGCCAGCGCCTTCGTGCTGGGCTTCGCCCTGGTGCAGCTCGCTTCGGCGTTCCTGGGAACCGCGTTCGCCTACTTCTTCGGCCGATTCTTCACCGTGCGCGCCACGGTGGCCATCGCGGCGCCCTGCTTCGCGATCCTGGCGTGGGCCCTGGTCGCGGCGGCGATGGCCGCCCGCGCCGGCGATCCGGGGTTCGGCCTGGCCGCCGCGCCCCTGGTGGGGACCCTGGCCTGGGGCATCCTGCTGGGTGCGGGCGTGCCGCTCCGCGGCGAGGTCGTCCGCGAGCCGAACCCGGCCTAGGCGTCCGGCGCGTCGCCTTCCACGTACAGCTCCGGCTCGAAGCGCGGGCCGCGGCCGGGCAACGACATCACCCAGTCGCGCAGCGCGCTCTCGCCGGTAGTGAAGGCCAGCTCCTCCCAGGGAATCTCGTCGGGACCGAACGCGCGGACCTCGAGCGTCTCCGCGCCGGGCAGCGCCTCCCCGCCGACCACATCGGCCTCGTAGATCAGCGTGACGACCGCGGCCTGCGGCCGTGAGTAGGCGCCGATCAGCCGCCCGACCTCGACCCGCAGCAGCGTCTCCTCCTCCGTCTCGCGCCGCGCGCCCTCCTGGGCCGACTCCCCCAGCTCCAGGAAGCCGCCCGGGTAGGACCACAGCCCGACGGCCGGCTCGATGCCGCGCCGCGCCAGGAAGACCTTGCCCGCGCGAACGGGCAAGGTGCCGACCACGATGCGCGGGTTGCGCCAGCTGACGTGGCCGTTGGCACAGACGTGGCGCGGCCAGTGGTCCTCCTCGAGGATGCGCTGCTCGACCGGCAGCCCGCAGGCCGGGCAGAAGCGCGGCTCCTCACCCAGGGTCAGCGGGTACCCATCCGCGGCGCGCTCCGGCATGCGGCGATGGTAGCCGCAAGCCTCGGCCGGGCGGCCCGGGATGTCACAATGCGCGCCACGCGGAGGCTGCCCTGCCGCGCCACCGAGCAGTACGGAGGGTGCCCCTGGTGACTGCGGATACGCCAGCCGCCGCCCCGGTCGGTCCGTTCGCGGTCTTCCGCAACCGCGGCTTCGTCTACCTCTGGACGGCGCAGCTGGTCTCGACCATCGGCGACGCGCTGACCTCGCTGGCCGCCGGCATCATCGTCTTCCGCGAGACCGGATCGGTCCTGAACGTCGGCCTGATACTGATGGTCTCCGCGGCACCCACCCTGGTCTTCGGCCTGATCGCCGGGGTCTTCGTGGACCGATACGACCGCAAGGCGATCATGATCGTCACGGTCGTCATCCAGGCGGCTCTGGTGGCCGCCATCCCCTTCCTGATCAGCGGCGGCGACTCGGTCTTCTGGCTGTACGTGATCGTGCTGCTCTCCTCGTCCGTGAAGCAGTTCTTCGACCCCGCCAACGACAGCGTCCTGCCCGAGGTGGCGACCGACGAGGAGCTGGCGGCGGCGAACTCGATGATGGCCATCGCCCAGTTCGGCTCGACCGCTGTGGGCTTCGCGCTGGCCGGCCTGCTGGCGCAGGTCTCCATCGAGGCTGTCTTCTTCATCGACGCCGGCACGTTCCTCTTCGCCGGCGCGCTGATCGCGCTGGTCAGGGTGCCGAAGCTCGTCGTCGAGGAGCAGGCCACCGTTGGCGACGTGCTGCGCAACCTGGCGGTCGGGGCCAAGTTCATCGCCGCCACGCCGATCCTGCGCTCGATGACCCTGGTGCGCACGCCGGTCATGGTCATCTTCGGCCTGCAGAACGTGCTGCTCCTGCCGTTCGCCCTGACCGTCCTGAACGCCACCGAGTTCGAGTACGGGCTGCAGGAGGGGATCACGTCGGTCGGCTTCGTGATCGGCAGCCTGCTGATGGCTCGCTACGCGGAGCGCATCCGCGAGGGAAGCTGGCTGATCCTCAGCTTCCTGGGGATGGGCCTGGCGGGACTGGCGTACGCGCTGACCTCGAACATCTGGCTCGCCATCGGCCTGATCGGTATCTCGGGCGTGCTCAACGCACCCTCGTACGTCGCCGGGCGGCTGATCAACCAGCGCAACACGCCGCGCGAGATGCGCGGCCGCGTGTTCAGCACCAATTACGTGATCCGCGACGTGTTCTACCTGGGCGGCATGGGCCTGGCGGGACTCGCCGACGTCGTCGACGTCCGGGTCATGTTCGCTGCCAGCTCGGCCGTGCTGGTGGTCATCGCCGTCCTCGGCGCGCTGCTGCCGGGCATCGGCCAGCCCGCCGCCGAGTGGCGCCGCACCATCAGCCTGCTGCGCGCCGCGCCGCAGGCGCCGAGCGCGGCCGCCGGACGACCTGCCACGCTGGCCGACGTCCAGGCGCTGGGACGCTACATCCCGGCGCTGGCTGGCATGCCGCAGCGCGACCGCGACGCGCTCCTGGCCCACGGCCGCGTCGTCGAAGCCGAGCCGGGCACGGTCATCACCCGCGCCGGCGAGCGCGGCGACAGCGCCTACTTCGTGCTCTCTGGCCGGGCCGTGGCCGGGGTCAGCCGTGGCGAGGGCGATTACCGCTCGCTGTCGGCCATGGGTGCCGGCGACGTCTTCGGTGAGATCGCCGCGCTGACCGGCAGCGCGCGGACCGCCGACGTGGTGGCCGACCGCGCCACGACCCTGCTCGAGGTGCCCGCCGATACGCTGCGCCAGCTGATGGCCGCCCCCGACTTCAGCAGCCTGGTGCTCGGCAAGATGCAGGAGCGCCTGGCACGCTCGACATCCATCGCCGACCTGCCGCGCTTCGGCGGCATCGACCAGCGCGCCCTGCGCCAGCTGCGCGAGGAATCGGCCGCCGAGGAGGACGGGCCAGCCACGGAGCCGGCCGCGTCGTCCTGAGCGTTGGGCGGGCGGATGCGTGATCGGCCCGTTGCCCCGTACATCGGGTAAAGCTGCACGCGGGAGCCCGGTCGTGCTTCGGATTGCCGCACACGGGAGGTAATTTCGCGCATGAAGCGCGAGCCCTCGCCGCTCTTGCTCGCGGTTACCCGATCTACCGTGCAGAACCACGCAGAAAGCAGCCGTAGTGCGCAGATCTGCCCGATGTGCGAGGCAGCGCCTGTCGGCTCAGGGGAGGGCCGATCGGTACAATTCGGGCCCCATGCTCCCGACCGTCCGCCTCTACAACTCGCTGACCCGCCGCGTCGAGCCGCTGGAGCCGGTCACGCCGGGGCGCGTGACGATCTACACCTGCGGGAGCACGGTGTACCGCTACGCGCACATCGGCAACCTGCGCACCTACCTGTTCGGCGACCTGTTGCGCCGCGTGCTGCAGTACCTGGGCTACGAGGTGCTCTACGTCAAGAACGTCACCGACGTGGGACACATGCGCGAGACCGGCGAGGACCCGATCCTGCTGGCGGCCGAGGTGGAGGGCAAGACCCCCGAGCAGATCGCCGAGTTCTACACCGATGCCTGGTTGGAGGACGAGCGCCTGCTGAACATGCCACGCGCCGACGTCATGCCACGCGCGACCGACCACATCGCCGAGATGATCGCCATCACCCAGGCGCTTCTGGAGCGTGGGCTGGCGTACGAGGTCAACGGGAACGTCTATTTCGACGTCTCGGAGTTCCCCGGCTACGGTCAGCTCTCCGGGCAGCGGCTGGACCAGATGAAGGCCGGCCACCGCGTCGACGTCGAGACCGACAAGCGCGACCCGGAGGACTTCGCGCTGTGGAAGGCCGCCGAGCCAGGTCGCGTCATGAAGTGGCCCTCACCCTGGGGCGACGGCTTCCCGGGCTGGCACATCGAGTGCTCGGCCATGTCGATGAAGTACCTCGGCGATCGGTTTGACATCCACACCGGCGGCATCGACCTGAAGTTCCCGCACCACGAGGACGAGATCGCGCAGTCCGAGGGCGTGACAGGCCACCCGGTGGTCAGCATATGGATGCACGGCGAGTTCCTGACCCTGGCCGATGCCAAGATGGCCAAGTCGGCGGGCAACGTGATCCGGGTCAGCGACCTGCCCGAGAAGGGATTCGAGCCGCTGGCCTTCCGCTACCTGGCGCTCACGGCACACTATCGGTCCAAGCTCGACTTCACCGAGGCGGCGATGCATGCCGCCGCCTCCGGCCTGCGCCGCCTGCGTCGGGCGGTGGCCGAAGGAGCCTCCGACGGGACCGATGTCGACCTCGCAGCCGATCCCGTGGCGGGGTATCGGGCCCGCTTCGTCGGCGCTATCTCCGAGGACCTTGGCCTGCCCGCGGCGCTGGCTCTGGCCCAGACGGTGGCCGCCGCCGATGAGCTGACCCCGCCCCAGCGCCGCGCCCTGTTGCTCGACTTCGACCGCGTCCTGGGCCTCTCGCTGGACGCCCCCGCCGACGAGGAGATCACCGAGCTGCCCGCCGGCGCCGCCGAGCTGCTGGAGCGTCGCGCCTCGGCGCGCGCGGCGCGAGACTTCGCGACGTCGGACGCGCTGCGCGACGAGCTGGCTGCGATGGGCGTCGAGGTCCGCGACACCCCCGACGGCCAGGTCATGACCGTCCGCCGCTGATCGGTCCGGTTGGGCCGGGGGCAATTGGCGGCGGTGCGGAGCACTACCACCGCCATGTACCTCGGTACGGATAGGCGATGGCGCATCGCGCCCGCGCTCCTGTACGCTCGGCCTCGCGCGGGCACCGCGAACGACAAAGGCAAACCCGGGGTGACCCGGGGACGCAAAGCCACGGGACTGATCCGAGAGGGAGGGCTCAGTCAGCCGGGTTGCCGAAAGGAAGAGCCCATGACCTTCTGGGATGGCACGCGATGGGTGCCCGATTCGCCTGCACCCAAGCGACAGTCCGCGCCGCGCCGGCTGTTGGGCGCGGTGTCGGAGGCGACGATGATCGTGACCCTGGTGTTCGGCCTCGTGGCCGGCGCGACCTTTGCAGCGA
>DASURX010000032.1:0-3531 GCA_036375355.1 Candidatus Limnocylindria bacterium
TGATCCGGGCCGAGATCGCGGCCGAAGGCGCCGATCGCCAGTGCCAGGCGATCCTGCTGATGGACAGCCGCGGCGTGGTGCGCCTGTCGCGTCCCGAGACGGCGGACGACCAGCGGGCCCTGGCCCTCGACGACGAGCGCGTGGCAGCCCTGGGCCTGACCGAGGCGCAGCTGTGCGACCCGGTCGCCGTGGCGCGCGCCTTCAAGCCGACCATCCTGATCGGCACCACCGGCCAGCGCGGCGCCTTCAGCGAGGCCCTCATCCGCGAGGTCGCGGCGCACCACCCACAGCCGATCATCCTGCCGCTCTCCAACCCGAGCGACCGCAGCGAGGTGCTGCCGGCCCACGTCCTGGCCTGGACCGATGGGCGGGCCCTGGTCGCCACCGGCAGCCCCTTCGCCGACGTCGAGGTCGGGGGCGAGGCCCGCAAGATCGGGCAGGCCAACAACGTGTTCGTGTTCCCCGGCTTCGGGCTGGGGGCGATGGTGGCCGAGGCGCGCGAGCTCACCGACGAGGCGTTCCTGGTCGCCGCCCGCGAGCTGGCCGGCATGGTTCGTCCCGAGCGCCTGGCCAGCGGAGCGATGTACCCGGAGATCTCGGAGCTGCGCGCGGCGGCGCGCGGCATCGCCATCGCGCTGGTGCGGCACTTCCGCGACACCGGCTACGGCCGCCAGTACCGCGACGACGAGATCGAGCCGGCCGTCGACCGCGCGATGTGGTGGCCGGACTACCTGGACTACGAGCCCGCCTGAGCGGCGACCCCCTCCAGGACCAGCTCCGCACGCACCACGGTCGGGTCACCGGGCACCGGCTGCAGCTCGAAGCCGGTCGCCAGGCTGGCGTGGCGCATGCCCGCGTTGCTGGCCAGCATCTCGGCGTAGATGCGCTCGAGCCCCTCGTCACGCCCGATGCGCACCAGGCGCCGCAGCAGCTCGGTACCCAGTCCGCGGCGCTGCCAGCGGTCGGCGACCAGGATGGCGAACTCCGCCTCGTCCCGCCCGTGCGCCTTGGACAGCCGTCCGACGCCGACGATCTCCCGCTCCCCGCCCTCGCCGTCGAGCGTCTCGGCCACCAGCGGCATCTCGCGGTCGTAGTCGGTGAAGCAGATCCGCGTCAGGCGATCGTGGGCGGTGCGCTGCGACAGCTTCAGGTGGGTGAAGTAGCGGGCATAGACCGTCTCCTCGGAGAGCATGCCGTGGAAGCGCACCATCAGCGGCTCGTCCTCCGGCCGGATCGGCCGGATCAGGAAGCGGCTGCCGTCGCGCGCCGTCCAGTCGCCCACGTACTGGCGCGGGTAGGGACGGATGGCCGGGCGCGGCAGCGCGTCGTCCGGGATCGATGCCGGATGCAGCACCACCCGCGCATCCAGCGCGATCAGCCGCTCCGGCGAGGCGAGCAGCGGGTTGATGTCGATCTCGGCGATGCGCGGGATCTCGACCGCCAGCTGGCTGAAGCGCACGAGCAGCTGCTCCAGCTCGGCGACGTCGATCGGGCGCCGGCCGCGCACGCCGCTCAGCGCGCGGTACACCTTGGTCAGCTCGATCAGCCGCCGCGCCAGGGTCGTCGTCAGCGGCGGCAGCGCCAGGGCGCGGTCGCGGATCACCTCGACCAGCGTGCCGCCCAGGCCGAACAGCAGCACCGGGCCGAACTGCGGGTCGATGCTCGAGCCGATGATCAGCTCGTACCCGGTCCAGTTGATCATGGGCTGCACCGTCACGCCGTTGAAGTCCTCTTCCCCGTGGCGTGACGCGACCGCTTCGTGAATGGCCCGATACGCGCCGCGCACCGCGTCGGCGTCGCCCAGGTTGAGCTGCACGCCGCCCACATCGGTCTTGTGGGTGATGGTGCGCGAGTGCAGCTTGACGACCACCGGGTAACCGATCGCCTCGGCCGCCGCCACGGCCTCGTCCTCGGAGGCGGCAACGCGCGTCTCGGCCACCGGGATGCCGTAGGCGGCCAGCACCTGCTTGGATTCGACCTCGGTCAGCAGGGTGCGTCCCTCGTCCTGGGCCGCCGCGATGACCGCCTCCGCCCCGAGCCGGTTCATGGTGCGATCGGCGTCGTCGGGGAGCACCGGCGTCTCGTACAGGTGGCGCAGGTTGCTGGCGTAGCGCCACAGGTAGTTGAACATCCGCACCGCATCGTCCGGATAGGCAAAGGCCGGGATGCCCGAGGCCTGTAGCACGCGCGTGCCGGGCTCGACCATCGGCCCGCCCATCCAGCTGGCCAGGACCGGACCCTTGCCGAGCTGCGCGAAGCCGGCCAAAGCCTCCGCGGTCTCGGTCGCCTCGGTCATCGCCTGCGGGGTGAGGATCACGAGCAGGCCGTCGCTGTCCGGGTTGGCGGTCACGATCTCCACCGTGCGCCGATAGCGCTCCGCGTCCCCGTCGCCCAAGATGTCGATCGGGTTGTTGTGGCTCCACGCGTCGGGCAGGATGGCGTTCAGCGCGGTCATCGTGTCCTCGCCCAGCGGGGCCAGCTCGCCGCCGCCACCGATCAGCGCATCGGTGGCCAGCACCGCCGGCCCGCCGGCGTTGGTGATGATCGACAGCCGACGCCCGGTCGGGCGCGGCTGCTTGGCGAGCACCTCGGCCATGCCGAACAGGTCGTCGATCTCCTCCACGCGCAGCACGCCGGCACGCCGGAAGGCGGCCTCGAGGACGTCGTCGCTGCCGGTCAGCGAGCCGGTATGCGAGGCCGCGGCCCTGGCCGCAGCTTCGGTGCGGCCCGGCTTGATGACGATGATCGGCTTGGTCAGCGCCACCTCGCGCGCCGCAGACAGGAAGGCGCGCGCGTCGCCGATGGTCTCCATGTAAACCACGATCGAGCGGGTGTGCGGGTCGTCGCCCAGGGCGTAGATCACGTCGCCCCAGCCGACGTCCAGCATCGAGCCCAGCGAAACGATCGACGAGAAGCCGGTCTGCTCGCGATCGGCCCAGTCCAGGATGGCGGTCAGCAGCGCACCGGACTGCGAGACGAAGCCCACGCTGCCCGGGCGGGCGATGCCCGCCGCGAAGGTGGCGTTGAACCCGGTGACCGGGCTCATGACGCCCAGGCAGTTGGGACCGATGATGCGCATCCCCGCCCGTCGAGCGGTGGCCAGGATGCGCCGCTCCAGCTCGACGCCCTCGGGCCCCGTCTCCTTGAAGCCGGCCGAGATGACGATGACTGCCTTGACGCCGGCCTCCGCGCACTCCTCGACCAGCCCCGGCACGGTGGCGGCCGGCGTGACGATCACGGCCAGCTCCACCGGATCGGGCACCGATGCGAGATTCGGGTACGCCTTGAGGCCGAGGACGCTGGCCCGCTTGGCGTTGATCGGGAAGACGGTGCCGCCGAAGGGGCTGCTGATCAGGTTCCACAGAACCGTGCGGCCGACCTTGCCCGCCGCCTCGGTGGCACCGATCACGGCCACCGTCTTCGGGCGGAAGAAGGGATCCAGCGGCGTTGCCGCGTGCCCCAGCACCTCGCCGGCCCGGTCGAGGGCGGCTCCCATGGGTCCAGTCATCGTTCGTTCCACGCTATCGAGGC
>DASURX010000033.1:0-4206 GCA_036375355.1 Candidatus Limnocylindria bacterium
GTGTAGCTCGTCGTGTGGTCCAGCGGGTCCGTCTCGGCCGGACTCCGGGCCAGCCGAGGGTGCAGGGGTTGACGAAGGCGGGTCGGTCGCTAGCGCGGGCTGCGCCGTGTAGCTCAGGAGCAACGCAAGGACAAGGATGACGGCGGTAGCCCGTACAACTCGTGGCCCGGACACGAGAAACCCCCGAACGGATCGACATGGTGATTATCGGCGCCTGTCAAGCGCTACTGGAGTACATCTGGCAGTCGGTCCAAGATCACGTGACCGTGACCGGTCAGGCTCAGACCAGATCCCGACCGTCATCCCCTGCAGCCAACGCCGAATCGCTGTTGCCCACGCGGGCCAACTCCCAACCTTCGGTCCAGAGAGAGAGAGATCTGGCCAAGGACCAGCGAACACCCATATCGTCGGCCGCCGCACGCCGTACCCTAACCGTGCCCTAACCACCAGCGGCCGACAGCAACCGTTGAGCGTGGGACTCGGGCATTCCGGTCGCTGTCGGACGCTCAGCCTCGTCCGGCAACGTCTTCGTAAACCGTCGGTCGTGGGTTCGAATCCCACCTTCGGCTCCACGCCCCGCATCGGGCTCACCTTCCTGCCGGGACGTGCCACTCGGCCCTGTGGCCTGCTCCTCCCGTACGAGATGATCGGACGTGCACCCAGTACGAGGTCAGAGGCATGTCGCTGCACCCTGGAGTCGAGACCCGCACCGTGCGGGTCGAGCCGCTCAGTCCCGATTCCTTTGCGCCGTTCGGAACCGCCGTTGGCGTCTTCGAGCGCCGTGACGGGGACGTCGCCGGCCCCAACTGGTCGGGCTGGTATCCGCTCGGCGAGGTGCCGGCGAGCCTGCCGCTGCGCATCGGCCTGGTAGAGACGGCGCCCCTTGATGGACCGCTGCAGGTCATGGAACGCCACGCGGAACGCACCGAATGTGCCTTCGCCATCGACGGCCCGGTCGTCTTCTCGGTGGCCCACTCGTCCGCGGACGGCTCGGCGCCGGATGCCTCAACCGTGCACGCCTTCGTGGTCCTGCCCGGCCAGGGCATCATCCTGCCCCCGGGCACGTGGCACGCCGCCGGCGCGCCGCTCGGCGAGGCTGGCGCCCGCTACCTGTTCGGGCTGGCCGAGGAGAGTGCGACCGAGGTGAACAGCGGCTGGGTCCGATTTGCCGGCGACCAACTGGTCACGGTCGACGCCGACGAGCGCTGAGCGAGGGTTCCGGACATGCCACCCACCCTGCCCGGCCCCTACCTGCTGGGCCTCGACTGCGGCACCGAGGCCGCGCGTGCCGCGATCTTCGACGCCGAGGGACACCTCGTCGCCATCGCGCGCAGCCCCTACCCGACCGCCCATCCGCACCAGGGATGGGCGGAGCAGGATCCGCGCGACTGGTGGCGTGCCACGGTCGCGGCCACCCGTGGCGTGCTGGCCGAGTCCGACATCGCGCCGAGCGCGATCAGCGCCCTGGCGGTGGCGGCCACGAGCTGCTCGGTGGTCGCCTGGGATGACTCGGGCAAGCCGCTGCGGCCGGCCCTGATCTGGATGGACGTGCGCGCCGCCTCGCAGGCGCGCCGCATCGCGGAGACCGGCGACCCCGCGCTGAAGTACAGCGGATATACCAAGACCTCGGCCGAGTGGCTGCTCAGCAAGGCGCTGTGGATCGCGGAGCACGAGCCGGAGACCTACCGCCGCGCCACGCGCATCGGCGAGTTCGTGGACTGGATGGGCCACCGCCTGACCGGCGAGTGGGCCGCCAGCATCAACAACGCCGCCATCCGCGCCTACCACGACCGCCTGGCGGGCGGCTGGCCGACGAGCCTGTTCGAGGCGGTGGGGCTGCCGGACCTGGTCGGCAAGCTGCCGAGCCGCGTGGTCGACATGGGAGATACGCTCGGAACGCTGACGCCGGCTGCGGCCGAGGAGCTCGGCCTGCCCGCGGGGCTGCCCGTGGCCGAGGGCGGTGCCGATGCCTTCGTGGGAATGGTCGGCCTGGATGTCCTGGCGCCCGGGCGCGTGGCGCTCATCACCGGGTCATCCCACCTGCAGCTGGCCCAGGCCGCCACCCCCAGCTACGCCGCGGGCATGTTCGGCGCCTACACGGACGCGGTGATCCCGGGGCAATACACGATCGAGGGTGGCCAGGTGTCGACCGGGTCGGTGGTCAAGTGGCTCGTCGAGCTGGTCACCGGCGTGCGGCTGGCCGAGGGCGGTGGCCCGGGAGCGGCAGCGGCCCGCCAGCTGCTGAACGACCAGGCCTCGAAGCTGCCGCCCGGCTCGGAGGGAGTCCTGGCCCTCGAGTTCTGGCAGGGCAACCGCACGCCCTACGTCGACGCCGAGGCGCGCGGCATGCTCTGGGGCATGAGCCTCGGCCACGAGCCCGCGCACCTGTACCGCGCCGTCATCGAGGCGGTCTGCTACGGGACGGAGAACGTGTTCCGCACCTTCCGCGCCAACGGGCATACTCTGACCGACGTCGTCGCCTGCGGCGGAGCGGTCAACAGCGACCTCTGGATGCAGATCCACGCCGACGTCTCGAACCTGCCGATCACCATCACCGAGGTCCCCGAAGCGGTGAGCCTTGGTGCGGCGGCGCTTGCCTCGGTGGCGGGCGGCGTGCATCCAACGGTGGCCGATGCCGCTCGGCGCATGGTGCGGGTGGTGCGGCGCATCGAGCCGGACACGAAGGCCCACGAGGCCTACCGGTTCTACGTTGAACGCTACGTGGCCTCGTACGAGGCAATGCAGCAGCTGATGCACGAGGTGGTCGAGCATGTCAATTCCTGATCTCCCGAGCTCGAGCGACACGGAGCTCATCCGGCGCCTGCATCGGCAGATGCTGCGCATTCGCCGATCGGAGGAGAAGATCCTGGAGCTGCTGCTCCAGAACAAGCTGGCCAGCACGATGTGCCATGTCGGCATCGGCCAGGAGGCAGTCGCGGTCGGTACCTGCGACGTGCTGGCGCCGCAGGACTACATCTCCAGCACGCACCGCGGCCACGGCCACTACCTGGCCCGCGGAGGCTCGGAGCTGGGGCTCATGGCAGAGCTGCTGGGCAGGCAGGCAGGAGCCTGCGGCGGGCTGGGCGCATCCATGCATCTCGTCGCCCCGGAGATCGGTCATCTCGGCTCGAACGCGATCGTGGGCGGCCACATCCCGATCGCCACCGGTGCGGCACTGTGGGCGCGGATCAGCGGGCAGCCGCGCGTGAGCGTCGTCTTCTTCGGCGACGGCGCGAGCACCGAGGGGATCTTCCACGAGGCGGTGAACTTCGCGGCGGTGGAACGGCTGCCGGTGGTCTTCGTCCTCGAGAACAACCGCTGGGCGATGTCGCTGCCCTGGGAGCGATCGACGCTCGAGCCCACCGCGGCGCGCAAGGCGGAGGCATATGGCATTGCGGGCGTCGACGTCGACGGCCAGGACGTGATCGCGGTACGGGCGGTCGCCGCCGAGGCGGTCGAGCGGGCGCGAGGCGGAGGCGGACCGACCCTGATCGGGGCCGAGACGTATCGGTTCCTGGGTCATTCGCGCGCGGACCCGAGCACCTACCGTGACAGCGCGGAGGAAGAGCGCTGGAAGGCCCGCGACCCGCTGGTGCTGGCCCGCAGCCGGCTGCTGGAGCTTGATCCGGCCGCCGATGCAGCCATCGAGCAGGCTGAGCGGGAGATCGCCGAGGAGCTTCGCGCGGCGGTCGAGGCCGCCGAGGCCAGCCCACCCGCCACCCTGGAAGACGTGACCCGCGGGGTATACGCCGCCCCGCTCGGAGGTGCCCGATGATCGAGACCGCCGCCGCCACTCGGACCATCACCTTTCGCGACGCCCTGCGCGAGGCGCTCGCCGAGGAGATGGCGGCCGACCCGCGCGTCTTCCTGATCGGCGAGGACGTGGGCCGCTACGGCGGCGCCTACGCCGTCTCGAAGGGGCTGCTCGAGCGGTTCGGGCCCGAGCGGGTGATCGACTCGCCGATGTCCGAGGCCGAGATTGTCGGCGTCGCGCTCGGCGCCGCGGTGGCGGGTGCGCGGCCGGTTGCCGAGATCATGTACATGGACTTCATCACGCTGGTGATGGACCAGCTGGTCAACCAGGCGGCCAAGATGCACGCCATGTTCGGCGGCCGCCTGTCCGCGCCGATGGTGGTCCGCGTGCAGCAGGGGATCGGGCGCGGGGCCGGCCCGCAGCATTCGCAGAGCCTGGAGGCCTGGCTGGCC
>DASURX010000034.1:0-2550 GCA_036375355.1 Candidatus Limnocylindria bacterium
AAACCGCGACAACCATTGGAGGCCCCGGGTAGGGCCGCGGGCCGGCCGGCCGTGACGCTCAGGCCCCGCCGATGGCGCGGGCTGCCAGGCCGGGCAGGGCGTCGACGGCGTGCTTCGTACCGAGCGGCACGGAGCCGGCGATGTGGCCATCGGGCCGGATGAGCCAGGCGCGCGGACCGGCCGGCGCGTAGATGGCGGCCAGCTCGCCACGGCGATCGGCCAGCACGCTGACGCCACTGACCGGGTGGTCCGGCCCCACCACCAGGACGCGGCAGGGTATCGGCCAGGCCAGGCCGGCGGCGCGCACCGCGCAGCCGGTCCCCAGCTGATCGCGGTCCGCCGCGCCCGGGCCGCAGACCAGGAGCGCCACGAAGCCTTCGCCGAGCAGGTCGCGCAGGCGACTCACCGTCCGCGGCTCCCGGTCGTCGGGCGGCGCAGGGCCGATGAGGCTGCACGCCGCATCCGGGGCAACCGCGCCGTGCACCGGCTCGCGCGGATCCGCGTCCGGGCGCGCGGGCGCCACGATCGGCGAGCCGGCGTACACGAATGGCTGCGCCAGGCGGCCGGAGTTCACCCGGCGCCGCAGGAACCCCGACCAGGTGCTGCCGCGCAGGATCGCATTGCGCAGCGCGCGGCGCAGCCGGCCGCGCGGGACCATGAAGCGCATGGTGGCATCGGTCACGGCCAGGTTCTCGAGGGCGGCCGCGCGGCGCTCCACGTGGTACGACTCGAGCAACGGCTGCCCGGCGGCGCCGCGCAGGACGAGGGCCAGCTTCCAGGCCAGGTTCTCCGCGTCGCAGGCGCCCGAGTTGAGGCCGCGCGCGCCGAACGGCGACATCAGGTGCGCCGCGTCGCCGGCGAGCATGACGCGGCCGGTCACGAAGCGTCGGGCCAGGCGCTGGTGGAAGCGGTAGGCGGTCATCCAGTCGAGCTCGTAGTCGGTCGACTCCCCCACCACCTCGCGGATGCGCCGGTCCAGGCCACCCGACGTGCGCTCCGCCTGGGCATCGGTCCCGGGCGGAACCTGCCAGTCGATGCGCCAGGTGTCGTCGGGCTGGGGATGGATCAGCACCTGGCGCCCGGGGTTCCAGGGCGGGTCGAAGAAGAGGCGGCGTTCACGCGGGAACGACAGCTGCGCGCGGATGTCGCAGATCAGGAACAGGTCCTGGTGGTCGTGCCCGGGAAATCCCATTCCGAGCAGGTGACGGACCGATGAGTGGGCGCCATCGGCTCCGACGGCGTAGGCCACGCGATAGGTTGCGGCCGCGCCATCGGCCTCGCAGGTGAGCGTGACGCCGTCGGGGTCCTGCACCAGGCTCGTGAGCCGATGGGCCCACCGGATCTGAACGTTCGGCAGCTCGTTGAGCCGATGCAGCAGCAGCTCCTCTACCTCGGTCTGGTTGATGTTCACGAACGGCGGGAAGTGGTCGCGCTCGCTGCCCGGCAGGGTGACGCTGAACAGCTCGCGATCGCGGAAGTAGGTGCGCCCGACGTTCCACTGGACGCCCCGCTCGGCCACGCGCTGGCCGATGCCGAGGCGCGCCCAGATCTCGAGCGTCTCGCGCTGCATGCACAGCGCCTTGGAGCCCTCGCCGGTGTGCCGCGGGTGCTGCTCGAGCAGGAGCACCTTGACGCCGTGCTGGGCCAGCCGACCGGCGAGCGTCATGCCGATCGGGCCTGCGCCGACCACCGCCACCTCGGCGTCCGTCGGTCGTTGCCTGGCCATGGGTCCGGGGTGGGCTCGAGGCGTCAGGCGGTCAGCTCGTCCCAGACCTGGCGGTCGCGTTCGACCGTCCAGATCCGGGGATGGTCGATACCGTCCAGCTCGTCCCAGGCGCGCTGCACGTTGAACGGCATGGTGTGCTCGAAGATCGGGTAGCTGCCGTAGCGAGGGGCGAGCTGCGCGTGCGTGGCGCGGTAGGCGTCGCGCGGCGTGCCGCGGCGTTCCCTCACCTCGCGGGTGCCGTCGAGCACCGCGCGGAGGAAGCGGCGCGTGTCCTCGATCGCCTGGCTCACGGCGTCTGCGCCACGGACGACGGGTCCTCGGCCGCCGACCAGGGCGGTGGCGTTCAGTGCGGCGACCCTGTCGAGGGTGGCGGTGGACCACTCCCCGATGTGCGCGTCACCCATGTAGGGAGCCGCCTGGGCCTCGACGAGGTCGCCGGCGAAGCAGATGCGCTCGCGCGGCAGCCAGACCACCAGGTCGCCGGACGTGTGCCCGCGACCCAGGAAGCGCAGCTCGACGCTGCGGTTGCCGAGGTCCAGCGTCAGCTCCCCGTCGAACGTGTCGGTCGGCCGGGTCAGGCCGGGGATCGAGTCCGCTCCCTCGAAGAGCCGAGGCATCCGTCCCTGCTCGCTCGCCCAGTCCTGCTGTCCCCGCTCCTCGATCAGCTCGGCCGTCTGCCGCGTGGTGATGATCCGTCGCGCGCCGAATGCCGCGGCGCCGAGCACCCGCACCGCGTGGTAGTGGGTCAGCACCAGGTCCCCGAAGGGCAGGTCGGTCAGCGTGCGCACCACGTCGATCCAGCGCTGCGCCATCACCGGGGTGGC